>JAUNOF010000026.1 GCA_030537215.1 Lachnospiraceae bacterium
GCCGCCGCTTCTCTGGCCGTCTCTTCCGCCTTCACGGCTTCCCTGGTAGCCGCTTCTCTGGCCGTCTCTTCCAGCCTCACGGCTGCGGTCAGCGCCTCCTCCCTGGGCATCCCTGCGTACATCCTCGCTCTTTACCTCGGCTGCCTGCGGCTTTTCTGACGGCTTATTTTCCGGTGCCTTGGACTGAGAAGCCGGTTTCTCCGCAGTAGCCTTTGACGTCTGGCTTCCTGCAGCCGGAGCGGCTGCCTTTGCAGTCTGCTGAGAAGCTGCAGACTTATTCTCCTGAGCCGGAGCTGCCGGCCGCTTCTGACCTGCCGGACGGCTCTTGATCTGCTCTGCATTCTGAGGCCGATACACAGCTACCAGCTTTTTCTTTGGAGCTGCACCGCTCTTTCCTGCCCCGGTCTTTCCCTCGGAGGACGCTGCTTTTTCGCTCTGTCCTTCTACCATATCTTTTCCAAACTCATTTATACTCATACTTCGCTACCTCCGTTCATAGTCATTTGTTTCCCGATCGCCTCTGCCAGCCCTTTATCCTCCACAGCCAGAGATGCTCTCATCTCCTTGCCGCAGGCACGGCCCAGCAGAGCCTTGGTGCCAAAACATAAGAACTTCACGTGATGATACACGCACATATCCCGAAACATTTTCTTCGTGTTCTCTGACGCATCCTCCGCTGTGATCACCAGACAGGCACGGCCCTTCTTCACAGACTGCTCTGTAGAAAATTCACCGCTTTTCGTCTTTCCGGCTTTCGTAGCCAGACCGATCAAATTCAATACTTTCTGTTTAGAATCCAAGCTTTTCCATCTCCTTCTCCAGCGCTTCGTATACCTCTTTGGGAATCGCCATCTTAAAGGACCGGTCAAGTCCCTTGGACTTCACTGCCTTTTTCAGACATTCTCCTGAAGGGCAAAGGTAAGCTCCCCGTCCGTTTTTCCGTCCGGTAGCGTCAATCAGGATATCTCCTTCGGCTGTCTTCAGCACACGGAGCATTTCCTTCTTGCTCTTCATCTCTCCGCAGCCGATACACTGCCTTAACGGTATCTTCTTTACACTCACGTTTCCGTCACTCCTGCTCTTTCTATTTTTCCTTTATCGCATAATCATTCCTGACCGTCTTCCGGGAACTCATCTGTCTCATCCTGGTAGCTGTCCTCTTCTGTTTCTGCGTCCTGGAACGCTTCATCTTCCTGATAATTGTAATCTACCATATCTTCCTGGTACTCAATTCCCATCTCTTCAAACAGTCCCTGCTCCTTTGCCTGGGTCTCGCTCTTAATATCGATCTTGTAACCAGTCAGGCGGGCTGCCAGTCTTGCATTCTGGCCCTCCTTGCCGATGGCCAGAGAAAGCTGATAATCCGGCACAATAACCAGTGCCTCCTTCTCCTCCTCGTCCGCTACCACACAGATCACCTTGGCCGGACTTAAGGCATTCTCGATCAGATATGCAGCATTATCATCCCAATTAATGATATCAATCTTTTCGCCCCGCAGCTCATTTACCACTGCATTGACTCTGGCCCCATTTAAGCCGACGCAGGCGCCTACCGGATCTACATTGATATCGTTGGACCAGACAGCGATCTTGGTTCTGGAACCAGCTTCCCGGGCAATAGCCTTGATTTCCACCGTTCCATCCTTTACCTCTGCCACTTCGGATTCAAACAGACGCTTTACCAGGTCAGGATGGGTTCTGGATACGGAAACTCTCGGTCCCTTGGAGGTATCCTTTACTTCCAGGATATAAACCTTGATATGATCATTAGGCCGCAAAACCTCGCCCTTTACCTGCTCGCTCTCGTTTAACACAGCATCGATCTTTCCTAAGTTAATGCTGATGTTCCGTCCCAGATTCTTCTGCACGATACCGGTAACGATATCCTTCTCCAGGCTGTAATAGTTGTTGTACAGCTCCTTGCGCTCCTCCTCACGGATCTTCTGAAGGATGACGTTCTTTGCGTTCTGGGTGGCGATACGGCCAAACTCCTTAGACTGGACTGCGATCGGAACCAGGTCGCCTGGAATATAGCGGGGATTCTTCAGCTTAGCCTCCTCCACGCAGATCTGAGTCAGCGGATCCTCTACAGTCTCCACCACCTCCTTCTCTGCATACACAGAAAAATCACCGGTATCCGGATTGATATTGACCTTGATGTTATCAGCCTTGCCAAAGTGGTTCTTGCAGGCAGTCAGCAGAGAATTTTCAATGGCCTCCAGCAGCACTGCCTTACTGATATTCTTCTCCTTCTCGATCATTTCCAATGCTAATAAAAGTTCCTTATTCATGATTATCCTCCTACAACATCCCTGTATTAAAAATCAAGGGCTAAACGAATCAATGCAATCTCTGCTCTCTGAAAAACCAGATCGGAGTCGTCTTCCATCTGTAAGGTAACAGACTCTTTATCATATGCTTTTAATGTGCCGGTATACTCCTTGCTTTTGTTCAGAGCCTTGTAAAGCCGTACATCCACATCCTTGCCGATACTTCTGGCGAAATCCTTCTCCTTCTTTAAGGGCCTTCCAAGCCCTGGAGAGCTGACCTCTAAAATATAGCTGTCATCAATAAAGTCTTCTTTATCCAGCCAATCGCTTAAGATCCGGCTGATGACCTCACAGTCATCCACTGCGATTCCACCCTCTTTATCAATGTAGGCTCTTAAATACCAGCTTCCGGCTTCCTTCACATACTCCACATCAACCAGCTCAAATCCGTGCTCTTCCACCAAAGGCAGGAGGAACTTCTCCGTTCTTGACTCATAGCTTTCCTTCTTTGTCATCTTCGCACCACCTTCCTTTCTCCACAGGAGCTAGTGTAGTGACACGTTCATATTTCAACGAATAACGTACCAGCACACTAGACATAAAAGTAAGAGTGGACGTATGCCCACTCTCACTATCTAACCTTATCTTGTTATCGTATCTATGATAACACTTATGGCGAAAAAAAGCAAGGGTTTTTTTAGTTTTCCTGCTTTCTTCCCCTTCGATCATTCTTTTTCACGACTTTTTGCTCCGTCTGTATCATAAAATCCGGCAGCTTCCGCTCATGCTCCACCAAAAATTCTGCAAAGTCCTCCGGCGCCTTTGCCATATAGTTTTTCTTACTGTACACCATATAGACCAGGCGGGTGTCCGCAGGGATATCGGATATGGTGATCTTTTTGATCTGGTCAAACTGATTCAGATACGGTGTGTCCGCAGCAATGGCGATCTGATTGGTGACCGTCACCACTCCGCCGATGGAGATCTCATCATCGTAGGAGAAGCTGGCCTCCACCCCCTTTTCCCTAAGGACTGCCCGGACGATCTTGCCGATGGGAATCGTTTCCCGGTAGGTGGTCAGAGAATAATTCGATAATTCCGCCACCTCCACCGATTCCCTGGATGCCAGCGGATGGTCATTGCGGACTACCAGGATCAGCTGCTGCGCCAGGATGGGAACGAATTCCAGCTCCGGATCATCTACCTTGGAGCAGAAGGCAATATCGTACTTGCCTTTTTTTAATTCCTCCAGCAGGCGCAGCGTATGGCCTTGATAGATATTAAACACCGCCTTTGGATTCTTTACCCGATAATTCTGAATGGCATTGGGCATATAGTCGCCCAGGATGGTGGGGATGCAGCCGATATCAATCATGCCGCCCATCGCCCCGGACTTGCTCTTTGCCACTGCAATGCCTTTGTCCAGCTGGTTTAACGCATCATTCACATATTCATAAAACTCCTGTCCATATTTGGTCAGCTTTACATTCCTTCCCTCCTTCTGGAATAAGGAAATTCCAAGTTCCTGCTCCAGGGAAGAAATCGAATCACTTAAACTGGGCTGGGTGATATAGAGTTCTTTCGCCGCCTTCGTATAATGCTGCAGCTGGGCCAGTTTCCGGAAATAATACAACTGTGATAAATTCATATAACGCCTTCCTTTGTGATTCATTCTGTTTTTGTTTTTCGCGTACACTTCAAACCACAAGTATCCTGCCCGGAAACCAGAACGGTCTTCAGGCAGGATAAAAGCTTGTTATTTAAAGTTTAGAAAATAATTCCCATGGTTGCCATCATGGTGATAATAAATCCTGCAATAATACAAGGGATCACAGAGCCGATCACCACATGCTTGTAGCTCTCAGCCAGAGTACACTTGCACACTGAGGTCTCCATGATAACCGGAGAAGCATTCGGCAGCTTGTTCAAGGTAATACCAGCCTCGGCAACGATACGGTGCAGTGCGTTGATATTGGCGCCTGCATCCAGGAATGCCTGCCCAAAGCTTTCTAGGAACAGAGTCTCGGCTGTGATGGCAGAGCCAGTCAGTGCGCCGCAGATCATCGTTCCTACCCATGTCTTTAAGTAGATCGGCAGCGTCATATTCAGTACCCAGGACTGAACGGCTGCAAATGCAGGAGCCTGAGTCAGGATCTTGGAAAGACCGATTACAGCCGCTACGGTAAGCATGGTGCTTAAGCCGGAGCTTGCGCCGTTTTTCACCGATGCTTTTAAGTTCTTGATCTTCTTAAACTGGGTTACAATGATGATAACCACGCCAACCAACAGAGCGCTTGCCAAGCTGGTGGAGGTTCCCAGGCTGGTGGTAGCCATTACCGTTGCCAGTACCACTACGAAAGGAAGAAGGGATAATACCAGATTCGGAAGCTCTTCATCCTTCATTACAACGTTATTGTCCACATACATTGCCAGCAGCTCTGCCTCGGAATGCTTCTGACGGCTTTTCTTCTGTGCAAAGTTAAAGTACAGAACATAGCAGGTACAGGTAATTGCGGAGAATACTACCGATAATCCAGGAGCAACACCTAAGGAGGTTCCCAGGAAGTTGCTTGGGATTACGTTACAGATATCCATGGAAAATGCAAAGCTGTTTGCATTGGCGCCGCCGCAGATCATTAAGAATGGAAGCAGCCGGCGGTCCATCTTGTTCTCCCGCAGCAGGTTATCTGCAATTGGATATAATACGAATACCATAATGTATCCATTAATACCTAACAAGGTGATAAAGAAGGTACAGATCAGCATGATCAGACCGACACGCTTTGCGCCAAGGGCCTGGGACAGAGATTTTGCGATCTTGGTAGCAAGGCCAGTCTGGTTTACCAGTTCACCAAAAATACCGCCCAGTCCCAGGATCAGAAACCATGAGGTAACAAAACCGCCGGCGCCTTCCGAGAATGCGCCCAGCATTCCTTCCCAGAAATTCAATCCGCTGGTTACTAAGATGATCGCTGCCGTTACAGTTGCTGTGGTGATCATGTCGATTCCCTTGGCGATCATAAAGATCATCAGTGCAATAGCAATAATTAAGCCTATACCAGATAACATAAGCTTTTCCTCCTTATACAATTCGTTTTTATTCTACATTCCCTTTACTTCTCTTTCTTCAGGTGCTCATAATCTGCATCCGGCCACTTGATCACTACATTGATAATTGTCGGGAAGATCAGTGTAAACAGAGTGATGATGGATGCAAAAGTCAGCCCCTTCGATACCAATGCCGTCAATCCCATCTGGGATACCGCCCAGGTCAGGATCACATAAAGCAGCGTCAGGATAGCTCCTCGCTTGTTGCGCTTTGCAGCAGAAACCTTCGGATCTTCGTTCTTCGTCTTCTGATACCAGTTTAAGATACGGTCATTAAATCCCTGGGCATAGTTGATGGCAGTGGAGATGGTAGCAAAGAAGATAGCAATGGTGATCAGGGTCAGCAGCACTGTCTTCAGTGCACCGGAACCTAATCCGTTCTGTACCACCAGGATGGTGTAAACTGCTTTTCCGTTTGACCAGCCCTCATAAACTGCAGAGTAGTTGGATGCCAGATTGATTACATTCATTTCCAGGAATGCCCAGTTGGCAATCACAGACAGGACAACCGCCCAACGCAGTGTTTTCTTGTTGGTAAAAAGCTGTGCGTGATTAACATAAGCGCCGAAGCCTGCCAGGTTTTGACCGGAGAAAATGTAGGCCCAGCACAGTGCCACCAGCAGGTACTTCACATAGCTGCCAAGTCCGGCTGCAATATCCTGGTTCATCTGCTCCGACATAACTGCTAATTCTGTAGAAAGTCTTCCGGTAGACACATTAAAGATAATGTTTGGAACATGGACGGCTACCAGTGCAATGAAGATCACCGCACTCATAAATACTGCGTTCTTCCGAACCAGATCGGTTCCCTTCATGCACAGCACGAACATCAGAACGCCGATGATCAGTGTAGAAGCCAGATAGGGAATTCCGGTCAGCTCATTTAATGCAGAACCGGAGGTGGAATATGCCAGCGCCATACACACGATCAGCAGCCAGTTAAAGTTAAACTCATAAATATACTGCATGGGCTTCGCAAAAATACCGCCGCAGAATCTGGAGCCATACTTCGCCAGAAAGTTGCTGTAGTCGAAGGTGCGGAAATCCATGGCAAACTTCATAAAGAAATAAATCGCAAAACAGTTAATGGCTGCCACCACCAGCGGCATAAACAAGCAGAAATACGGCTGCACCACCACCGGAAGCATGCCATAGAAACCGGTATTCCGGAAAAAATAGGTCCATGGCGTAGAACCAGAGGCGAAGCCGCCGCCGCACTGGGAACTGAATGCGATCGATACGAATACCAATACGGTCTTCCAGTCAACCTGCTGACTTCTTGAAACATTTGAGTTGCTCATAACCTTACCCCCTATTAGTTTTTTCTAATTCATAGCTTTCTTCTATGAAATATGTTATTTTTTTAACAATTCAGGGTAAAAAAATACATATCCCATGCTATCCCCCTGCTACGGATTTTTTGCGCCGGTCTGCCACTGGGCATTCATCTTATCCAGCGGAAGCTGGATCAGCCCCACTTCCTTCCCGTACACATAAATGACAAATCCCCGTTTGCACCGGAACACACATTCCAGGCAGGGATCTTCATCGCAGTAGGCAAATGCATCTGTATCTGCCAGTGCAAATACCATGGGAGAACGCTTGGTTTCTGCTACATATTTTAAGTACCCTCCAGTAAAGGTCTTTAAATAGATCCACTCCGGAGCCTTCCCCGAAGACCTCCAGGATACCTTTACCGCATTGTCATTGTAACCACCTGTAATCTGATAACTCACCTTCAGGGAATCGCAGACTGATTCCGGCGTGACCGGAACCAGCCGCTCTGCCTTCTGGCCGCAGCAGATAATCTCCTTGTCCTCCAGTGTCTGGCCGCCAGTTACGGGAAACAGCGCACCGCATATGCTGCAGCGGTAAAACACTACATCCGGGCACTCACCTGCTCTGGGCTTTCTGGTATCCCGACATCTTCTGGCACTGAATGTCTGCTCGATCATCAACTATCATCCCTTCATTCTTTTTTTCAGCTCCTCCTGAAGCAGATACTTTTTCACCTTGCCGCTGCCGGTATGGGGAATCCGGTCAATCAGCTCCAGCCGCTCCGGCCAGAACCGCTTCGGCACTGCCTTCTCCTTCAGATAAGCTTTTACATCCTCCAGGCTTAAGCTTTCATATCCTGGCATGGGAACTGCAAAAGCGCAGATACGTTCTCCCAGCCGGTCATCCGGCATTCCGATAATGGTATGGTCGCCCATACCCGGACAGCCTTCCAGATTATCATTGATCTCGTTGGAGTTTAAGTTCTCTCCTCCTCGGACGATCATATCCTTCTTCCGCCCGATAATGTGGATATTTCCGGCTTCATCCATGACGCACAGGTCGCCGCTGTGAAACCATCCCTCATCATCCAGCACACCGTCGGTGATTTCTCTGGCCTTTAAATATCCTACAAATACATTGGGACCTCTGGAAACCTCTTCTCCTGGAGTTCCTCTGGGAACCTCATCACCGTTATCATCTACCACCTTAACCTCGATGGCTCCCATGGTCCTTCCGGATGTGGTTCCGTCTAAGGCAAGGGCTTCCTCCGGTCTTACAAAGACATGAGGCGCACTTTCGGTAGAACCGTACACTTCGCAGAGCAGAATCTTAAATTTCCAGGCCTTTTCA
Organism: Lachnospiraceae bacterium; assembly: GCA_030537215.1. Taxonomy (GTDB): domain Bacteria; phylum Bacillota; class Clostridia; order Lachnospirales; family Lachnospiraceae; genus Caccovicinus. The sequence continues at coordinate 8,007 of JAUNOF010000026.1, forward strand.
ACCATGTAACCAGGTACTGGAGCTCCGCCGCAGAGATAAAACTTTAGATAGGGGAGTTCTCCTCCATTATTTTCCAGTTCCCGCAGAATATCATAAATAAACGGGGTAGCACCCATGGAATAGGTACATTTTTCCTTGTTCATCAGATCAATGGCTTCTCTGCAGTAATACTTCTGCTGCAGAACCAGCTTGGCGCCAATCAGCATGGGGGCAATGATTCCGTGATCGAAACCAGTGGCGTGATTTAACGGCGCCGGCATGAACATGATGTCCTCTTTTGTCAGCTTCAGTTCCTTATTAAAGGTATCCTCACTGTAGTGGATATTATTGTGTGAAAGCAGAACTCCCTTGGTGCCTCCCGTGGTTCCAGAGGTACATAGGATCACTGCAATATCCTCTCCTGTCAGTTCATGAACGCATTCTTCCTTCTTTAACGGCTGATACTGCTTTAGAATTTCATTCAAGGTAGGAAGCTGGCTCTCACGCTCCTTGGCATAATCCAGAAGAACCACGCCCTTTAAGGAAGGAATCTGATCCATCACTGCCAGAATCCGTTTTTCATAATCCGTTTTGTAAAAAAAGGTAGGTCCGAAATACGCTTTGGATTCGGTGACATTCATGCTTCGGATCAATTCTTTTTCTTCATAGGACATGGCAATGGGGTGAACCACCGCACCCACCTTAAAGCACGCGATGGTCAGCAGTGCAAATTCACTCCAAATAGGAAGCTGGAACGATATCACATCCCTGGGCTTCACTCCCTTTTCCAGAAGGTAAGCTGCCACTTTCGATGCTGCCTCATCCAGCTGCCGGTAGGTGTAACGGAAGCCTCTGTCATCCACCACATACTCCCGGTCCGGATACCGCTCTACCGTTTCCTCCCAGCAATCCAGCAATGTCCTGTCGCTCCAGTATCCGGCTTCCAGATACCTGCGTTTCATCTCAGGATTAATTTTTATCTCTTCAAACATACTCTTGTTTCCCCTCATAAGGAGTCCGGGAAACCCGGACTCCGCCTGCCGTGTTTACAGCTTTTGTTTGGAAAGAGAATTAATCCGGAATTATCCCTGCTGTCTTGCCTTCAATTCCTTTACTAATGCTGGAACAACCTCGAATAAATCCCCTACGATGCAATAATCTGCCACTTCAAAGATAGGAGCAGTCTCATCCTTATTGATCGCTACGATGGTACCGGACTCGCTCATTCCGGCTACGTGCTGTACTGCACCGGAAATTCCGCATGCAAAGTAGATCTTTGGCGATACGGTAGAACCGGTCTGTCCAACCTGCTTGCTCTGGGGCATCCAGCCTGCATCTACCGCTGCACGGGAGCAGCCTACGGTTCCGCCTAATACGTCAGCCAGCTCCTGAAGCACAGCAAAATTCTCTGCGTTCTTCATTCCGCGGCCGCCAGACACGATCACATCTGCCTCGTCCAGTCTCATGCCCTGGTCTTCGGCTGCCTTGATAAAGTCAACCACCTTGGTGCGGATCTGCTCTGCAGGAGTATGGATCTCCTCTTCAATGATCTCCGGCTGATTATTTTCGTTTACCGGAGGCTTCTTAAATGCACCTGGGCGGCAGGTGCCCATCTGCGGACGGGTCTCGCTGCACAGAATCTGCGCATACAGGTTTCCGCCGAATGCAGGACGCTCCCAAACTACATTTCCAGTTTCCTCGTCCACGCTCAATGCAGTACAGTCAGCAGTCAGACCAGTGTGAAGGCTGACAGCCAGCTTAGAACCTAAATCGCGGCCGTTTACAGTAGCCCCTACCAAAATGGTATTTGGATCATACTTTGCTACCAGCTCCAGGAACGCATGTCCGTATGCATCTGCTGTGTAGTTCTCGTACTCATCGCCCTTTACCACATATACCTTATCTGCGCCGTAGCAAGCTGCGCCCTGAACGGCTGCGTCAACATCCTTTCCAATAACAACGGCGCAAAGCTGCTGCTTTAAACCGTCTGCCAGCTTCCGGCCTTGTCCTAACAGCTCAAAGCCTACGCTCTTTGGCTGACCCTGGAAGCACTCGATAAATACCCAAACATCCTTACATGTCTCAAAGCTCATGGTGTAACCCTCCTCCTTACAGTACTTTCGCGTCTACCAGCTTGGTGATCAGGGAGCCTGCCATCTCAGCCGGGCTGCTGCCCTCGATGGTTACGCCGGTTGCGGTACGCTTTGGCGTAAAGGTTGCCTTTACCTTGGTAGGAGAACCCTTTAAGCCGATCTTGGTGGTATCAATATCCGGGAAATCCTTAAAGGTCAGCTCCGGAATCTCACAGCGCAGAGAGTACAGCTTGCGGCTTACCGTTGCATATCTTGGCTTATTGCTTTCCTTGGTAGCGGTGCAAAGTACCGGGAACTTGGTCTCGATTACTTCGATGCCTTCCTCAACCTGACGGCGTGCGATCACCGTATCGCCCTCTACCTTCATATCCAGCACATAGGTCAGACGGGTTGCACCCAGATGCTCTGCAATACTTGGAGCAGTCTGGCCGGTATCTCCATCGATCGCCTGCTTACCGCCTAAGATCACATCAAACGGTCCTAATTTCTCGATTGCCTGAGACAGGATGTAGCTGGTTGCATAGGTATCAGAGCCGCCGAACGCACGGTCTGTGATCAGATATCCCTCATCAGCACCCATAGAGATGGCTTCTCTTAAGACAGCCTTGGCCTGCTGCGGCCCCATACAGATGGCAACTACCTTTCCGCCGTAAGCATCCTTCAGCTGAAGTGCGGTCTCTAAAGCATTCTTATCAAATGGGTTCATGATGCTGGGAACGCCCTGACGAATCAATGTATTCTTAACCGGATCGATCTTGATCTCAGTCGTATCCGGAACCTGCTTAATACAAACAACGATGTTCATCTTGCTTCCTCCTTATTTATATTCCTTCTTCAATACATTTGCGATGGTCAGTCTCTGAACCTGGTTTGCACCCTCAAAGATCTGGAACACCTTGCAGTCACGCATCAGCTTTTCAACCGGATATTCCTTGCTGTAGCCGTATCCGCCGAAGATCTGAACTGCGTTGGAGGTTACTTCCTGTGCACAGTCGGAAACGAAGGTCTTGGTAATGGAGCCTTCCTTCTGTACCAGGCTGCCGTTGTCCATCATTCTCATGGTGTTGTTAACCAGACATCTGGAAGCTTCGATCTTGATCGCCATGTCTGCCAGCATCTGCTGAACCATCTGGAAGTTGATGATTGGCTGACCGAACTGCTTTCTCTCTTTTGCATATTTAACAGACTCATCCAGTGCACGCTGCATAATGCCTACTGCCATGGTAGCTACGAATGCACGGGACAGGTTTAATGCGTTTAATGCCAGCTTAAAGCCGCTGCCCTCTGCACCTAACATAGCAGATGCCTTAACTCTTACATTTTCAAAGGTAACGTCGGTGGTATTGGAAAGACGAAGACCCATCTTGTTCTCATGCTTACCGATGGTGATGCCAGGAGCGTCTGCATCAATGATAAAGGCAGAAATGCCCTTATTGCCCTTCTCCGGGCTGGTCTTAAAGAAGCCAACCATGATGGACGCTAAAGCTCCGTTGGTGATAAAGGTCTTATTTCCATTTAAAATATAGTCATCGCCGTCCTTCACTGCGGTTGCCCTCATAGCACCCGGATCCGAACCTGCATTGGGCTCAGTCAGCGCAAATGCTGCGAAGCGGCCTGGCTTTACCACATCTGCAAAGTACTTGCCCTGCTCAGGAGTACCTGCCAGAATTACATTTCGCAGAGCCACGAAAGAGGTTACAAAGCTGATGGCATAGCCCGCATCTACCTTTGCCAGCTCTTCAAAAATCATTGCGGTAGTCTCGTAGCTTAAACCGGTTCCGCCGTACTCTTCCGGGATCTCCAGCATATGAAGACCCATCTTAAATCCCCAGTCAAACAGTTCTCTTGGGCACTCGCCTTTCTCATCTGCTTCCTGAACATAAGGCTTGATCTCATTCTCTGCCATCTCACGGACCATGGCAATCAGTTCCTTCTGCTCATCGGTGTAAAGTAAGCTCATATCATTTCACCTTTCTTTATTATAATATAGAAGAAATTGTAACTGCTCAACACTTTTGCAGTTGCAAGAATTTTCCAATTTAAAGCTTTCTCAGCTTGGTCTCGCCGGTTGCTGCACCACTTGCCAACGCTTCCTCGATCTCTGCATCGGAGTAGCCCAGCTCCTTCATAATGGAAATGGTGTGTGCACCCTGGGAACCGCCGATCACATACTCCGGCTCGCCCATGTTGCCGAAACGAATCGGGTTGGTTGGCAGGAAACGCTCGCCTGACGGATATGGAATCTTCGCCAGAACATTGTTTGCAGCAGCCTGCTCATCTTTATAAATATCAACCGGCTCCATACAAGCCTCACAAGGCATATCGTTTGCTTTCAGCTTTGCCATCAGCTCCTCACGGGTAAACTTGGCAATTGCTCTGTCCAGAGCGCCTACTACCTCTGCATTCAAGCCGTTTGCATTGATGGCTTCACAGCGGCGGTACTTTGCCTTTGCCTCCTCGGTCAGCATCTCAGGAGCATCTAAAACAGTAAACATCTTTTCATAGTCACGGTCATATTCCGGACAGCAGATGCAGACCCACTTACCGTCGCTGGTACGGAATACGTCATTAAATGGGTTAACAACCTCCATACGGTTCTTCGGATACTGGTTGCCGTACTGTGCGGAGATCAGTCCGGTGCTCAGCGCATATACCGCTGCATGATGCAGGCTGATGGTAACCTTATCACCCTTTCCGGTCTTTTCTCTTCCGTATAAAGCTGCACAAATGCCGGATGCCAGAGCCATGGATACCTGGAAATCACCAAATCCATTGGTTGGAATCATAGGAGCGTCGCCCCGGTTAACGGTGGTTCCAAACACACCGCCTCGTGCCATGTAGCAGGTAACGTCAAAGCCTGCGGTATCCTTCTCAGGACCTTTTTCCCCGTAGCCAAGTACCTGAGCAAAAATCAGTTTTGGGAATTTCTCCTTCAGTGTGTCGTAGTCAAGCCCCAGCTTTACCAAGGATTTGGTTCTGGTATTGGTTACAAATACATCTGCTTCGCCTAAAAGGCGGTATGCGATCTCAAGTCCTTTAGGGTCCTTTAAGTTCAGGGTAATGAATTTTTTATTGAAGTTTGCCACATCGAAGGCAAGATTTTCATCATCGTTGTATGGCATATTGAATACGGCGCCCTGGGTTCTGGCCGGATCGCCTTTCGCGGACTCGATCTTAATACAATCTGCGCCCCACTCGCCTAATACGCGGACAGTGGTGGGGGCGGCTAAATAGGTGGTTAAATCTACGACTTTTACTCCCTGTAATGGTTTCACGGTTGGTCTCTCCTTTTATATATAATGAACGCGGTACGAGTGGGGAAAATTAAATTTGCTTTGCCCTCTGTAAAAATGCAGCCGGCCCCAAACCCTCATGCGAGCAAGCTCTCAACGGGTTTGCAGCCAGCTGCATTTTGCACTGCTAAATTAATATGTTTTCAAACTAATTACAGAACATACTCCATGTGAGCACCGTGCTTGATGGTGTTTCTGGAAATGGTGATTCTCTGAACGGTTGGAGCGCCTTCCTCTAACCACATTGCGCGGCAGTCACGATACAGACGCTCTACCGGGCCGTACTTGCAATCCTCGAAGTAGCCTACGCCACCGAAGATCTCCAGCATCTCGTCGCTGACCTTTCTGGTAGTGTCGATACTGAATAACTTACACATAGCAGCCTTCTCCTCGATGTACTCGCCGGTTGGGTTCTCCTCGTAAGCCTTTGCGAAATCGTAAACCATACAGCGAAGAGCATGTACCATCATGGACATATCAGCGATCTTGCAGCGGATAGCCTGACGGGTTCCGATTGGCTTGCCGAAGGTTACGCGGTCAGCAGCATACTGTAAGGACAGCTCTAACATTCTCTGAGCCATGCCTAAGTTGGAAGCTGCGATATGAGCGCGGGATACGGATAAGGAGTGCATTGCGATCTCAAGGCCCTGGCCTTCTCTTCCTAACAGGTATTTCTTGTCGATTCTGCAGTCGGTGAACTTTAACTCACCATGTCCGGCACCGCGGCAGCCCATCATGTGAGGCATGTTGATTACTTCGAATCCAGGAGCATCCATTGGTACAAAGAATGCAGATAATCTGTCATCCTTGTGGGAATCCGGATTGGTAACAGCGATCACGTATGCGAACTCACAGCAGTCGGTATGGGAGATCAGAGTCTTCTCACCATTTAACACGTAGCAGTCGCCGTCCTTAACAGCAGTTGTATGTAAGTCAGCACCAGTTCCGCCGGTAGCCTCGGTTAATGCGAAGCAGGTAAATACGGACTTGTCCTGGAACTTGCTCATGTACTCATCCTTCAGTTCCTTGCTGCCGTAATCATCTAAGATTCTCCAGTTTAAGTCCATTGCATAGTGAAGATGCATACGCATTCCGCCCGGTCCTCTGGAGAACTCTTCCTGTACCTGAAGGATCTCAAGCTCGCTTAAGCCCCATCCGCCGTACTCTTCTGGAAGAGAGCAGCGATATAAGTTGTTTTCGATAGCTAAGTCATAGAACTCCTGCGGGAACTTGTTGGTAACCTCAACCTCCTTCTGGATTTCCTCTAACGGTCCCTCAGCTAACTCACGGATCTGCTTTAAATATGCCTGGAACTCTTCTGCGGATAATTTGCTCATGTTTATTTTCCTCCTTAAATATTTTTTTAACAATCTCGATGGTTAAATTATATAATAGCTGTCCTCAAAAATCCAATCGATGCTCCCCCGATGTTTTTTTGCAATTAATAGGTCTTGCCTATAGATTGTATTTTTCCTTGTACAATTGGATAATTTATGGTATAATCCACTGGTTTGAATTGTTTTTTTATATTATTTTTACAACAAAATCCATGGTAAAAGCAGGATCGCGTAGTCATTTTCGCCATCCTGTTTTTCCTGTTTTTCGGACCGGATTTGCTGGTGATTTCCGTTATTTTTTTATCCAATCAATCGGCAGCTCCTATTGATTCCTATAATCAACTTTCCATCTCCTTTTCATATCATAAAGTATATTTGAATGAAAAGGGGACTCCTATGGAACCAAAACTTAAAGTGTGCGGGATCAGCTACTCCTACCACTCCCTGGAAGGAGAAACGCCAGCTCTTACCAATATATCTTTCACAGCAGAAACTGGAGAATTTCTGGCGGTGGTAGGACCTTCCGGATGCGGAAAGTCTACTCTTCTTTCCCTTCTTTGCGGACTAGCCGAACCAGAATCCGGCTCTATCTTAATTGATGAGCGACCGCTGTCAGAAGCCAGAGACACCATTGGATATATGCTTCAAAAGGACCATCTCTTCGAATGGCGGTCCATTCTGTCCAACGTATCCTTAGGACTGGAGATCCAGAAACGTCTCAACGCTGACAGCCGCTCCCAGCTTCTCCAGATGCTGAAAACCTACGGCCTGGATCAATTCCAGGATAAGCGGCCCTCCCAGCTTTCCGGCGGTATGCGCCAGAGAGCCGCCCTGATTCGAACTCTTGCCTTAAAACCGGATCTGCTGTTGTTAGACGAACCATTTTCCGCCCTGGATTATCAGACACGGCTGTCCGTCTGCGATGACATCAGTTCCATCATCCGTAAAACTCACAAGACAGCTATCCTGGTGACTCATGATCTTTCAGAGGCCATCAGTGTTGCAGATCGGATCATCGTCCTCTCCGCCCGTCCGGCAACGATAAAAACCATTATTCCGGTTGTATTTTCCGATAACGAGCGCTGCACACTAAGCCCGATGGAGCGCAGAAATGCCCCCGAATTTTCCTATTATTTTAATCTGATCTGGAAGGAGCTGAAAGGCAATGATGAGGTTTAGTCCATTCTCAAGCCGTCTGTCAACCAAAAACCCCCTGGAAGCTGCATCCCTTTCTCCCAGTCAAAGAGAATTTCTGACTGCCGAGCTGATTCACAAGCGTCAGGTAAGGATCACCCGCACTATGCTTCTGGTCCTCCTTCTGGCACTCTGGGAGCTGGCTGCCCGATTTGACTGGATCGACAGCTTTATCTTCAGCAGTCCAACCATGATCGTTCAGTGCTTCTGCTCCATGGCAAAGGACGGCAGCCTGTTTCTCCACACTGGCGTCACCCTGATGGAAACGATCCTTTCCTTCCTGCTGGTGGTAGGTATCAGCCTTGCCTCCGCCCTGCTTTTGTGGTCCAGCCGCGCCTTATCCGAGATCCTGGAGCCTTACCTGGTAATACTCAACAGCCTTCCGAAATCTGCGCTGGCCCCTCTTCTGATCGTGTGGCTTGGGAATCATACCAGGACCATTATCGTGGCCGCAGTTTCCGTGGCTTTGTTTGGATCGATTCTAACACTCCACACCGGATTTTCACAAACGGATCCCGATAAAATCAAACTGATCGATTCTCTTGGCGGGACGAAAAAAGATGTGCTGATAAAGGTGCTTCTTCCCTCCTCCATTCCGCTGATCATCAGCAATATGAAGGTGAATATCGGACTTTGCCTGGTAGGCGTGATCATTGGAGAGTTTTTATCCAGCAGAGCAGGATTAGGGTATTTGATTACTTATGGGTCCCAGACCTTCGCCATGACCATGGTGGTAACTTCTATTGTGGTCCTGTGCATCATGTCGGCCGTGCTGTATCAGATAATTTCGCTGGCGGAACGAAAAATAATGAAATTCTGATTGGAGCGTTTTATGTTTCATAGAACACCCTTTCTATGAAACATAAAAGCCACCCTCTAATTCAAAAGAGGGTGGCGCTCCCATATTTTTATAATTTCTTGGCCAGCTTTACAATACGGCTGGTTCCCAACCGACTGGCCCCTAGCTGAATAAATGTTTCAGCAACTGCAAAGGAAGAAATTCCCCCGGCTGCTTTCATCTGGACAGAAGGACCTACATGGGCTGCAAATAGCGCAATATCTTCAAAGGTGGCTCCTCCTTTTGAAAAACCGGTAGAGGTTTTTATAAAATCGGCTCCGGACTCTGTTATCAGCTGACACATCTTGATCTTTTCTTCCTCTGTCAGCAGGCAGGCTTCGATAATTACCTTCAAAATCCGTGAGCCGCAGGCTTCCTTGATTGCCTGAATCTCCTCTTTTACCGCCTGATAATTCCCTTCTTTTAAGTCCCCGATATTGATTACCATATCAATTTCATCGGCGCCATTTTTAATTGCATCCTTTGTTTCAAAAACCTTCACTGCTTTTGTGGAATATCCATTAGGAAAGCCGATTACCGTACAGATCCGCATACGCTCTCCCACGTATTCTTTGGCTCGCTTTACAAAAGAAGGCGGAATACATACGGAAGCGGTGTGATAGGCAACTGCATCATCGCACAGCTCTTGAATCTGCTCCCAGGTAGCCTCCTGGTTTAAAAGGGTGTGGTCAACTGCATGAAAAATCTGTTCTCTCTCCATTGCTTTTTCCTCCAAATCTTTCTAATAACCGGTTAATCTGCAATTCTCTTTTATTGGCACGCTTCCCCATAGATCTTCAAAAACAGCGCATCCACCTCATCCTCCCTGGTTAAGGAATAGGAACCGCTGCGGGTTACGCAAAGAGCAGAGGCACATTGGGCATAACGTACGGACTGCTCCAATGACCAGTCACGGCTTAATGCAGCCAGAAGACCTCCTGCAAAGGTATCTCCGGCACCTCCGGTGTCAACCACGGGAACTTTGATTCCCGGAAAATATTTTTTCATCTCTCTTGTTACCAGCACAACTCCTTTTTCTCCCAAAGTGACGATGGCGGCTTCCTTTACCCCTTTCTCCAAAAACCATTCTCCTGCCTGAAATGCGGACTCGGCATCCGTTACCGGAATTCCGGTGAGTTCGCTGGCTTCACATTCATTTGGCTTTATAATAGAGATACAGGAATACAGTTCTTCATCAAATGGCTCCACAGGGGCCGGGTCCAGCAGAGTACGCACGCCCAGCTTATCTGCCAGCCGTATCGCATAGTCTACCGTTTCTGCCGGAACCTCAAACTGAGCCCCCAAAATCTTAGCCCCTTTGATAACCTCTGTAATTCCATCTACATCCTGGCTGCTTACCTTTCCATTGGCTCCCGGAACAATAATGATCTTATTCTGTCCCTGGGCATCCACAAAAATTCCGCCGCTTCCGGTAGGTGCGGTATCATCCAGGTAGACAAAGTCCGTACTCATTCCCATATCTTCATACAGTTCCTTTTGCTGTCTTCCGTAACTGTCATTTCCCAGACGCTGCAGCATATACACATCACTGCCTAACCGACTGGCTACGATGGCCTGACCTGAACCTTTTCCCCCTACCACAATATGATAATCATTTCCGATTACCGTTTCTCCCTTAACCGGGAGATTGGGCGCTGTAAATACGTGGCAGACGCTGCAGCTTCCTAACACAACCACTTGTTTGTCCATCCTGCTCTCCTCCTATATCAGGCCCATCTCCAAAAGTCCGGCCTTAATCACCGCTTTCTGCTCCTCTGTAATGGTCGTCATATGCCTGGGCAGCCGCCTGCCGGGGAACGGCATTTCCAGGAGCTCGCAGGCATAGTAATAGCCATTCATATCGGTGGCCTTCTTCAGCAGCTTCCGCACCTTCATGCAGAAACGATGCGCTTTTAAGGCTCCCTCCATATCTCCCTTAAAAAATGCCTCTGTAATATCCAACACTACCTTGGGGAACGGCACAGAAACTGCAGATATTACACCGACCCCGCCCAGGGCCATCATAGGGAGAGTCATGGCATCACTGCCGGATATGTACTGAAAATCCTCTTTTTTTACCAGACTGATCAATTCCTGAAGTCCTGAAATATTTTGTGTACTGTCTTTATATCCCAGAACATTCGGATGGTCATTGGCGATCCTGGCTGTCAGTCTGGGGGATAAGGTGTTTCCCGTCTGAGGCACATTGTATAGATAAGTTGGGTACTCCTTCGGGATTACCTCATCAAAGAATTCATACAATGCCTGCTCCGTATAGGGGAATACGGAAGGCTGGGAGATGCATACCGCATCCATTCCCATATCCATATATGCCGTTACCAGTTCTTTTGCATCCCGAATCGAATCCTCCATCACATTCATCATGACCGGGACTCTTCCGGCTGCTGCCGTTAACAGCTCTTCTCCCACCTGACGCTTTTCCTCGATGGAAAGAAGGTAGGTCTGGGTAGAGAGACCGCCCATAAACAAACCGTCAATTTGGTTCTTGATCTGATACTCTACCATCCTTCTCACAGGCTGAAAATCCAGGCTTCCATCTGGTTTATACGCCACCATAATTTCACTGATACTGCCGTCGAATTTCTTCTTTTCCATGTTTTTTTTCACAGCGCAAAGCTGTTTCTCCTTCTTTTTGTTTGTTTTTTATTTCCGATCTGTACAGCCGTAATAATATACTTTAAATCCATCTTCCTTTTTAAGACGAAGAATTACATTGGGAAACAACTGAATATCCCTTCCATCTTTGTCTACTGCCTTCCAGGTAATTTCTGAAAATATTTCCATCTCTTCATTTTTCATTTCCACCTTTACCGTGTGCAGAATATGCTGTCCTGTAAAATCCCGGCATTGTCCCTCATACCAGGTCTGAAATCCCTTCCAGTCCAGAGGATTATTCGGAAAGTCTACCTGGATTCTATCTCCCACTGTAAGCGGAAGAATTTCACTGATCGGTGCTTTCCTGTCGATCAGGCCGTACCACCTTTTAATAAATGTTTCTCCTATACTTTGATCATCCAATTTGTTCAAGTTTACCTCCTTTGATCCGGTCTCCAAGGTCCTTCAAAAGGTTCCTTTCAGCCTGGATCACCATACTAATTATCCTCTGCAATAAAAGGCGTGGTCATCGCTTCAGGACCTGCTGCTCCTTTATCCCGGTTTGCAATGGAAACGGCTGCCAGTACGATAATGGTCGCCAGATAAGGCAGCATCTTTAAAAGCACCGGGGACACATTTACACTGATCGCCTGAAGCTGATAAGCCAAAGCCTCAACTCCGCCAAATACATAGGCTGCAAGCATGGCTGCTCCCGGCTTCCACATGGCGCAGGTAACGATTGCCAAAGCAATCCAGCCCCGTCCTCCTGTCATATTCTCTACCCAGCTGGGGACGGTGCTTAAGATTAAAAAGGAGCCGCCGGTTCCAGCCAGCATTCCGCCGATTATCACATAGAGATAGCGGATGCGGTTTACATGAATTCCCATAGAATAGGCTGCTGCCGGATTTTCACCGCAGGCTCTCAGCTTAAGCCCGATCTGTGTATGAAAGATCAAATAGGTAAGCCCGATTACCAGTATATAGGACAAATAAACCAGGCAGTTTTGATGAAAGAAAATCTCTCCAACATAAGGAATGTCCGCCAGCAGCGGAATCCTGAAATTAGGCAAAACCTTGGGCGCTGCAATTCCGTTATAATCCTTCCCCAGATAACCGCTTAATCCTCCTGCAAAAATATTCAGAGCCAGTCCGCATATAACCTGGTGAACCCTGCAGGTAATGGCCAGAAATCCATGAATGAAGGCCAGAAGCCCACTGCATATGGCTCCTGCCAGCACTGCAAGAATCAGGCTGTTGGTATTGACCAGAACAATAAAAGAGGAGGCGGCTCCCATCAGCATCATCCCTTCCAGTCCCAGATTCAAAACCCCGGAACGCTGAGTCATAATCTCACCTAAGGCAGTCAAAAGCAACGGAGTCCCTTGCGCCACTGCTGCCGTAAGAGTTGCCAGTATAATTACTTCTGTCATACCTACCTCTCTTTCCACACGATCCTGTAGTTCATAAACATAGTTCCCGCTGCCACAAAAAACAGAATCGAACCTTGTATCATCTGTACGGTCGAAACGGGAAGGCCCAGTTTTTGAATCGAATTTCCTCCTACTAACAATGCCCCGAACAAAAAGGATACCAACACTGCTCCCAGCGGATGACATTGGGCCAGATAAGCAATCGTCATGCCGGAGGGCCCTACCTGAGCTGCAAAATTAGCCTGAAGCCGGTGAGTAATGCCGCATACCTCGGACATCCCGGCGATCCCGGCAATTCCGGCGCTGATAAACATGACCGTAAGAATGTAGCGCTTAACTGGGATTCCGGCATATTCTGCCACTCTGGAATTGGTACCGATCAGCTTAATTTCATATCCCCATCTGGTCTTTGCAAGAATAAACCAGAGTAATACTGCAATCAAAATTCCAATGATGGCCCCTGCATGAATCCGGGTTCCAAAAAAGACCGGCATTTCTCCTGCCTTTGGGAATTTTGCTGTTCTGGGGAATGCAAAGCCGGTTGGGTCCTTCCATGGCCCCTGAATCAGCCAGGAAATCAGCAGTGTGCCCACATAATTCAGCATCAGACAGGTGATCAGTTCATTTACATTCCATTTGATCTTCATAACAGCAGGAATCAAACCATAAATTCCTGCACAGAAAAACGCTGCCAAAAAAGCTGCTGTCAATGTGGTCTTTTTGTCATACCCAGTTAAATTTAAGATTACAAAGGTGGCTGCCGCTGCTCCTATATGAAGCTGTCCCTCCCCTCCTGCATTCCATATCTGCATCCGGAACGCAAAAGAAACACCTACCGATATCAGCATCAAAGGAATCATCTTTACAATTGTTTCTGCCAGTCCATATGCAGAGCCAAAGGCTCCTCCCAGCATCACACGATAAACCTGAAGAGGCGACTCTCCCGATGCCAGCAGGAACACAGAAGAGAACAAAAGGCCCCCTGCAATGGAGATCACAGGTACTGCGAAGCGAAGCCATCCTGGAGTATCCATTCGCCTTACAAGGGAAAACCCTTTTTTTCTTTTTCTTATCTCATCCATTGTCCTCACCTCCTAACCGTGCCGCACCTGCCATTGCCATTCCGATTTTTTCCAGTGTAACCTGCCGAATCGGAAGGATTCCCATAAATGTTCCCTCATACATCACAGCAACCCGATCGCTTAACTGAAAGATCTCATCTAAATCCTCTGAAATCAGCAGAACCCCTGCTCCTCTTGCCTTCTCCTTCACCAGGATTTTATGAATACTTTCTGTCGCTTTAATATCCAGTCCCCTCACCGGATAGCTGGCAAGGATTATAGAGGGCTCCTTGGCGGTTTCTCTGGCCAGAATCAGCTTCTGGGCGTTGCCGCCTGACATGCTTTGAACCAGACTCCTGGGACCACCCACCTTAATATCAAATTCTTTGATGAATTCCCTGGACTGCTGTTCCAATTTTTTGTAATTCAGGACTCCCCGTTTGCAGAAGCCTGGATCTCGATAGCATTTTATGCTGGCATTTTCCATCACGGTCATGGATTTGATCAGTGCAAAACCGTACCTGTCTTCCGGGATGAAGGCCATTCCCCGATCGATTCTCTCTCTGGGAGATGTCCTGGAGATCTCCTGATCCTGCATCCAAATCTGCCCGCCTGCCACTGTCCTCAAGCCTGCCAATGCTTCCATCAGCTCCTTCTGACCATTTCCAGAAACGCCTGCTACCCCCAGAATTTCCCCTGCATAAAGGTGAAAGCTTAAACCATCCACCGCTTTTAATTTCTTATCATTTAAAACGGTGAGATCCTGAACGGTTAAAATCTGCTTTTCTCGGGTTGTATTTTCCGTATTCCGTCGTCCCATGGAAATTTCTCTGCCGACCATCAGCTGCGCCAGCTCCTGTTCGCTGGTTTCTTCTTTTTTCAGCGCCTTTACCAGGCGTCCGTCCCGTAAAACTGTGATTCGGTCTGCAAACTCCATAACCTCGTGCATTTTATGGGTAATAAAAATGATCGTACACCCTTTGGCAGCCATGCTTCTCAGGGTTGCAAACAGCTCATTCACCTCATCTGGAGTTAAAACTGCTGTGGGCTCATCTAAAATCAAAATGTTGGCCTTTCGAAACAGCACCTTTAAAATTTCCACACGCTGCTGCTCTCCAATGGAAAGCTGCCATACATAGGAGACCGGATTGATATCGATTTTATATTCATTTGACAGGCTCCTCACCTGTTCTTCCAGAGCCTGCTTTTTCAGCACCTTGATTTCTTCCATACCCAGCACAATATTTTCTGCCACGGTAAAGGGCTTTACCAGCTTAAAATGCTGATAAATCATCCCAATTCCCAATTTTAAGGCATCCTTGGGGGACTTCATGGAAGCATTCTTCCCATGGATCCTGATTTCTCCCTGATCCGGCCGCAAAACTCCTGTAAGAATATTCATCAGGGTACTTTTTCCGGCTCCGTTTTCGCCCAGCAGCGCATGAATTTCACCTGCATATGCCGTAAAATCCACCGCGTCATTTGCCAGAGTCGCTGGAAATTCCTTGCGGATTCCCTTCATCTCCACGGTTGCTCGTCCGCTCATGTTCAACTTCCTTTCCCTTTAAAAAAGAATCCTGCTCTGCAGGATTCTCCGCCTGCGGCGGGTTGCGTCAGCAACATAATTCCGATCCGCTGCAGTGCGATCACGCGGAGCGTTTTTTGTTTCATAGGACGCACTTTCCTATGAAATAAAGAAAGCTGCCGCAAGAAGCTGACTGGATCTTTCACAAAATCCGTCCGCTTTTCTCTGCAGCAGCCTGTTCCATTCCACCATGTCTTCTGTTAACTAATCAGTAGGTTTATCTGCCCAGTTATCAATGATGTTGGGAAGAAACCACTGCATATTGTTAGCTGCCTCTCCCTTTAATATCTCGCCCTCCGGAACCCGCAGTTTTCCTGTATTGTCATAAATCGGGCCTTTAAATACTTCGTCTCCCTCGATGAATTTCTGTTTCTGCTCTTCGATCATATCAATAACATTCTGAGGTACTGCATCGCTGAATTCTGCCAGGCTGATTGCTTCATCATTCATATCCAGCTCGCACCATTCCCCTTTAAAGGTTCCGTTGCGCACTGCCTCCACCTGCTTTGCCATCCATGGCCCCCAGGTCCAGCAGTTTGAAGTAAGCTGCTGAGTCGGTGCAAATTCTCTCATATCCACAGAACTTCCGATAAACATAACCCCTCTTTCCTCGCATACCTGGGCAACCGCAGAGGAGCTTAAATCAATACAGATTAAATCGCAGCCCTGATCAATCAGGGTATTGGCGCACAGCGCATCTGTAGTGGGATCATTAAAAGAATTGGACCACAATGCCACTACCTTTGCATCTGGATTCACGGCTGCTACGCCGGCTGCAAATCCATTTAACTGCTTGATAGGATCCGGGAACGGAATACTGGTACAATACCCAATCTTATTGACCTCTGTCATTTCCCCGGCCATCATTCCTGTCAGATAACGCCCCTGTTCCAGCTTGGCAATATAGATGGAAAGATTCTCCTTTGTGTCATAGCCGGAGCCATTGATAAAAGCAATATCCGGAAATTCATCCGCCAACGCCAGCATGTAGTCCATATAATCAAAGGATGTGCCGACGATCACCTCACAGCCATCGTTGATATACTCTCTCATAACACGCTCGCAGTCTGCGCCGCCTGCAATATTTTCCACTTTAAAGGTTTCAATATTTTCACAGTTTTCTTCCAGATACAAACGGGCATTTTCAGAAGTCTGCGCCCACGCGTCTGTACTGATAATATTGCTGAACACAAATCCCACCTTGATCGTTCGGTTGGGATCCTTTGCAGCCGCCTGCTCCGTCTCCTCCTTCTCCTCCATCTCCGTTTCCGTCTGAACCGTTGTCTCGTCAGGCACCTTTTCCTTACACCCGCACAATGCAATGGCTAACATCATTGCTGATGCTAACAGTAACCCAATCCTTTGTTTCTTCATTATTCATCCTCCTCCTGATTTTGTAGTTTGCGTTGCTATTTAGTCAACCTGTACAGGATATACTGCACATACAGGTAGAATAAATCCTGAAAGCTTCTGGGATTCTTTCCCGTCAGTTCTTGAATCTTATCCAGGCGGTATTTTAAAGTATTCCGGTGAATAAAAAGCTTGCGGATCACTTCAGCGGAATTGCCGCTTTCCTCAATATACATTTCCAGCGTCTGAAGCAGTTCACTGTGCTGAGGCTGTTCCAAAAGCTCCAATACCCCTTGATTAATTTTTAAATCCTGTATTCTGGACAATGCATAGATAAATTCATAATCCCGGTAATCATAACGGCTTTTCCCCGGGTGAAGATGCTTTCCGGCAAATAAAGCATTCTGCGCTACTACAAAGGAGGCGTTTAAATTGGTCTCCACACTGCCGATTGCAATTTTCACATCATGGAAGATCCTGCTTATCTGCTCCATAATGCTTTCGTTATCTCCCTCTCTTAAAATCAGCACCAGACAGCTGTTATTCCTGCACAGGTAATAATTCGGTCCTGTCAAGATTTTCTCTACTGCCTTCTGGGCACTGACCGGATTCCATACACCATCCAAAACAACTGCATAATAAGGCTGGGTTACATCAATTCCGATCCTTACCCCCCGTCGGATAAAAGAAAGAGTATATTCTTCTTTATTATTAAGCCATTCTGAAATGTATTCATAATACATAACATAGCTGACCTGCTCCGTACTGTTAAAATATGGCTGACAAATAATATTTTCTCCTACCGCCTTGGCAATGGATGTAATCCGTTTAATCCGTTCTGCGTCCCCTGCCATAATAATCGCTCCCACACATATATTCCGAAAAAAGATAGGCGTGGCTGTTCGATTGCCGCTGTAATGGCGCTCATTATAGCTTTGCATCTGACTGGCCTGTTCAATACATTCCGCAGCTAACTGCGAATTTTTTCCCAAAAGAGCGGCATTGGAACTGGCTATGATACTGCCTTTTTCATCAGTTACACTCACTCCTCTGGGTACAATTTCCATCAGCTCAAAAACAATATTCTGCGCCTGGGCAACAGATAAATATACACTCATGCTTCTGCCTTCCTCTCCTCTCCAAAACCTTCCCAGTGGATTCGTTCTTCCTTATACCGGTTCTGAGCGTTACCTGCCTCCAGCGGATATCCCAAAGGAAGCACCGCCACTGGAATCAAATACGCTGGAAGCTTAAATATCTTTCTTAAATAATCCACCCGATCCTGTCTGGGATACATCCCAAGCCATACGCTTCCCAGTCCCAGATTTACTGTCTCCAAAAGCATATTTTCAATACAGGCACTGATATCCTGAATCCACCAGGCCCCGTCTCCTGTCAAGCTTGTATCCGCCATTACTAAAACGGCGGCTGCTGCTTCCCTTAAGCAGGTGGCATAAGGACTGGCTTTTGCCATCTTTAATAAAGTTTGCTTTTCTGTAACTGCGATAAATTCCCAGGGCTGTTCATTTCTGGCAGAAGGCGCCTGCATGCCGGCTCTCATTATATTTATCAATTGTTCCCTGGATAATGCCTGCTTTGTAAATTTGCGGCAGGAATATCTGGAATAAATTGTTTGTTCCATTTCACTCACCTTATTGAAAAAGAAAACGTTATTTTTGATAATATCTTTCACAATTTACTATTATCTGTATATTACTGCTAAATCATAACAAATTTCATTCTGCTTTTCAATCAATTTGACTAAAATAGGAATATCTTGTTCAGCTGCACAAATATTCAAAAAATTTTTTGTCCATTTGCACGACCACTTAAGTATTAATAAAGCTGACTGTACTGCCCTGCTGGTTTTCATAAATTTCTATCCGCACA
>JAUNOF010000175.1 GCA_030537215.1 Lachnospiraceae bacterium
TTTCATCTATTTGCCCTGCCTCACATCTTACTTCACTGCACCGATCAGGGTATTGATATCATCGATCCCATTCTTTTCCATATATTTTGCAATTCCATCAATCACATCCACTGTGGCGTATGGATTGTGGAAATTGGCGGTTCCGATGGCAACGGCAGATGCGCCTGCCAGAATAAATTCCAATGCGTCATCGCTGTTTTGGATTCCGCCCATGCCGATGATCGGCACGCTGACGGCATTGGCTGCCTGATAAACCATGCGGACTGCCACCGGCTTGATGGCAGGACCGGATAAGCCGCCGGTCTTATTGGCCAGTGCGAAGGTTCTGCGGTTGACATCGATCTTCATTCCGGTCAGGGTATTAATTAAGGAAATTACATCGGCGCCGCCGGCCTCAGCCGCCTTTGCCATCACGGTGATATCGGTCACATTGGGGCTCAGCTTCATGATGATCGGCTGCTTTGCATGTGCCTTGCAGGCTCTGGTGATAGCCTCCACTGCCTTCGGGTCCTGGCCGAAGGCGATGCCGCCTTCCTTCACATTGGGGCAGGAAATGTTGATCTCCAGCATATCCACCGGCTCATCTCCAAGGCGCTCTACCACCTCCAGGTAATCCTCCGTGGTTTTGCCGCAGACGTTGACAATGATCTTCGTGTCGTACTGCTTTAAAAATGGGATATCCCGTTTGGTAAATACATCGATTCCCGGATTCTGAAGGCCGATGGCATTGATCATGCCGCCGTAGGTCTCCGCGATCCTGGGGGTAGGATTGCCTGGCCAGGGAACATTGGCCACACCCTTGGTCACCACAGCGCCAAGGCGGTTTAAATCTACAAATTCACTGTACTCAGCGCCGGAGCCAAAGGTTCCGGAGGCTTCCATTACCGGATTCTTAAATTCCACACCGGCCAGATTTACCTTCATGTTCATCACAGCTCCACCTCCTCTGCGCGGAATACCGGACCGTCCTTGCAGATCCGCTTATTGTGAACGTGAGAATGATCGTCCACTTCCTTCGACTGGCACACACATGCCAGACAGGCGCCGATGCCGCATGCCATCTTCTCCTCCAGGGAGAGGAAGCACTCCATGCCCTTCTCCGCGGCATATGCCTTCAATGCCCGAAGCATGGGAGTGGGGCCGCAGGCAAAGATCAGATCGCCTTCCAGTCCCTGACTGCGGATCGCGTCCAGCACATTTCCCTTGGTTCCTGCGCTGCCGTCCTCCGTTGCCACCGCAACAGGACCGCAGGCTTCAAATTCATTTTTTAAAAACATCTGGCTGTCCCGGTAGCCCAGAATCATCTGCTTCTCGCCCGTTAACTGCTTTGCCGTCTCCAGCATAGGCGGAACTCCAATGCCGCCTCCGATCAAAAATACCCGCTTTCCCGCTGCTTCCTCAAGGGGAAAGCCATTGCCCAGAGGACCCAGGATATCCACCGGATCGCCTGCCTGGTAATGGGAAAATTCCTCTGTTCCGGCTCCCGCTACCCGGTATACGATGCGGAGCCGCCCGCCTTCCCGGTCGATCTCACACAGGCTGATGGGCCTTGGGAGCAGTCTGGAGCCGTCTCTTGTATAGAGATCGATAAACTGTCCCGGCACTGCCTGGGACGCGATCGCTTCTGTGTGAATCCACATGCTGTAAATGCCATCAGCCAGCATCTCCTGGCTGATGACCACTGCAGTCTCTTTTACTTTTGCCATGTTTGCTGCCTCCTGTATCTTTTACAGTACACCATTGATGTCTGCAGCCATATCGATCACAGCCTGTCTGGAAGCCTCACCGAAATGCTCCGGACCGAACTTGGCATATGCGTCCTTCTTGTAGGCTGCGATAATTCCTCTGGAAGAATTTACCACTGCACCGAAGCCATCCTCATTGAAGCAGTACTTCAGATCCTCTGCGGTGCCGCCCTGTGCGCCGTAGCCTGGCACCAGGAAATAGGTGTGAGGCATCAGCTTTCTTAAAATGCGGCTCATCTCCGGGTAGGTTGCACCCACAACAGCGCCTACATTGCTGTAATCACCGTCCATGCAGTCGCTGCCCCACTCTACTACCTTCTCTGCAACCAGCTCATATAATGGCTTGCCGTCGATCAGCTTATCCTGGAACTCGCCGCTGGATGGATTGGAGGTCTTTACCAGAATGAACAGACCCTTGTCATTGGTCTTGCACACATCTACAAAAGGCTTTACTCCGTCTGTTCCCAGGTAAGGATTAACGGTCAGGAAATCGGTGTCAAAGCCGGAGTAGGTCTTGCTTCCCACCTGTACCTTGCCAATGTGTCCGGCAGCGTATGCTGCGGAGGTAGAGCCGATATCGCCTCTCTTTGCATCACCGATCACGATCAGTCCCTTCTCCTGGCAGTAATCTACTGTCTTTTTATAAACCTTCAGACCCTCGATGCCGAACTGCTCATACATTGCGATCTGAGGCTTTACAGATGGAATCAGATCCCAGGTGCAGTCGATGATCTCCTTGTTAAACTGCCAGATGGCATCCGCTGCGCCTTCCAGCGTCTCCCCATACTGCTCAAAGGATCTGGCAACAACATGCTCTGGAATATAACTCAACATCGGGTCCAGTCCTACGCAGATCGGTGCCTTTGTCTTTTCAATCTTGTCCATTAACTGCTTAATCATAGTATCCTCCTTATACAGCCGTCTGCTGATTTCCGCGGCTGCTTTTGATTTTTTGTAACGGTTCCGTACCCTCACAGTTACGATTTTTCACTATATTTCAATACTTTCTCAGTTATCTTACCATAATCCGGAATGGCTGTAAAGCGGACGTTTTCTGAATCATCTGACACCCCAAAAATCTCCATATACATCATATATAATAGAAAGAATCATTCCCAGCGCCGCCTTCTGTCCCGGCACCATGCTGTCGATCCAGATCCATTCCTCTCTGGTATGTGCGCCGCCGCCCTTTACACAGCCAACGGTACAGGCCGGGATTCCCATGGAAAGCGGAATATTGGCATCCGTGGAGCTGGCCTTCGTCTTCGGCGCTGCCGTCTCATATCGCTCCAGCACCTTCTGGCAGCAGAGGGAAAGCGCTCCCAGCCTTGTCTCATCTACCCCCTGGTTGCATGGCCGGATTCCCAGGGTTGTCAGTTCCACATCCCAGCCTGCCTTCCGGACAGACTGAATGACACTGTTTAAAAATTCCTCCATTTTATGCAGGCATTCATGGGATTCCGAGCGGAATTCATATGTCATGGATGCCTTCTGCGCAATGGAATTAATGGTGGTGCCGCCCTCTATGGTTCCCACATTGTAGGTGGTTTTGGCTTCCTTTGGCAGGCGCACCGAGTACAGCTGCTGGATTATGCCGGAGAGAATATGAATGGCATTTGGATTTCCAAAAGCTGAATAGGAGTGGCCGCCCTCCGTCCGCACAGTGAGCTCATACCTCTGGGAGCCTACCGCCTTCGTCACAATCCAGCCGGTGTAACCGTCCAGGGAAAGGAAGGCTGCAATCCTGCTTCCCCATTTGGTGCAGAGGTAACGGCTTCCCTTCAGATTTCCCAGTCCCTCCTCACAAGTATTAGCCGCAAAAACAAGTCCCAGCCCCTTAGGCGGCTGCAGCCCCCGGGTCAGAATATACTTTACTGCCATCATAAGCTGTACCAGATTGGCTGTATCATCCCCAATTCCAGGTGCCAACAGCTTTCCATCCTCCTCCCGGATCACAAATGGCTCTGTGTCCGGGAATACCACATCCAGATGTGCCATAAACAGGAGCACCTTTTGGGCATCCTGGCATCCCATCTCAAATACTACATTTCCTGCCTCATCAATAAATGCGGTTCCGGCTCCCTGAGCCCTCAGCCAGTCCCTGACCGCCAATGCCTTCTGTTCCTCCTGGTGGGACGGCGCCGGAATGGATGCCCATTTCTTTAACAACTCTATGGTTTCTTCTTTATGCTCCTCTACGAATGCTTCATAGTCTTGGCGCGGTATCTCATTCATGATCATTCCTCCGTTTTTGTATTTTGCCGGCAGCTGCAACGGTATTCTGTAGCAGCCCGTTACCGCTTGCTTTCTCTTTGTCAGATCCATTTCATTCTCTATCCGTAACTGTTCAGTACCCTCACTTCGCTGGGGCAGCCCCTGCTGAACCGTTACCTCTATCCTACCATAGCAGGTTTGATAATTCCAGCACCTCTGTTATTTGTTTCTGTCATCTGTTCTTGTCCCCAGTCCGCATCACCGAATCCTGCTGTTCGCCGCCATTTCCATCTTTTCCCTGGGATATATTATCCAATTATGGATAATATGCATTTTACGGATAAGGGTCTTAAATGAAATCAGGAGGTGAGAACAATGGTATCCTATCAACGTTTATGGGAAACAATGCGGCAGAAGAACATCAGCCAATACCGACTTATTAAGTATTATGAGATCAGCGCCGGTCAGATCGGCAGGCTGAAAAAGAACATGTATGTGTCCACCCATACCATCGAGGTTTTATGCACCATCCTGGATTGCCCTGTTGAGCATATCATGGAAATAATCCCAGACCCTTCCCTGGTAGAGTGGAGAGATCGTCTGCAGGAAGAACAGCTGGCAAAGTTGGCGGCCCAAAATTCCAAACGACTGACAATTTCTGAAACAGCCGACGAACAACAGGGAATTCCTGAATGAGAAGGAATCTTTTCCCTGGATGAAGGCGCAAAAAATCCCTCCGCTTTCCCGTTTGCTTTTGGGAAAGCGGAGTTTTTTTAACGCTCTGCTTTTTTGCGGGTCAGCAGTACCACAGTCTCCACATGCTCCTCCGTCCCCGGGAACAGATCAAAGGGCCAGGCTTCCTTCGCCTGATAGCCAAGAGTTTTAAAGTATTTTAAATCCCGTGCCAGTGACTGAGGTCCGCAGGAAATATAAACCACTTTAGCCGGTCCCAGCTCCTTTACCGATTTCATAAACACTTCCGTGCTTCCGCTTCTGGGCGGGTCCATGATGACCACATCAGCCTTCTCCCCTGCCTGTGCCATCTCGGATAAAAACAAGGTGGCATCCTTGCAGTAAAAGCGAATATTTTCCACATGGTTAGCCTTTGCATTGCTTACTGCATCTCGAACGGCATCCTGGTTCAATTCCACACTGATTACATTCCCTGCCGCTGCCGCGGCAATGATTCCAATGGTGCCGATCCCGCAATAGGCGTCGATCACCAGCTCCTTTCCAGTCAAAGCAGCCAGCTCGATTGCCTTTTTATAAAGCTTCTCCGTCTGCACCGGATTGATCTGATAAAAGGATTTGGAGGAGATCCGGAAGGTGCGGCCGCACAAGGTATCCTCGATATATCCCTTGCCGTACAGCACCGTTTCCTTATCTCCAAGCACCATGCTGGTATTCCGGTCATTGATATTCTGGACAATGGTGGTGATCTCCGGATGCTTCTGCCGCAGCGCCTTCACAAAATTATTTTTTGACGGGAATACGGGAGACGCCGTTACCAGCACTGCCATAATCTGTCCAGTGGAAAAGCCCCGGCGTATCAGCACATGGCGGAGCAATCCATAGCCGCTGTCCTCATCAAAGGTCCGGATCTTAAAGGATTTCAGCATCCCCCGGATGGTTCCGATGATCTCATCCGCCTTCTCATCCTCGATCAGGCAGCGCTCCACCGGAACCACCCGGTGGCTTCCTGCCTCATAGACGCCGGATATGGGATTTCCCTTTTTGTCATGATCGAATACCGCATGAACCTTGTTCCGGTAATGCCATGGATTTTCCATTCCAATGATGGGATGAACCGGGCAGATTCCTTTCAGCAGACTTTCAATCAATTCCTGTTTCTGTTTCAGCTGCTTGTCATAAGGAAGATGAAGAAGCTGGCATCCGCCGCAGCGCTGGGCAACCGGACATGGGTTTCCGGATTTTAGGTCCGCCTTTTTCTGTCCTTGCTTCTCAGATTTCGAAACACCTTTTCCTGCTTTCTCTTTGTCAGAAGCCTGACCGTCTCTCCCAAGTTTCTCTTTCTCCGATTTTCCCTTTTCGAAAGCCTGGCTGTCTCTCCCAGCTTTCTTTTTCTCAGAAATCTGACCATCCTTCCCGATTTTCTTTTTCTCAGAAACCTGGCCGTCTTTCCCGTTTTTCTTTTTCTCAGA
>JAUNOF010000027.1:0-8355 GCA_030537215.1 Lachnospiraceae bacterium
TGTCCAATGAAATTCCCCTTTTCTGCTTTGGTAATATAGCTTATGAGAAGCTGCGCAAGCAGATTCTCATAAAAGGCGCGCATTTTGCGCCGTCAATCGGATTACCGGGTTCGCGCAGCGGTTCCGGTAATATTTATATTATACAACAATTGCTGCCTTTTTTCGTATAAACTGTTGTTTTTTGTTACTAATCAGGTAAGTCTGCACACTACCTATATTCCCGAGTTACTATCTTGTTCCACATCTGAAACAAACTGATCTGGATAACGATCGCTTCCCATATATACGCACACACCCATCCGAGGAGAATTGCATTCATTTAACAACATATCCTAACCTCATTTATTTCTTTATGGATCGAAAAAAACTTCCTTTTTACATCATATTGCAAATTACAGAATTTTAGGCTGATGAATAATAATATGTACTCTCTTGCCTTTTATTTTTTCCTCATAGCTTTTCCTGAAAACCATAGGATTTTCTATAATTTTTTCCTTGTCATATAAAAAGAAATAAATATTTTCCGCACTGTAATGTACCATATCTGCTTCTATTTCTTCAGTTAATTTCTTTAATTTCATATTTTTTCCGGTGCATTTTATTTCAATCACATGCTCAAAATCCAGGAAAATATCTGTTCTAACCGTGCCATATCCAGTGTCTTCACTAACCTCGGCCCTTGCCATAGGATAAAACAGTTTTATACAGGCATACAGCAGATGCTGCACATCATATTCATTCTTTATTTTCAAAGCCTCCAAATGTTCCTGCTGAATCCCTCCGCTTTTATGTGGTTTACGCTCTATTAAATTTTCCAGAAACAGATAAAAATTGTTTAGGATTTCCAGAATCTGTCCGTCTTTTCCATTATCGCACAACATATCTTCAATATATGAAATTACTCTATACTTCGCAGCCTCCATATTTTCTTTTGTCTCTTTATCAGAATATTCATTTTGAGGATAATACGCAATTCTTTCCAATCCAAGAAGTTCTTGCGTCCCCATTCCGAGCCCTTTCATATATTCCCGCAAAGACGCTACCGCATTTTGAAACATCTGACAATCCGTGGCATTCCGAACACACTCTATAGCATCTCCCATATTTCTTATGCCATTAAACATATTATTTACTATTACCTCCCCACCGCAGATAAAACAAAAACAACGGATCTAAAACATATAAAACGCCGTCCTTCCAGTCAAGGACCTTAAAAATATCTTCTCTTCCATGTAACAGTTCCTGCATTTTAGTCAGACTTTCCTTAATCGCCTGCGGGGTTGGTTTTTTACAATCATCTGAAATCATACTGTATATTCGATTTTTCACATCCTCAAACTCCAATTTCATAATTGGCGGATTTTCCGCAATCGATTTTACAATCAATTCATACAAATCACAGCGATGTCCGTCTTTTATCTGGAAGGTATTTCTGCCTTTTCCTCGTGTATTTGGTCCTTTCTTCATCAACGACACAACATCCCCATATTCAAAATTTGCTGTTGTATAACGATATGCCGTCTCTAAAATATCCTGACCAATTCGGGACTGCTGGTCGCCTGACATTTCCAGTATTGTACAGATGTTGAGACAAATATATTGCATTAACTGAGGCGATGACAAACTTTCTACTGCAATTTGTTCTGCAATCGTATCCTCAATTCCAATATCCAATCTGGAGAATCCCAGCTTTGCAATTTCCTTTAAGTCTGCCACTTCCCATGGCTCCATGTTAATCAGACTTAACCTGCCGGACAAATCAGCATTCTGACGTATCGCCTCATCTGCCCGGTGTGGAAGCGATACAACAATTGCCTTAAAACCCCTGCGTATTGCGTCCTTTAATTGCTGCGCAACCTGCATCCGTTTTCCTTCCGGAGCATAGTGAAAATCATCTATTACTAATACAAGATTTTCCTTTTTATAATACTCAATAATTTTGTCCTTCGTCAAAGAAAACGTTTCTTTCTTCGTATACCTATCACTGGTTTCTGCAATTTTCTTTTCTGAGGCAAACTGACCCTCATAAGCAAGCCCAGCCTTTGCTGCAACCAACTTCCAAAAGTCAGTGTCTTCCTCAAAATCTGCACCTGAAATTTCTACTATATTTTCAAAACCAATTACCTTTTCACAGAGAATTGTTTTCCCCATTTTAGAAGGTCCAACTAACGAAGTTAAAAACCCGGAAACCTTAATTGCCTGCATCAAACGAAATTCATATGATAAATCAGAGACTGCTGACTTTCGCGATATATAAGTATATTCCGGAAATGCTCCCGGCCGAAACACATCTTCTGCACGCAACTTCATAATCTCTTCCTCCTATCTCATTTTATACATTATAACATATTTTTAATAGAATTAAACCATTTTAATCCTTTTTATTTCTTTATCTATTTAAAATAAAAGCGAAGAGCCTACACTCTCCGCCTTCTTCGATCCATCCCCTTACAAAACACCACTCCCACCACCGTACTGATCACCGTGGCCGCCAGCGCCGGCCCCACGATCGCCGCCGGATCACTGCTTCCGTACTGGCTGCGGTAGGCAATGATATTGACTGGAACCAACTGCAAGGAAGAAATGTTAATAATTAAAAAGGTACACATCTCATTGCTGGCAATTCGCTGCCATCCTTTACAATTGACTGCTTCCCTTTCTGCCAGCTCCTCCATAGCCTTTAACCCCGCAGGCGTAGCCGCCGCCCCCAGCCCCAGCATATTAGCGATCATATTCACCGCCATATACCGCATAGCCGGATGCTCCGGCTCCAGCCTAGGAAACAGAAAATGAAGAACCGGCTCCATCTTCTCCGCCAGCCAGTCTACCAGACCGGATTTTTGTCCGATCTCCATAATTCCACTCCAGAAGGACAGCACTCCCAGCATGGTAATTCCCAGGGAAACCGCATCCGCCGCTCCATCTAATGCCCCCATAGTCACTGCGTCCAAACGGCCGTGAAAGGCCGCCCACACAATTCCAATCAATATCATTCCTGACCAAAGGTAATTTAACATAACAAAAACCTGCCCTTCGGCTTTCTATATCCTATAGCCGAAAGGCAGGTTTTATTCTTTTTTCAGCATTTTTTCTATATTGTAAATAAAGCAGACTTTACGGCCCGCCCTATTATGCCTGTACAGAATCCATCATCCACACAAATCTGCCATCACATCCTCCACCCGCTCTATCTTACTGCAGCGCCATGCATGATATCCGCAGAACAGCAGACCCTCATCCACTTGCCCCAGAGCCGCCCGGATCAGCGCCATGGTAATGCAGTAAGGCGCCTTCACCGGATCACAGTGCTCCAGGCAGCGGAAGCAGCGGGTGATCGTTTCTGGTTCCTTTGATATCTTTTCCAAAAATGGATTCCAGATCGCCCTTCCAGGCATTCCTACCGGACTTTTTACGATCACAATGTCCTTTTTCTGAGCTTTTAGATATGCCTCCTTATAGCTCTGAGGCGCATCGCATTCCTCAGTCGTCACAAACCGGGTTCCTACCTGAACGCCGTCTACGCCTAACGCCATATGATGGGCCATATCCTCCCTGGAGAATACACCGCCTGCGCTGATCACCGGAATCGGACATCCGAATTTCTTGCGGTAGGTTTCTACCACTGCCAGGATCTCCAGAATTTCATGATCATATGCCTTCTGGTCATAAACCTGATCTGTATCCTCCCGGTCTGACCGGAATTTTGTTAAATCCTCCCTGGAAAATCCCAGATGACCTCCAGCCAACGGTCCTTCGATTACCACAAAATCCGGGGCGCGATGATATTTTCGGTCCCACATTTTACAGATTACCGAAGCGGATTTTGGAGATGACACAATGGGTGCGATCTTAACTTTTCTCTGCTTTCCATCCTGCCTTTCCACATCTTCCACATATTCCGGAAGGCTCACCGGCAGTCCGGCGCCGGACACGATCACATCAGCTCCGATCTCTGCCGCCTTTCTCACATATTCCGGGTAATCCTTTGTAGCTACCATGATGTTAAAGCCGATTACTCCGTCAGGAGCAATCTCTCTTGCCCTGGCTAACTCTGATTCCATGGCCCTTAAGTTTGCTGCCTTTGGATTCTGGTTAAAATCCGGCTCTCGAAATCCGATCTGAGCAGTAGAAATCAATCCGATTCCTCCTGCCTTTGCCACCGCGCCAGCCAAAGACGACAGGCTGATCCCGATTCCCATTCCGCCCTGAATTACCGGATATTTTACATTTAACTCCCCAATTACCAATGGTTCATATTCCGACATAGCTCTCCTTCCCCTGTACGTATATCGTAACAGTTCATATACCTTGAACTGTTACCGTATATCTTACATCCTGCGGAACCGCTGATACCGGCGTTCTGCCAGCTGGCTTCCGTCCACGCCTTCCAGGCCGCTGAAAAATTCTCCCAGCGCCTCATCCAGATAATTGATCACGGAGGGCAGGGTCTCTGAATTCAGTTCCTCTTCCTCTGGAATGACCTGCTCGATCAATCCCATCTGATACAGGTCTGCTGCTGTGATCTTCATTACCTTGGCCGCCTCCGGCGCCTTTTTGCTGTCCTTCCACAGGATCGAGGCAAAGCCCTCCGGTGACAGAATGGAATAGATGGCATGCTCCATCATCCACACCTCATTGGCTACCGCCATTGCCAGGGCGCCTCCGCTGCCGCCTTCCCCGATTACCAGTGAAAGTACAGGCACCTTTAGTGAAGACATCTCAAACAGATTTCTGGCAATCGCCTCTCCCTGTCCTCTCTCCTCCGCCTCCAGACCGCAGAATGCGCCGGGGGTATCCACGAAGCAGATGACCGGTCTTCCAAAGGCTTCTGCCTGCTTCATCAGCCGCAGCGCCTTCCGGTAGCCCTCCGGGGACGGCATACCGAAATTCCGCTTGATATTTTCCTTTGTATTTTTTCCCTTCACCTGGCCGATTACCGTTACCGGCATTCCGTGGAATGTGGCAATACCGCCTGCTACCGCACCGTCGTCCTTAAAGTAACGGTCGCCGTGAAGCTCAATAAAATCATCAAACAAGGCATTGATATAATCCATGGCATTGGGACGATCTGCCTTTCTGGAAAGCAGAACCGTATCCCATGGAGATCTTGCTTCATTTTTATTTTCTCGTTTTCTTTTTTCTATTTTATTCCAGTTTTTTTCTTGATGGGTATGGATCTCCTTCTGCCAGGCCCCGGCTTCCTCTGCCATAAATTCATCGGATAACCCTCTTGCCTGAGCTGCCTTTACCAGCTTTACGCCGTCCTGGAAAAATCCGTTTTTTCTTTCATGCATCCCCAGGATCTTGCTGATCACCTGTTTCTGATCTTTTCTTTCCACCACCATATCTACAAACCCATGGTCCAGAAGAAATTCTGCTCTCTGGAAGCCCTCCGGCAGCTTCTGTCCGATGGTCTGCTCGATCACTCTGGGACCGGCAAATCCGATTAAAGCCTTAGGCTCTGCGATGATAATATCTCCCAGCATGGCAAAGCTGGCTGTCACGCCTCCTGTAGTAGGATCTGTGAAAACACTGATAAAAAGCTGCCCCGCTTCATGGTGGCGCTTTAAGGCCGCTGAGGTCTTCGCCATCTGCATCAGGGATACGATCCCCTCCTGCATTCTGGCGCCGCCGGAAGCCGCGAAAATAATAACAGGAAGCTGCTCTCTGGTTGCCCGCTCTACCGCATCGGTGATTTTTTCGCCGACGATATGCCCCATACTGCTCATCAAAAACCTGGCATCACAAACGCCAATGACTGCAGGATGACCATCGATCAATCCCTTGCCTGTTACAATGGCTTCATTTAATTTTGTCTTCTCCTTCGTCGCCAGAACCTTCTTTTCATATCCTGGAAAATCCAGGGGATTAGAAAATTCCATCTCCTGATTCCACTCTTCAAAAGTCCCCTCATCCACCAGCATCTGGATCCGGCGATAAGCATGCACCCGGAAATATCCGCCGCATTTTGGACAGACATAGTAATTGTTGGTTACATCCTCCACATAGATGGGCTGTCCGCACTTATTGCATTTCTTCCAAAGTCCCTCCGGGATACTGGGTTCCTTTTCCTTGTCCCCATCTTGTCCCTCCCGCGGCGCACTGTACTTCGTGTCAATCAACGTGTAGGTTTTTTTAAACATATCCCTGAGCATACGCTACCTCATTTCTATTTTCTGATGTCAGCATAATATATCGACCTCTGTAACGATTACTTACAATACTGCGGAAAATACTCTGGTATAAATCCCGTATTGGTTCTTCCCTCCCGGAACGCCGGATGGCTGAGGATCTCATACTGGAAATCCACATTCGTTTCGATTCCTTCAATGATCAGCTCTCCTAAGGCGCTTCTCATCTTCTGGATAGCTTCGTCCCTGTCCTTTCCATGGGCAATCAGCTTTAACAGCATGGAATCATAGTTGGGCGGCACCTGATAATCCGGATAAATATGGGTATCGATCCGCACTCCGTTGCCTCCTGGAATATGGACATTGGTGATCCGTCCGGGACAGGGCATAAAGTTTCGTGAGGGATTCTCCGCATTGATCCGGCACTCAATGGCGTGACCAGATATCCGGATATCCTGCTGGGATACGCTTAACTTCTCGCCTGCTGCCACCCGGATCTGCTCCTTGATCAGGTCCATGCCGGTTACCAGCTCGGTTACCGGATGCTCCACCTGAATCCTGGTATTCATCTCCATAAAATAAAAGTTTTTCTCTTTATCTAAAAGGAACTCGATGGTTCCTGCATTTTCATAGTGAACAGCCTTGGCTGCCCGGACTGCTGTCTCGCCCATCTGGCGGCGCAGCTCATCCGAAATCACCTGACAGGGTGATTCTTCCAATACCTTTTGATGGCGCCTCTGGATTGAACAGTCCCGCTCTCCCAAATGCACCACATTTCCATATTTGTCCGCCATGATCTGAAACTCGATATGTCTGGGATCTTCAATATATTTTTCAATATACATAGTATCATCGGAGAATCCCTTCACTGATTCCAGCTGGGCGCTGCGGAAGTTTTCGGTAAAATCCTCGCTGCTTCTGGACACCCGCATTCCCTTTCCGCCTCCGCCGGAGGAAGCCTTGATCATAACCGGGAATCCGATGGACTCCGCCAGCCTTAAGCCGTCCTCCGCCGTATATACCGGCTCCTTCGTCCCAGGAACCACAGGGATACCGGCCTCCAGCATGGTCCTTCTGGCCTCCGACTTATTTCCCATCTTATTGATAATATCAGCAGAAGGCCCGATAAATGTGATCCGGCATTTCTCACACAGCTCTGCAAAACGGGCGTTTTCTGATAAAAATCCAAAACCCGGATGAATGGCATCTGCCTTCATCACCACGCAGGCGCTGATGATCCGCTCCATATTGAGATAGCTCTGGGAGGATGCAGCCGGCCCAATGCAGATTGCTTCATCTGCCAGCATGGTGTGAAGAGAATCACGGTCCGCCTCCGAATATACCGCTACCGTCTTAATTCCCATTTCTCTGCATGCCCGGATGATCCGGACTGCGATCTCGCCCCGATTGGCGATCAAAATCTTATGAAACATGATAATCTCCTGAATTGTTATCGTTAACCAATCATAAAGGTCAGCTCTGCTGAAACTGCTACCTTTCCGTCTACTGTTGCGGTAGCCTGTCCAACTCCTACCGGCCCCTTTTGCTTGATAATCTTACATTCCAGACGCAGCTTGTCGCCGGGAATTACTTTTTTCTTGAATTTTGCGTTGTTGATGGCGCCGAAGTAAGCCACCTTTCCCTTATTTTCTTCCTTGGAAAGAATCGCCACGGCTCCTGTCTGCGCCAGGGCTTCCACAATTAATACACCAGGCATCACCGGCTCCTGCGGAAAATGACCTGCAAAAAACGGTTCATTGTAGGAAACAGACTTATATCCTACTGCGCTGACTCCTGGTTCCATCTCCTCAATACAATCGATCAGAAGAAACGGATGACGGTGGGGAATGATCTCCTGAATTTCTTTAATTCCTAACATATGCGTAACCTCTTTCCTTTTTCATTTCTTATGCTGCAAGCTCCATAAGGAAACGGAGTATCTTGTCAGGCCAGCACGCTAACGGATCCGGAACAACGGCTGCCCGTATTCCACCACATCTTCATTCTTTACCAGAATGGCTTCTACCACGCCGTCATACTCGCTTTCAATTTCATTCATCAGCTTCATAGCCTCGATGATTCCCAGCACCTGTCCCTTTTTCACCCGGTCTCCTACCTTCACAAACGGATCTGCGTCCGGGGAGGAGGCGGAATAAAAGACGCCTACTAATGGGGATGTTACCACCTGATCAGAAGCAATGCCGCCTGCCTGGTCTGCCGCCGC
>JAUNOF010000027.1:8455-26365 GCA_030537215.1 Lachnospiraceae bacterium
GGAACAGCAGCAGCCAGGACAGGAGTCTGCACCTGGATCATTTCCTTCTCCCGCTTCAGAGAAATCTTCATGTTTCCTTCTTCTAATTCAAAGCTGGTCAGGCCGTAATCGCTTACTCCCTGGATTAATTTCATGATTTCCTTAATATCCATGCTTCCTCCTATTACTCTACATACTTCTTCAACAGGATGCTTGCATTGTGTCCGCCAAATCCCAGGGAATTGCTGATGGCACAGTTTACCTCCATGGCAACGCCATCTCCCTTGGTGTAATCCAGATCACAGCCCTCACCTTCTGTTTCCAGACCTGCTGTAGCGTGAATAAAGCCTTCCTGAATGGACTTAACACAGGTAATAAACTCCACGCCGCCTGCTGCACCTAACAGATGACCGATCATAGACTTGGTGGAATTAATCTTTACCTGATAAGCATGGTCGCCTAAAGCCAGCTTAATTGCCTTCGTCTCAAACAGATCATTGTGATGGGTGCTGGTGCCGTGAGCATTTACATAATCAATATCCTCCGGCTTCATTCCTGCATCCCGGATGGCATTGACCATAGCTCTGGCCGCGCCGCTTCCATCCTCTGCCGGAGAAGTGATATGATAAGCATCGCAGGTTGCGCCGTAACCGGCTACCTCCGCATAAATATGCGCCCCTCTTGCCAGGGCATGGTCCAAGGCTTCCAGAACCACCACACCGGAGCCTTCTCCCATTACAAAGCCGTCCCGGTTCTCATCAAATGGACGGGATGCATGCAGCGGGTCGTCAGAAGTGGAGAGAGCAGTCAATGCTGTAAATCCAGCCACGCCGATGGGGCAGATGCTTGCCTCAGTTCCTCCGGCCAGCATTACATCAGCTTCCCCGTACTGGATGGCACGGAAGGCCTCGCCGATACAGTTGGTTCCGGTGGCACATGCCGTTACCACGTTAATGTTCTTTCCCTTCAATCCAAACTGGATTCCCACGTTTCCTGCCGCCATATTGCTAATCATCATAGGAACTAACAAAGGATTCACACGGCTTGGCCCTTTCTCCAGCAGCTTCTTATGATCCTTTTCAAGAGCCTGGAGAGAACCGATGCCAGAGCCTACGGCTACACCTACCAGATAAGGATCTTCCTTTGTCATATCGATCCCGGCATCTTCCAGCGCCTGTCTGGCTGCTGCCACCGCATACTGAGAAAACAATTCCATTCTTCTGGCTGCTTTGGCATCCATGTAATCCTTAGCATTGAAATCCTTTACCTGGGCTGCCAGCTTTGCCTTATATTCTGTGGTGTCAAAATAGGTGATGGGTCCGATTCCCACCTTTTTTTCCTTTAAGCCGTTCCAAAAGCTGTCTACATCATTTCCAATAGGGGTAATCGCTCCCATACCAGTTACTACAACTCGTCTGCTCATATCTTAATTCTCCTTATTACATCGCCATACCGCCGTCTACGCAGATTACCTGGCCGGTAATGTACTTCGCATTTTCAGATGCCAGGAACAATGCAGTCTGGGCGATATCCTCCGTTTCACCAAAATGCTTCATGGGAATCTGCTCTGTGGCCGCCGCCTTTACTGCATCGGAAAGCACCTGGGTCATCTCTGTCTGGATAAATCCTGGTGCAATGGCATTGACTGTGATTCCTCTGCTTGCCAGTTCTCTGGCCGCCGCCTTGGTCAGGCCGATGATGCCGGCCTTGGATGCGCTGTAATTGGCCTGTCCCGCATTGCCCATCACACCGGACACGGAAGAGATGCTGATGATCCGGCCGGATCTCTGCTTTAACATCTGGCGGGACACATGCTTGATACAGTTAAATGCTCCCTTCAGATTGGTATCCAGCACAGCATCAAAATCCTCTTCATTCATTTTCATCAGCAGGTTATCTCTGGTAATTCCAGCATTATTTACCAGGATATCCAGACGGCCATAATGCTTGATCACATCTGCCATCATCTGACCGCAGGCGGTAAAGTCGGCTACGTTGCACCGAACTGCCTCTGCCTTTCCTCCTTCTGTTTCAATCTGGGCAACGGTTGCCTTCGCCCGTTCCTCTGAACCATTATAATTAACGATCACAGTTGCTCCCTGGGAGGCCAGCGCCATGGCAATGGCCTGCCCGATCCCTCGGCTGGCTCCTGTTACCAGAGCCACCTGATTTTCAAGCATCTTGTTCTTATTTTCTATCTGCTCCATGACCTGCTCCATTTCTTATTTCTGCAGTGCCTGCAGAACTTTTTCAACATCTTCTAATTTTTCTATATTAAGAACCGTTACGTTCCGATTGATCTTTCTCATAAATCCGGCCAGTGTCTTTCCAGGCCCGATCTCAATAAAGGTGTCGATTCCAGCCTGGATCATCTCTTCCACGCTCTGCTGCCAGCGAACAGAGGAGGATACCTGCTGCTCAAGGAGAGGCTTTACCTGGGAAGCGTCTGTCACAAACTGGGCTGTTACATTTGCCACATAGGGGATCTTTGGTGTATGTACCGTTACCAGTTCCAGAACCTCTCCCAGCTTTTTTCCAGCCTCACAGAGCATTCCGGAGTGGAAGGGCCCGCTTACATTTAATGGTACGGTTCTCTTTGCACCAGCTTCTTTTAACTTTTCGCAGGCGGCTTCCACCCTTTCCTTTTTTCCGGAGATCACGATTTGTCCTGGACAATTGTAATTGGCAATCCACACATCCGGGATCTCCCTGATTACTTCTTCTATTTTTTCCCCGCTCAGAGCAAGCACTGCTGCCATAGATCCGATTCCTGCCGGAACAGCTTCCTGCATCAGGATCCCTCGCTGACGCACAGTAGTGATGGCATCCTGCTCACTCATCACGCCTGCTGCAACTAAAGCCGCATATTCTCCCAGGCTTAAGCCTGCTGCTGCCTCCGGCTGTACCCCATGTTCCTCCAGCACCTTCATCATGGCAATGCTGGTGGTCACCATAGCGGCCTGGGTGTATTCGGTGATATTTAACTGATCATTTTCCTGAAAACACAGCTCCGGCATGGAAAATCCAAGAAGCTGTGACGCCTCATCATAGGTTTTCTTTCCAGTTTCTGTATGTTCATAAAAATCCTGGCCCATGCCGATGTACTGGGCACCTTGGCCTGGGAATATAAATGCAATCTTGCTCATATGCAGCTCCTTATCCATTGAAACGTGTTACCGTTCACAGCAATTTAAAAGTTTTTCAGCCTGCGCCATCATCTCATCAATCATTTCCTTACAGGTCTGTTCCCTGGTCACCATGCCGGCGATCTGTCCTGCCATCACAGTTCCATTATTCACATCTCCCTCCTGAACTGCCTTCCGAAGAGATCCTAAGGTCAGGTATTCCAGCTCCTCAAAGGACTTTCCTTCCTGCTCCAGCTTCAGATATTCTCTGGTCATCTTGTTCCGCAGACAGCGGATAGGATGTCCATGGCTCCGTCCAGTTACAGCAGAATCAATATCCTTTGCCTTGATGATCCGCTGCTTGTAATCCTCATGTACGATGGATTCCTTTGCCACCACAAACCTGGTTCCCATCTGGACTGCCTCGGCTCCCAGCATAAAGGCTGCAGCAATTCCTCTGCCGTCTCCGATCCCGCCTGCTGCGATAACCGGAATCGATACTGCATCTGCGATCTGAGGCACCAGCGTCATGGTGGTAGCTTCACCGATGTGTCCGCCAGACTCAGTTCCCTCTGCAACCACAGCATCAGCGCCGTACTTCTCCATCCGCTTTGCCAGTGCAACGGAAGCAACCACAGGAATCACCTTAATTCCGGCTGCCTTCCACATATCCATATATTTCTCCGGGTTTCCGGCTCCGGTGGTTACCACCTTAATGCCTTCCTCCACCACTACCTTTGCCACATCGTCTGCGTAAGGGCTTAACAGCATCACATTAACACCGAATGGCTTGTCCGTAAGCTGCTTTGCCTTCCGGATCTCCTCCCGGACTACCTCTCCAGGTGCATTTGCCCCGCCGATCAGTCCCAGACCGCCTGCCTCAGATACCGCGGCAGCCAGATTATGCTCTGCCACCCAGGCCATACCGCCCTGGATGATGGGACATTGGATTCCCAGCATTTCTGTTACTCTTGTTTTCATACTATGCCTCAACACCCTTATCCTTTAAATAATTCATTACATCTCCTACGGTGGACAGCTTCTCTAAATCCTCAGCCGGGATCTCCACACTGTACTCATCCTCTAATGCCATTACCAGTTCAAATAAATCCAGGGAATCTGCTCCTAAATCATCCTTAAAGGAAGAAGCCTCTGTAATGGTCTCCTCCTCTACGCTTAACTGATCTGCAATTAACTCCTTCATCTTCTCTAACATGGTTTTACTCTCCTTTTCTTTCCTGTTTTTCTTTTATTTTTTTATTTCTTTACCACTCCATTAAAATGGCTCCCCAGGTAAGACCGCCTCCGAATCCGGATAATACGATCTGATCTCCCCGGTTCAGCTTACCTGCCCGGTTCATCTCATCCAGAAGGATGGGAATGGTTGCTGCTGAGGTATTTCCATACTGTTGGATGTTCATCGGGAACTTTTCCATGGGCTCCTTCAGACGCTTGGCAACGGACTCAATGATTCGCTCATTGGCCTGGTGAAGGATATAGTAACGGATCTCCTCCTTCTTCACCTGCTGCTGCTCCAAAAGCTGGCTGATGCACTCCGGCACCTTTTTCACTGCAAATTTAAATACCTCCTGGCCATCCATATGAAGATAGCCAAGCTCCGGTGTCTTTCCGTTCCGGAAATTTCCTTCCGTTCTGGCTCTGCAGGTCAGGACCTGGCTGCGGCTTCCATCTGCTTTCATGATCCCGTGAAAGCTGCCCTTCTCATCGCCCTTCACCACCACGGCTCCGGCCCCGTCTCCGAAAAGTACGCAGGTGCTTCGGTCCTTCCAGTCAACGGTCTTGCTTAAATCATCGGCTCCCACCACCAGGATCGTCCGGAAGGCGCCGGAAACCAGAAAGCTGTGAGCCGTCTGCAGAGCAAATACAAAGCCGGTACAGGCTGCGCTGATATCGAATGCAGCCGCATTTACCGCTCCGATCTTTTCCTGGATCTGGCAGGCGCCGTTGGGAAAGCAATACTCCGGTGTGGAGGTGGCAAGCAGAATCAGATCCAGCTCTTCCGGCCGGATCCCTGCATTCTCACAGGCCTGCATCGATGCCTCTGCCGCCATGCCGGAGGTTCCCAGCTCCATAGTCAGATGCCTTTCCCGGATCCCGGTCCGGGTGCGGATCCACTCATCGCTGGTCTCCACAATCTGTGCCAGGTCCTCATTGGTGACAATACTCTCACCAGCACAGGACCCGGTTCCTATGATTCTTGTCATCATAATCCATCCATTCAAGTGACAAACGCTAAAATTTATAATTTCAAATATTTTGAGTTTCAAAGTAATAGTAGTGGATAACCTTCCATTTGTCAATAGTTTTTTGATATGTGTTAAAATAATTTTAGATTAAGACAATATTCTGACTATATGTTAATCATTGACTTTTACTTACAATTTATGGTATTGTATAGATGCAGGGGGTGCACATTAATTCATTCAAAAAAGGGGGTTTTACTATGAAGACTACAGGAGTAGTTCGTAAACTTGATGAACTTGGAAGAATCACCCTTCCAATCGAGCTTCGGAGAAGCCTCGACTTAGACGTGAAAGATGGACTTGAGATCTCGGTTCAGGATAACTGCATTATTCTTCGCAAGGCCGAAACCGCAGACATCTTCAATGGAAGCACCGAGGATCTGGTAGAGTATGAAGGCCGCAAGGTTTCCAAGGAGTCCATCCGCAGACTGGCAAAGATCGCCGGCATGACGATCGTAGAGTAATCCATCCCCTCTTTGCCGCAGTCCGGTCTGACCGGCATGAGATCGTATCCGAACCGTACCAAAACAAAATTGGATAACAAATGAAAAAGAAGCCAGCTAAGGGCTTCTTTTTCATTTATCTCTTTATTTGCATCCCGTTTCTTTGCATTTTCACGTTATACCAGATACTTTTTGGCAATCGTCTCAAGTTCTGCTACGTTTTCCTTCATCCAGTCCTCAAAACACGTTCCAGATGCCTGAATGGTCTGTCCTAATTCTACCAGAAATGCCGGAATATCCTTCTCCAGCATGGTTCCCATATCTCTTCCCATGCGCTCACTGCCCTGAAGATCACAACCGTTGACAAACAGATTGAAGGCATTGTTGGGAACCTTATCGATCATCTTCACACCGCCGCGGAAGCCGATGGCTCCGATCTGATGGGTACCGCAGGATGACGGACATCCGGAGATATGGATCTGGGGAAGCACGCCGTCAGGAAGCTGTGCCTTTCTCACAGCCTCTACAACAGCCCTCAGAAGGCTCTGGGAGTCCCTTACGCCTACCTGGCAGATACTTGCTCCTATGCAGGCAACAGACGTCTCAAACAGGGTCTGAGCGCCGTCCCTTACCACTTCCATCACCCTTCCTGCCTCTGCTCCGGTCAGATTGATGATATACAAGGACTCGTCCGGCGACAGACGAAGCTCCACCTGATCCATATCCTGGATCACATCATAAAGCTCACGGAGCTTGGCCGGCTTGATCGCTCCGCCGATGGGATGATAATGAATGGCATACAGTCCCTCCTGCTTCTGAGGGATGATCCATCTGCCCTCGGCCGTGGTTCCGTCCCCGGTCTTGGTCACCGGAACTGCTTCCACATGAAGATCCAGATCCTCGCCGGAAGCAAACACACCCTCCAGCTTTTCCTGGAATGCCTTTACATATCCCTCTTCTCCCAGAGTCTGCTGCATATAGCGGGTCCTTGCCTTAGCCCGGTTCTCGTAGTTTCCGTAAGCCCGGAAGGTCTCCCACATAGCCCGGATATAATAGAGGATCTTCTCTGGCTTTACAGCCTCTCCTACTAAAACACCGAATCTTGGATTCGCTCCCAGACCGCCTGCGCTGTACACATCAAAAGTTCCGTCCGGACGGGCCGCAAAGCCTAAGTCACGGAAGGTAGCATGGGGTACATTTTCCGGATTATTGGAAAATCCCACCTTCAGCTTTCTCGGCATCTTCTCCGCTTCAATAAAATTCATCAGATACTCTCCGGCAGCCCTTGCGTAAGGAGTTACATCAAAATACTCCTCCTCCACTCCTGCCAGGGGAGACATGGTAATATTTCTCGGATAATCTCCGCCGCCGCCCATAGTCACAATCCCGTGGTCCAGCGCATGCTCCATAATATCATAAACTTCAGCCGGATGCAGGTTATGAAGCTGTACCGTCTGACAGGTAGTCAAATGGATCAGATCAACCTGATGCTTCTCAACTGCATCGGCTATGAATTTCAGCTTGTCCTTATCAATGATGCCCCCTGTGAGACGAAGGCGCAGCATACTTGCCTTTCCGCCTCTCTGTGCATAGCTTCCATATTTTCCAGAAAAACCTTTATAAGCATTCTTATCTAATTCTCCTGCGTAAAAAGCCTCCGTCTTTTCCCGGAAAGCCTCCAAACTTTCCTTCCAGGTATCATACCCTACTGTTTTCATACAAATCTCCTTTCCGCCCGTTTTCCGCCGCTCTTCTATAAAAGATATTGATATACCTCACGCTTGCTGATCCCCCGGTCCTTTGCCACTGCCTTCATGGCACTTTTCCGGTCCATACCTTCGCTCAGATACCGCTCCATATGCTCTTCTATGGAAATCTCCTCCCAGGACTGCTGCTGTTCCTTTATGATCTCCTTCGCAGCCTTTCCTTCTATAACAATCACACATTCGCCCTTTGGCTCCTCTGCCTCAAACCGCTTCAGCGCCTCCGAAAAGGTGGCCTGATATGCCTCCTCGTACCGCTTTGTCAGCTCCCGGCAGATAGTGATCCTTCTATCCCCCAAAGCTTCTAAAAGCTCTGTCAGCGTCCTGACCAGATGATGAGGGGCTTCGTAGACGATGATCGTCCTGGTCTCCCTCTTTAATTCCTCCAGCACCCACTGCCGTTCCTTTTTATCAGAAGGCAGAAATGCTTCAAAGCAAAACCGCCTGGTTCCCAGCCCTGACATAGTAAGGGCGGTAATGCAGGCTGCCGGGCCAGGAAGGGATGTTACCGGAATTCCAGCCTCATAGCACTGCCGTACCAGCTCCTCGCCCGGATCTGAAATTCCAGGCGTCCCGGCATCTGTCACCAGAGCCAGCTTCCGTCCGCTTTTCATCTGCTCTACCAGATATCTTGCCTTTTCTACCTTATTATATTCATGATAGCTGGTCATAGGGGTCTTAATTTCAAAATGATTCAGAAGCTTAATGCTGTGCCGCGTATCCTCCGCTGCAATCAGATCCACTTCCTTTAAAGTGTTCAGCACCCGCAGTGTGATATCCTCAAGATTTCCAATAGGCGTTGCACACAAATATAATTTACCTGACATCTCCATTCCTTCCAAAAAAGTCTAATATCCATACACATCCCGAATCTCATCCGAATAAACTCCCGGTTCCTTGAATACGATCACCGGCTTTTCAATCCTTACCATAGATTTTCCTCCCCGCACTGCCTCGATCAGTACCATATTGGCCTCCCGGTCAATAAACGGATGGACAAACTTGATCCGCTTCGGCTCCAGTCTATATTTCGTAAGCATAGTGATAATCTCAATCAGACGGTGAGGCCGGTGAACCAGATAAAACCGCCCTCCCGGCTTTACCAGACGGGCTGCAGACCGAACCACATCCTCCAGCGTACACAGCACTTCATGGCGGGAAATGGCTTTCATCTCCCCTGGATTTTTCAGCCCATGAGCATCATTCATATATGGCGGATTGGAAGTTACCACGTCAAAGGAAGCCAAAGGGAATATCCGATCGGCTTCCTTGATATCTCCTGTCACGATCTTGACCTTATCCTCCAGATGGTTCAATGATACGCTTCGCCGCGCCATATCCGCCACCTGCTCCTGGATCTCCAGACCAGTAAATTGACGCCCCTCTGTCTTTGCCTCCAGAAGGATGGGAATGATCCCTGTCCCGGTTCCCAGATCTAAAACCTGTTCGCCCGGGCCGACCCTGGCAAAGCCGGACAGCAGCACCGCATCCATCCCGAAGCAAAACCCATCCGTCCGCTGGATAATGCGGTATCCGTTCCTTTCCAGATCATCAACGCGCTCATTTTCAAGAAGTGTAGGCTCGTTTCTCATGACAGCTTCGACTTTCCTTCCCGCTTTTCCAGGGCTTCCAGTGCCTTTAATTCGGCATCCTGCCCATTCTTATCTGAACCATCTCTCTGATTCTCTTTCTGGTTATCCTTCTGCTTATCTCTCTTCCGTCTCGGCTTAAACCGAAGCTGCTCCACCCGGTATTCCCGGATCTCCTTCTCATCATTATTGATAGTAACCAGAACTTTTACCAACTGGCGAAGCACATTGACACTGTGAACCTCGCCCTTTAATCCGTCATCTGTGGTAACAAAATCCCCCTGATTGGGAAGCTTGCTGTTCAGCACCTGATAGGTTTCCTCTTCATTCTTCAGACAGCACATCAGACGACCGCACACGCCGGAAATCTTGGTAGGATTCAGGGACAGGTTCTGCTCTTTCGCCATCTTAATGGAAACCGGAATAAATTCTGACAGATAAGAATGACAGCACAGCGAGCGGCCGCAGATACCGATGCCGCCCAGGATCTTCGTTTCATCCCGTACCCCCACCTGGCGAAGCTCAATCCGGGTCTTAAATACAGCCGCCAGATCCTTTACCAGCTCTCTGAAATCGATCCTGCCGTCTGCTGTAAAGTAAAACAACACCTTATTATTATCAAAGGTATACTCTGCATCGATCAGCTTCATCTCCAGGCCGCGCTTGCGTATCTTCTCCAGGCAGATCTGAAACGCTTCCTTCTCCTTCACCTTATTCCTTGCTTCCACCGCCCGATCCTCATCGGTAGCCATGCGGATTACCTGTTTTAATGGCTGAATCACCTTATCATCTGCCACCTCCCGGTTTCCCAGGACCACATAGCCGTACTCAATACCTCTGGCTGTTTCCACAATTACATTATCGCCCGTTTTGATCTCCAGGCCGGCTGGATCAAAATAGTAGATCTTTCCGGCCGTTCGAAAGCGGACTCCAATTACCTTTGTCATTCTTTAATTCTCCTTCATAACTAATAACATAAGCTCCAGAACAAGCTCGGTATTCACGTTGGCATCCAGCCTTACTCTGGCCTTATCAATTGCTGCCAGAATGCTTTCCAGTCCATCATAGCCGCTGTTCTTGCTGATCTCATTGATCATGGTGTATTCATCCTTAAAGATCAGCAGATTCACATCCTTGGTCACTTTGAACATCAGCACATCCCGATACCAGAACTGCATAAACTCCAGACATTCGTAGAGATCAATGTTCTCTTCCTTTAATTTTTTAATATAGTTCAAAAGCTCTGAAATATCCATCTTCTTTACATGTTTAAGAAGATACAGCATCTCGCTGTGAAGAAGCTGGAAATCCTCCGAGGAGGCCAGGTGAATCGCCTTCCCTAAGTTTCCTCTGGC
Organism: Lachnospiraceae bacterium; assembly: GCA_030537215.1. Classification (GTDB taxonomy): domain Bacteria; phylum Bacillota; class Clostridia; order Lachnospirales; family Lachnospiraceae; genus Caccovicinus. Next base: position 18,974 of record JAUNOF010000027.1, read on the forward strand.
AAAGGCTGCGTACACATCTGCATCCTGCTCCTTCACTCCCAGGCTTTCTGTCAGATATTCCTTCACCACCGAATCCTTCAGAGGCTTCAGCTTAAGCTGCACGCATCGTGACAAAATGGTGGGCAAAAATGCTTCCTGGTTGGTGGTCAGCAATATAATCACTGCATAGGACGGCGGCTCCTCAATGGTTTTTAACAACGCATTCTGCGCCTGAACGGTCATCTTCTCCGCCTCATCCACAATATATACCTTAAAATAGCTGCTGTAAGGCCGGATCGCTATGGTATCATTGATCTGGCGTCTGATATCGTCAACGCCAATGCTTCCCGGCTTCTCATGGGTTACATAGATCAGATCCGGATGATTACCGCTCAGTACCTGCTTGCAGGCATGGCACTTCATGCAGGGGTCCGCTCCTCCTTTTTCACAGAGCAGACTTAAAGCAAAGGCATTGGCAAGAGACTTCCGCCCCATGCCAGCCTCCCCAGTCATAATATAGGCATGAGAAACCTTATGTGATGTGATCGCCTTCTTTAAGTTTGCTTTTATGGTTTCATGACCCAAAATATCTGAAAATCCCAGCATTTGAAAACCTCCTTGCTGCACGGCCAAATCGGTGCAAATCCTAGGAATTAGTATAGCATAATTTCAACCTGGTGTATAGAAAAAGATATTGGGAAAAAAGGAGGGAATACGCCCTCCTATAGGACCTATTCCCTCAAAATGGATACTCCAAGTGTAACTGTTCCGTACCCTCGCTTCGCTGGGACAGACTCTGCGCAGACCTGCTGAACAATTACATCAGTCCTGCATCAGGGCTCCGTCCAGCAGCTTCAGCAATTCCAAAACACTGCAGAAGGATTCCTCTGCCTCCTCCTCCATCCATATCAGCTTTCCCTGCCAGGTGGAATTTTGGCGGAATTGAACGTGAAGCACAAAGGTTGCTTCTGCACCCTGATGCTTCAGAACCTCCTCCGCTGACATCACCTGAATCGGCTCCCGCCTGTCCTTGGATGGAGCAGCCTCTGTGTCATTTCGTTTCTTTTTCTGAAAGCTCCGGTACCTGGTAGATGCCTGGGGATAATTGATCTCATCATAAAATCGATCTAATATGGAGATCATCTGGCCGCTTTCCCGAAAGGGAACCGCCTGGTTCTTGTATTTATGATAAAGCCTTCCGCTGTATTCTCCGTCCGATATCTGATCAATGCAGATCGTTACCAGATTGGGAGCAGCAGTATTAATCCGGTATTGTCCCATATTAACAAAACATCTCCTTCTCCCTTATTCGTTCTTTTTCCAGCTATTTTTAGACACTCCAAAGCTTAACTTGGTTTTTTCTCCCTTGATCTCTGCGATCGAAGATACATAGTATCGAATCTGCACCTTTTGACTGGGATACTTTTCCCGAAATCTGGAATTAATCCGGGCATAAGTGATCTCACAATCCTCCTGCTTGATCCCAATCAAAAGCACCAGGAACTGATTCGGGCTGTACCGGGTATATAAGTCCCCGCGTCTTAAGGAATGACAGATGGCCTGGCTTAAATTTGCCGACTGTTCTGCCAGAAGGGACTCCTTCTCCAGTGGATTTCCCTTGCTGTCGGTAAGAGTACAGAGCATTAAAAAGACAGACTGGCCGCTTCTCTCGATCATACGTGTGATGATCCGGTAGCTGTCAATAAAGCTTGGGTAGCTGCAGTAATAGGCCCCTGATGTAAACTCCTTTTCCCGCAGACTGTCCTTAATATCTGTCAGAGTCCCCATGGCATAATGAATCTGACCGCTCATCGCCCGGAATCTGGCCAGCATCTTCTCTGAAGGCGACAATCCCAGCTTCTCGAAAAACATAGATGTGGCATTTTCATACACCTTCAGTGCATCCTTATATCGATTCATCGCCAGAAGACAATCGATCTGAACCAACTGCCATTCCTCAAATGGATAAATGGTAGTCGCTCTCCTGCAGATCTCTAACAGGTCTTCATACTGGCGCCGCTCCTGCAGCAGCCTGCAGCATTCCCGAAGAGCATCAAAATAAATATTCTTATAGCAGAGGCTCTCTGCAGCTACCCACTCCTCCTCTGCCATAAGAGGAAGAAACTCGCCGGTATAACTGCTGCACACCTTCTTTAACGCCTCCAGCCGTTCCTCCTCATCCTCCAGCTCCAGAGCTGCCTTGGCTTCTGCCTCAAATATCTTTGTGTCCAGGCGGATCTCCAGGCTGCCTCCAAACCGATAGATGCCCTTCCCCATTTTTATATAATCATCCTTTGGAAGAATGGTATCCTCCAGCAGACGACGCAGGCGGAATACCAGAATACGGAACGCATTCTTCGTGTCCTGGGTATCATCCCTGCCATACAGAGCCTCCAGAAGCTGAACCTTCGGAATCCCATCCTTTCCAGCCTCCAGCAGCATCAGAAACAGCTGCATAACCTTGCTGGTATTATTGCACTTTATCGAAAAGGCTTCATTACCATAAAAAAACGAAAGACCTCCAAGCATGTTCACTGAAAACACTGATTTATTCTCTTCCATATACTCACCCATCAATATCATACAGAATCATTTTCTTTCTCTTACATGATTATAAAACATTTCATTTTAATTTTCAACATGCTTTCTTATATTCTCCCTGAATTTTACTTTTCCCTCAATGTTCTCAGGAAAATTCCCTGAAAATCCTGGATTCCCTGGATTTCAAACCCCAATTTCCGATATTGAATCAGCTTTAAAATCATTTCATTTGAAATCACTTCTCCTGGAACCAAATAAGGAATTCCCGGTGGATAAAGGTATACAAATTCTGCTGATATTCTCCCTTCACATTCCTCCAGCTTTCGGGTTTCATATGGATGTTCCATTGCTGTACTGATCCTGCATACTGCTTCCGGAATAATGGCACATGGCTCTTCTCCTGTCCATGTACTGTTTTGAAATTCATGGCCCATCGCCTGATCTGCATCCTTCAATCCTTCCAGAAGACGTTTCAACCCTTCCCGTCCATCCCACAGGCTGGTGAGGGCAAGACCATACTGCGGAGCACACATTTCCAGTTCCAGATGATGACGTTCCCGAAGAAAATTCTCCAGCCACACGCCACTTTTCCTTCCACATCCGGTAATCATCAGGATCTTGGAGCAATCCATATCATAAATTCCGGCCTGTCCGATCCATTCCTTTCCCGGGATCACAATATGGCGAAGGCTTCTGCACTGCTCCCGAAACTCCTTCAACTCCTCTGCAAGCTGAGACAGCCTCTCCCTTCCCTGCTGATTCATATACCCAATGCATTTTTCAATGGCCGCCATCAACACATAGGAGGGGCTGCTGCTCTGATAGATGGAAAGGTATCTTCGGATCCGTTCCATTCGCTCCTGCCCCAGATATTCCTGCTTCATATGAAGAATGGCCGTCTGTGTCAATGAAGGCAGGGTCTTGTGAAGGCTCTGTATCACCACATCTGCTCCCAGCTCCAGCGCCGATACCGGAAATTCTCCATTTCTCCCAAAGGGAAAATGAGCGCCGTGTGCTTCATCTACCAAAAGGGGCACCCCATGTCGGTGCGCTGCCTCTGCAATCTGCTTTATATCCGAAACCATTCCGTCATAGGTGGGGGAAACGATCATAACTGCCTCAATTTCCGAATTCTCCTCCAGCTTTTTTTCCACATCCTCCGGACGGATCCCGCCCTGTATCCCCAATCCTGTCAGGATTTGTGGATAAACATACTCCGCCTGCAATCCATTTATTAATATCCCATGATAAACAGACTTATGGCAGTTCCGGCTGACTAAGATGGTTCCGCCTCTCCAGGTACATCCGCTGATGGCACTTAAAATACCCCCGCTGCTCCCATTTACCAGATACCAGCTCTCATCAGCTCCATAACACGCAGCTGCCTGTGACATAGAATCCTTTAAGATTCCTTCTGCGTGGTGCAGATTGTCAAATCCATGAATTTCCGTAATATCGATGGTATATGGATTTGGAAACTCCATTCCTTCCTGGATCGCCTTTCTCTTATGCCCCGGCATATGAAAGGGATAATAGTCAGAAACCGAATATTCGTTCAAACGTTCCAGCAAAGATTTCTGCTGGAGCTGATTTCTCTTGTTCTGTTTTAAGCTGTCCAAATTATTTTCCATCATATCCATATTCTCCACGTTCCCTGTTTTTTTTCTATCATTTTCATTTGTCTTCTGATGATCCATTCAACAGCATCTGGATTTTTTTCCTGACCAGACTTATAATAAGCCATGAAACACAGCCTGATCAATTCATTTTATTTCTTTATAATCATAACGTCTAATTTATAAGGAGGCAACTAAAATGCGCACAGAAACCTTTAAAATGGAGCGTCCTAATCTGGTTAAAGCCGGCGACACAGTTAAGATCATCGAAAGACCTGGAACCAGCAGCTATAGCTATATCATCGACCCGGCTGTAGCCATGTCCGGCTGCTACAAAGCCAGAGAACGCATCCTGTCCGAGTACGGCACGGTAAAAGAAGTTCAGGAAAATTCCCGCGGCTTCTATGTAATTGTAGAATTTGATGAATGATAAAATGCTGCCGCTGCAGGAACTCCTCCCTGCAGCGGCAGCATCTTTTTTATTTTAACGCCGTGTAACTGTTCAGTACCTTTGGGCTTTATGGAGAAACTCCTCCTGGCCCAATAAACCGGACAGGATCAGAAACATCTCCCGGCGCAGAGCTGTTTCCGGATTCTGGATTCGCCTCTATCGTTGGAATCATTTCTGTATTTCCCGGTCCTGGCGCCTCAGTAGGCTGTACAGGCGCTGCTGTTGGCTCATCCCCTGGTTCCAGAGGCCTGATACTCTCTGTAGGACTGGAAGGCTGCGAGGAAGCTGGCGCTGTGGTCTCTGGATTTCCCTGTACCGGCGATGAGGGGCTGTTGCTTCCCTGTGATGACCCGCCAGAATTTGAATCCATAGGCGGGATTACTGCTGGCTCTGAATGCTTCGGTCCTTCACTTTCTTGCCCATTCTCTCCTTCAGCATTTCTGGATGCTTCAGAATCCTCCTCAAAATCCTGATCCGCTTCCGTATCATTACTTTCAGATCCATCCTTTGAAATATCATATTGAAGGGAATCTGTAAACTGATATGGTTTTTCTGATAAAACCCTCCAGGTTCCCAGACTGCTGCTGTATTCACAAGTTCTCAGATATGCAGTAACCGTACTGCCATCTACCATAAGCAGCGATAACAGCTCATTTCGGCTCTGATCCGAACTTCCTCTTGATGCAGAGTCATCGATCACTGTCACCTTTTGGCTTTCCGGATCGATTACAGCAATCTGTCCGTAACAGCTCTTCCAGCTGACAGGCGTATACTCGCCATAAATTTTCTTCTTCCCTTCATAATAATACAGATTCAGAATATTTCCCTGAAACCTTGGGCCGATCTGCTCTGCTTCGATTCCATCTGGACTCATTCGGTAAAGTTCACTATATCTGGTTCCATCGCTTCCACGTTCCACATAAGCACTGTAGTACAGCATACCTTCTGCGATGCAAAAGCTGTTAATTCCATATGGCGCACGGACTGCCAAAATCTTCTGTCCATCCTGCTCCTGCTTATAGATCACCTTTCTTTCTGGATTCTGAGGATCCGATTCCAATGTAAAAATCAGATTTCCGTACTGCTGCTCCCCTGGATATACATTTACGATCCTGCCCTGATCCAAATGGTACTCCCGGCTTCCGATCATCTGAATCCCGTCTTCATCACCAGTAACCACATTTCCCATAGAGTCAACCAAATAGCAAGCATCATTCCTTACCTCAACCCGATACTGCCCCTCGCCTACAGAATAGATGGTTCCTGTTCCTGCCTTTTTTACCTGTCCTTCAGATGCGTAATAAACCGTTCCATCCTCCATTACCAGATATCCTGTAGCATTTTCCGCCAAAAGCTCTTTCTGAGTCTCTCCCGGCCTGATACGGAACAGCTTATTGCAAAGATTCTGTTCCTCCTGGCTGAGACCGCTTAAGGTCTGAGACGTAACCTGGGGAAGATAATAAAGATATCCGTCATGGATCTGCATGGAATTCCTCGTAGAGCGCTCTGGATTGCTCTCTCCTCCCAGGATTCTTCCCTCTGTCTCCGTAGTCTTTCGGTAATAAATTGATTTAAAAATACCAGTATCACTGATATCAGAAGATAAATAACACCAAAACTCATGCCCTTTCACCAGACTGTCCAGGTTCTGTGGATTATCCTCGCCAGTTAATCCCCTCCATCCTGTATCTAACTGAATATCTGCTAAAGCGCCATCCGATGAGAAGAAAAAGATCTGACCATCCATACTGATATCCTCAACAGCCATATATCCATCTTCCTTCAGATAGTACAGCTTGTCCTCCCATACCTTCCAGGCATTGGCTGCAAAGCTTCCATCATCTTCCCGATACCGGGTTCCATCTTCATCTGTGATCCATCCATACACCTCATCTGTTTCAATCTCAATTTCCGATGATTCCTCTGTAGATGTTTCCAGAGCCCATTCAGAAGAATCTCCGGCAATCTTCTCATAAACAGTAATCACAACCCATATCGCTACAAACACTGCCGCCAACGCACATATTGCCATAATTCCAGCCCATATATACGAGGTTCGTATCCTCTGTTTTTTCCGATATCTGTTCTGTCTGTTCTTTTTTAATCTGCTGCCCAAAATTTTGTCACCTCTGATCTATCTTTTATTATGTTATCCTATCAAACATTAGATGGGAGTACAAGAAAAAAAACTTACAAAATTCGATGGAATTTTATTAGCATCTGGTTATTATGGAATCCGTATTTTATTTTCAAGTACAAAAAGGGAGCCGTTGCTCCACAGATGATGATTCATCTATTTCGCAACAGCCCCTTTTTAAAACTTTTTATAGCTCAGAGCTTCCTGGCGCTGTTTTCCTGAAAGCTCTGTATGGAAAGTGCTGCAAAAGCATCTGATCGCAGATGAATTCTACTGGTTCAGCAGCTCGGCAGGAACTTCCATTCCCTGAATCAAAGCACCCTTTGTTCCATCAGATACCTCGTTAAAGTAGTACCAGGTTCCATCTATGAAATTCCAGCCAGTGTACATTCTGCCAAAATTTCCGTCATGAATCGGGTGCAGATAATAGGTATGCTCATTTTCGGTATACCATCCAGAGATCAGGTAACCCTCTTCATTGAAGTAATACCAGTCCGTATTGCCCTGCCAGATCAGAGAGTACCAGCCGCCCTTGGCATAAGTATTATCGGTATACTGATACCACCAGCCCTTTTCATCCAGCTGCCATGCACCGCCGGTCAGGATAGAGGAACCAGAACCAGAACGGGAACCATAGCTGGAGCCGGAACCGGAACCGGAGCCAGAAC
>JAUNOF010000176.1 GCA_030537215.1 Lachnospiraceae bacterium
GGATCAAGGTTCTTTTATTTTTTATTTTTTCTTCCGGTTTCCATCATGATTTTTACAAACCTTTTAGAAACTGAACACATCTGCGACACAAATAGAGGGTATCCTATATCTATCAACAAGGAGTTAATCCTTTTTACATAGATATCTTTTTCATACCCTCCTTTCGGCAGCCTTCCCTCGGCTGCCTTTTTTTGTCTGCTGACAGGTTCACTGACTTCCCCCTCTCTGGCACATTCACCGACTTTTCTAGCTCTGGCACGTTCACCGGCTTCTCCATCTTAGGCACCTTTGTCAACTGTCCCGGACCTGGCAGCCGATCTCCCTGATCTGCCGCGCGGGCCATTGCAAAGCCAAAAAAAGCTGCCAATGCAGCCAGGATCATGATTATTTCCATCTTCCTTCCTCCTGCTTTGATACCGAAAGGTTGCCCGCATTCAGGTAAACAATACAGCGAGGAGGAAAAAAATCATTAATTTACATTTTTTTCATAAAGTACACACAGCATTTTCACAATTCCATCCTATACTAAATCCGTAGACAGAGAAATCATTCCTATGGTTTCCTGTAATGCATATTCTTTTTATACTACCTCCTTGGGGGACGCAAAAAAGCGTGCCCCATACCTTTTTAAAAAAGAAGCCTGCTCTGTGTCCAAGAACACAGGAGCAGGCTTTCATTGTAGAACTGCTTTTATCCGTAACGGTTCAGTACGTTCACAGTTACTTTTATTCTTTCATTCTGGATCAGATTCCCTACTTGATTACCTTTGCCGGGCACTTGGCGGCGCACTTGCCGCAGTTGGTGCACAGACTGTAATCAATCACAGCTACGTTGTTATCCATATGGATCGCGCCAACCTCGCACTGCTTGGTACACAGGGTACATGCGATACATCCGCTGTCGCACTTCGCCTTAACGTCCTTGCCCTTATCGTGGGAGGAGCACTGTACCAGATGCTGTGCCTTGTAAGGAACTAACTCGATCAGATGGTTTGGACAGGTAGCCACGCACTTGCCGCAGGCTACACACTTCTCCTTGTCAACCACTGCCACGCCGTCCACTACATGAATGGCGTCAAACTGGCATGCCTTCACACAGCTTCCGTAGCCCATACATCCGTAAGCACAAGCCTTCTCACCTGCACCTGGAACTACCGCTACCTTGCTGCAGTCATCGATACCGAAGTAGTTGTACTGTACTCTGGTCTTATCGCAGGTACCTTTACACTTTACAAATGCAACCATCTTGTCGGAGCTTCCGCTCTCTACGCCCATGATGGCGGCAATCTTGTCTGCTACTGCAGCGCCGCCTACAGGACATCCATTAACCGGAGCCGTTCCTGCAGCGATGGCAGCCGCCAGACCGTCACATCCCGGGAAGCCGCAGCCGCCGCAGTTATTGCCAGGCAGCTCAGCGCGAACCAGGATTTCTTTTTCATCAACTTCAACTTTAAACGCTTCACTGGCAATCCCCAGGAGCACACCGATAATAATACCGATTGCACCGATGATGACCGCCGCTAACAGCAATCCTGTCATAGTCATCTTCCTCCCTAATTAAATCAAACCTGAGAAGCCTAAGAACGCAATTGCCATCAGACCGGAGGTGATCAAAACGATTGGTGACCCCTGAAAGTTAAATGGAATGTCATTGTCCTCAATGCTCTCACGAATACTTGCCAGCAATACGATCGCGATGGTAAAACCAACTGCAGTACCGATTCCATTTGCCACGCTGTAAATGAAGTTGTAGCCCTTCTGAACATTGGTCAGTGCAGCGCCTAATACGGCACAGTTGGTGGTGATCAGAGGCAGGAATACGCCCAGCGCCTGATAAAGGGAAGGCACGTTCTTCTTTAAGAACATCTCTACGAATTGAACCAGAGCTGCGATTACCAAAATAAAAGCAATCGTCTGTAAGTACTCTAAGTGCAGGGGAACCAGCACGAAGGAGTAAACCAGATTCGTAGCGATACATGCCAATGTGATAACGAAGATTACGGCTCCGCCCATACCGATGGAGGTATCTACCTTCTTGGAAACGCCAAGGAATGGGCACAGACCCTGGAACTGGCTCAGGATAATGTTATTTACCAGAGCAGATCCTACAATAATTAAAATTAACTCTTTCATCTACCTGGTCCCTCCTATTCTCCAGCTTTCTTTGCTGCAGGTGCCTTGGCCGCCTCAGCAGCCTTCTTTGCTTCTGCTGCTTTTTTCGCCTCTGCCGCCTTTAAAGCTGCTGCCTTCTTTGCCTCTGCTGCTTTCGCCTCCTGCTCCTTCCGGATCTGATCCAGAGTTTCGTGGTTGGCTGCACATGCAGAGCCGCTGCAGCTTGCACAGTTGCCGCCGCATGCCAGAGCAGACTTTGGAGCAGAGCCATTGGTTGCAGATGGAGCCTTGAACTTATTCTGCAGTGCAGTCAGACCTGCCAGTACGAAGAATGCACCAGGAGCCAGACCGAAGATGGTGATGCGGAAATCCTCCGGGATAAATTCCATACCGAATACGGCGCCGCCCCCAAGGATCTCACGGAAGATGGCAATACAGGTCAAGCCTACGGTGAAGCCAAGTCCCATACCGATACCGTCGAATGCAGATTCTACCACGCCGTTCTTTGCCGCATAAGCCTCTGCACGGCCCAGGATGATACAGTTAACTACGATCAGCGGGATGTAGATACCCAGAGATTCATACAGGCTTGGGATATATGCCTGCAGAAGCAGCTGAACGATGGTAACCAGAGATGCTACGATTACAATATAAGCCGGAATACGAACACGATCCGGAATAATCTTCCGCAAAGCGGAGATAATTAAGTTAGAGAACACCAGAACCGCCGTCGTGGACAGTCCCATACCCACACCGTTGATTGCCGTCGTGGTAACAGCCAGGGTCGGACACATACCTAACATCAGGACGAAGGTCGGGTTTTCTTTGATAATACCGTTGTATAAACGTTCTACACATTTATTCATGACTTCCCACCTCCTACTGTGCCATGCAGTTTGTTGCAAAGTAAACTGCCGCATTTACCGCACCGGTGACTGCGTTGCTGGTAATGGTCGCACCACTGATTGCGTTGATCTCATTCTCTGCTGAAGCGCCGTTCTTGGTAACGACAAATTGTTCAACCTTCTTGCCTGCGTACTGAGCCTTCCACTCCGGCTTGCTTGCGTTCATACCAAGACCTGCGGTCTCTGCAAGGGTTAAGAATTCGATGCCGTTTACGGTGCCGTCTGCCTGAATACCTACGGATACGGTGATGGCGCCGCCATAGCCGTCATTGGAGGTAGAGGTTACCACATAGCCCATTGGCGCGCCGGAACCATCTACTGCGGTTACTGCCTCATCTACGGTAACATTGCCGAAGCCCATGCCGGCAATATCAGCATTGGCTGCCGCTATGGTATCAGTCAAATCATCCGTCTCAAAGGATACTGCCTCCGGGAGAACCGCACGGTATGCCGCTGCCTTCGCAGCCAGATTTGCTGCCTCGATGGGAGCCTTTGTCAGCTCATAAACACCGCCCAGACATGCGCCTGCCACTACGGTGATAGCGCACAAAACCAGGGCGTCCTTCATAAATCCACCTTTACTCATGACTTCTTGCCCTCCTTTCCAAATGCTGTCGGAAGGGTAAATTTCTCAATCAGCGGAACCAGCATATTGCTGATGATGATCGCATAGGAAACCCCCTCTGCGGAGCCGCCGAACAGACGGAACAGTCCGGTGAGAATACCAAGCAGCACGCCGAATACGATCTGTCCCTTAGGAGTGATGGGGCTGGTCACATAATCCGTCGCCATAAAGAATGCGCCGAAAATCAGACCGCCGCCGAATACATGGGCTGCCACAAAGCCTAAATCCTGCTGTCCGAAAATAAATACAAACAGTGCGGTGGTTACGATATAAGTAACCGGGATCCGCAGGGAAATCACCTTCTTAAATACCATGTAAGCCGCGCCGATCAGCAGGGCAATTACCGATACCTCACCGATGGTTCCCGGGATGCGGCCGATAAACATCGCTGCCACATCAACGCTCTGGCCTGCCTTTAACTGCGCCAGAGGAGTTGCGCCGGTCCATCCGTCCAGAGTGAAGCTGGACATCTTGCCTGCAAAGGAGATCAGCAGGAAGCATCTGCCTGCTAAAGCCGGGTTCATAAAGTTCTGTCCCAGACCGCCGTACAGCTGCTTTACTACAATAATAGCAAATACGCCGCCTAACATAGGGATCCACAGCGGAATATCTGCCGGCATGTTTAATGCCAGGATCATACCTGTCACCAGGGCGCTGCCGTCAGCCACTGTAATCGGAAGCTTCATGCCTTTTTCATAGAGATACTCGCTCAGCACGCATGCTGCCATGGTGGCGATGATCACAAGCAGTGCATGGAAGCCAAACTGATAAACACCGAAGGCTGCTGCCGGAAGCATGGCAATCAGCACATCGAACATAACGTTCTGCGTTGTCACCGAGTCCCTGACGTGAGGGGACGATGATACGTTTAATAATCGATTCATGCTATAATCCCTCCTACGCTTTCTTTCTGCGGTTTGCTGCAACCTGCTTTCTCATATCCTTAAATGCCTGGGTAAGAGGACGCTTTGCAGGACATACATACGTACAGCTTCCGCACTCCATACATTCCATACCGTTTACTTTTTCAAATGCTGCACAGTCATTCTTCAGTGCTGCCTTCATCATCATCGGCGGTACAATATGGCTTGGACATGCTGCCACGCAGCGTCCGCAGCGGATACATGGTGTAGGAGCCTGAGCTGCTACCATATCTTTGGTAAAGCAGGTAAGTGCGGAGGAAGTCTTTGCAACCGGCACATCGATGGTAAATAACGCCATACCCATCATCGGGCCGCCGGAGATGATCTTTTCCGGTTCGGTCTTAAAGCCGCCGGCTGCTGCTACCAGCTCCTGGTAATTGGTTCCCAGCTTTACATTGAAGTTCTGTGGATTTGCAATGGCATCTCCTGTGATGGTAATGATCTTCCGGATCAGAGGCGTCTGCTTGCACACCGCATTGTAGATGGCGATCACCGTATCGATATTGTCCACGATACAGCCTGCGTCTGCAGGGAGCATGGAGGAATTTACGCTTCTTCCGGTGATGGCATAGATCAGGGAACGCTCACCGCCCTGAGGGTACTTGGTAAGCAGCTCTCTTACTTCGATCCTTGGCTCATCCTTCACTAATTCCTGAAGCTTCTTAATGCCTTCCGGCTTATTGTTCTCAATACCGATAACGCCCTTGGCATTGTCGAACAGGGACAGGATCACCTTTAATCCGCCTACGATCTTCTCCGGCTCTTCCATCATCATGCGGTAGTCGGAAGTTAAGTATGGCTCACACTCCGCACCATTTACCAGAATATAGTCGATCTTGGACTCATCCTTCGGCGTCAGCTTCACATGAGTGGGGAAGCCTGCACCGCCTAAACCGACAATACCGGCTTCTTTTACGATATTGCGGATCTCTTCCTTGGAGAGTTTTGTATAATCCCGATCTTCCCCGAAATGAGGAATGGTTTCATACAATCCATCGTTCTCCACGATAATGCTTGTTACCATCTGACCGCTTACAACCAGTCTCGGCTCTACCGCTTTTACAGTACCGGACACGGAACAGATTACGTTCGCGGAGATGAATCCGCCTGCTTCACCGATCTTCTGGCCGACTAATACACGGTCGCCCTTTTTCACCAATGGCTTTGCGGGAGCGCCGATATGCTGAGACATCGGATACACCAGCTCGCCCTTCGGAAGCAGTTCCTGAACCGGTTTGTTCTCTGACAGCTCTTTTCCTTCATATGGATGAATGCCGCCTTTAAATGTAGCCAAACCCATCTAACCTAACCCTCTTTCTATAACATTTTCTTGAAAATCCGAACAATACAAACAATGAATGCAGATGTAACCGCTTACATCATGAATTGCCGGATTTTCCTGAATTTCTGACCAGACTGCTGACCTGTTCAGCCTGGTCATCTTTAACAGTATAACACACTTCCTTGTCACGCACAATTCAAATTTCCCTATGGATTTGCAAGT
>JAUNOF010000177.1 GCA_030537215.1 Lachnospiraceae bacterium
ATGTGAGAATCGCTGCTTTCATTTTACAGGAAATTATTAATTTCATGAAAAATTAAGGATTTGCAATCAGATAGGAATTGAATTTTATAGTTCCTTCTATTATAATAGAAAAGATTTGTGCTGCATTTTGTCTGTGCAGCCCATTTAAAAATGATAAAGAATTGAGGACGTATTCATGACAGATTCTCTCGTACAATGGCTGACTGCTGCCTTAGGCGGAAAGGTATCCGGTGAAGGGATTATCTTTCTGATCTCCATGGTTCCGATCCTGGAGCTGAGGGGAGGGCTTTTGGCTGCTTCCCCGGCGCTTTTAAATGTTCCCATCCTGCGGGCAATTCCCATCTGCGTCATTGGAAATATCCTTCCGATTCCCTTTATTCTCCTTTTGATTGAAAAGGTGCTGGACTGGATGGAAGGCGTGCCCGGACTTCAAAAGATTGCCATCTGGCTTCGCCAGAAGGCGGATAAGAATAAAGGACAGGTTGAAAAATACGGATTCTGGGGATTGGTTCTCTTTGTAGGAATCCCGCTTCCAGGCACCGGTGCCTGGACTGGATCTCTGGTGGCTTCCCTTCTTCATATGAAGATCCGCAAATCCTTTCCGGCAATTCTCCTTGGGATCGTGATTGCAACGGTTATTATGTCGCTGCTGTCCTATGGACTTCTAGGAGCATTGTTTGGATAACACACAAAAAGCTCCTCCCGCTTAGGAAAAAGTGGGGGAGCTTTTTGTGTATTCTGTTATCTTCCTTTTTCTTCTAAAACAAATGCTGGAACCTGACCCTTAAAAAAGCTTCCTTGAAGGTTGGTATCCCCATCAATCGTTTCATTTTTCAGAATCACATCGATCTCGTATCCGGCTTCTCTTTGAAGCAGAGAATTTTTATTTCCGTAATGATATAAATAGCCTGCCCGCAGAATTTCCTCGATCTGATCCGGTTCTGTGCAGGTGATGGTTACGACCTTGCCGGACTGGAATCCTTCTGCTGTGGTCTCCTCAGCAGAATCCCCGGAAGCCTGGGCAAGCTCCTGGTGGTAAATGTGAACCTGAATGCCAGAGATCTGATCCGGTGTCAGCAAGCTGCCGGCCTCAATGCCGCACTCCTTCAAGGCAGCAATGGTTCTGGTAAAGGAGGGGTAGATAGGATAATAATATCCATTAAAATAACCGCTTGCATAGGTACGGTACTGATATGTCCAGTCATCCTGCCAGGACTGAATCTTTTCAAAATCCTCATTGGAAATCAGAAGCAGCTCTCCCACCGGGCATTCGCTTTTTCGGCGTGTAAAACTCATGTCCATCATTTCTTCCTGATAAGCTTCAACCACCTGTCTGCGCTGTTCCAGGCTGATATTAGAAAGGTGATTGAAGGCTCCATTCTCGGTATAGACCAGATGCTCTGCGGCCTCCTCTGCATTTATGGCAAGTCCGGGATAAATGGCCTTCTTCAGTTCCGGTTCTCCATAAAGAATTTCTGCAGATTCCATCACCGGCTCAAGGGACATGCGGTACAGCCGGTAGACCTTCCGTCCGCTTTTTAACGTATAGCGGATCGTAATCGAAGAAATGTTATCATACCCATATCGGTTCTCATCATCCAGATTGATCTGCCGAACCCCTTCCCGGGCAATTTCCAGCAGAGCCGGGATATTCTGCACCGTTCCATGCTCCATCAAATATTCTGTGCTGTTTCGATTCACACCGGACCCTTCATCGAAGCCATAGGCAACCCACCAGTCCTGATCGAAATCAATAGCAGCCGCCTTGACCTGATCTGCCTCCGGTACATAAGTATCGAACCGGAACAGGTCAAAATAAAAGGACAGACAAATCAGAAGGGTTGTTGTCATACAAAGGGCCATAACCTTTTCATGGCAGAACAGCTTTTTAAAGTCTGCATGGTAGATTACCTCGATCACGCAATGGGAGATCACCACTCCGGTGACTGCGCCGAACACCATCCATCCAAGGCTGTCTTTTACTGAGGAGAAGAATAAAGCTCCGGTCATACCGAATAAGATCACCAAAAGCACTTTGATGATCGGCATGGAGATTGGAAATGCCATGGTCTTTCCCGCCGCTTCCGAGGGCCTCCTCTGATACAGAAGGAAGCTGGCTGCAAGCAGCAGGACTGTGGCTGCCAAGCTGCCCACTGCCATTTTGGGAGTGATGCCGTCCGACATGGCTGACAGCACAGCCCATACCGGAGAAAGCTTATACAGTACCCGATTCCAGATACTGGGGGAATTATAGTAATAGGCATCCAGCCAGGTACTGCAGAAGGCGGTAATCACCGCACTTAATCCCAGGAAATACCAGAAAAATACAGCGGTTCCCAGCAGGGAGGCGATCATCGTTCCTGTCATCATCACAGCCAGCACCACCACAGCATACACCAGCAAATAGTACATCAGGTTTGCCAGATATCCAGTCACTGCTGCTATCAGAATCTCTCCGGAGCAAATTCCATTTACTGCAGCTACCGCCACTGCCATTCCAACTGCAATCAGGTAGATCAATGCCGGCAGCAGGATTCCAGTTGTGATATGTACGGCAAACTGCAGATCACGCTTTACCGGAAGGCTGTGATAGAAATCAACCTGTTTTTTGTGATGCAGATAAGAAAATGTGGCAATTCCCATAACCACAGCGCCGCAGAATAAGACCATTGTAACCAGCGGAAAGCTGTCGCCGAAGGACAGGATCTCCATTACATTCTGATAACGCTTTGCTGCCGTTTCTGCTCCCCAGTACTCCTCCCGAATCGTGGAGATCACCATGGCCATTGCCACAGGGAGAGAAAAGAATAAGGTCAGCCCCAGCAGTGCAGCCGCCCAGGCCTTCCGCTTCACATCCTCCTGAAACAATTTAAAGTATAAGTGCCTTGACGTCATATCCGGCCACCTCCGTTTCACTGATAAAGATTTCTTCCAGGGATAAGGGAATTAATTCATAAAAGACCGGCTGGTAGGAAGCCATCCATGCCATAATATCCTCCTGATTTCCCCGGACTGTCAAGGTATAAATGCTTCCTGTCTGCTCCGTCTTTACAATATCCAGAGCTACCAGATGCTCCGGCGTCATCCCTGGCTGTAATACGCACTGTAATTTATGCAGATTCAGCTTCATGTCATCCAGATCCTTAGAAAGCAGGATCCCGCCCCGGTGCAGCAGCCCCACATGGTCACAGATATCCTCCAGCTCCCGAAGATTGTGGGAGGCAATGATAGGGGTCAGATTCCGCTCGGCCATATCGTTGGCAAACAGACTTTTCACTGTCTGCCGCATCACCGGGTCCAGTCCGTCAAAGGTCTCATCGCAGAAGATGTAATCGGTCCCTGCACAGATCCCGCAGATAACCGATACCTGCTTTTTCATTCCCTTCGAGAAGGTGTTGATCTTTCGGTCCTTTTTCAGTCCGAAGCTGTCCAGCAGATGATAAAACCGCTTCTCATCAAAGGCTGGATACAGGCAGCGGTAAAACTGCATCAGCTCCTGAGGCGTCCCATTGGAAAAAAAGTACTGGTCATCCGATATGTAAAAGAATCTTCCCTTTATCTTTGGATTCTCCCATATCTGCTCCCCGTCAATGGTAATGCTCCCTTCATCCGGCTTTAAGATTCCGCTTGCCATGCGCAGAAAGGTGCTTTTTCCGGAACCATTGGTCCCGATCAAACCGAACACACAGCCTTCCTTAATCTCTGCTGTGATATGGTCTACTGCAATAATATCATCAAAGCGTTTCGTCAGATTTTCCGCTTTAATCACAATTGATCCCTCCTTTTTCGTTTCCGCCTTTGCAGACTGTTTCTGATGGGGGCTCTGCTTTTTTAATGATCTGCTCCATCTCCTGTCTGGTGATCCCTATGGAGTAACCTTCCTCTGCCAGATCCTTCATCTGTGCGGTCCATTCCTTTCTCCTTACATCCAGAAGCCCGTTAATATCCGCCACAAAGCTTCCCTTTCCTTTAATAGAATAAATATATCCCTGCCGCTCCAGCTCGCTGTAAGCCCGCTGGATGGTATTGGGATTAATGGAAAGCTGCATGGCCTGAGTCCGAACAGAGGGCATCTGCATATCTTTGGGCAGAATCCCTTTCACGATCAGCTCCTGGAACCGCTCTGCTACCTGTTCATATAAGGGCCGCCGGTCCTTGTAGTCTAATACAATCACAAATTTTCTCCTTTCCGCTCTGCCAGGTACATTCTTGCAGCATTTTTTTGCAGCCTTGCAGATAACTGTATGAATCAAATTAACTGTATTAATATTATTAATACAGTTATGATAGCAAAAAGAAACAGCCCCGTCAAGAGACTATTTCTTACGATTTTAAATGGATTTTTGCCTTCTAGCCCAGGTTATCTGACCTGCTGAACAATTACTGCCTGTCTTCATACTTTCTGCAGATCGTTTCCACCACTCGGGCCAGCGCCCACAGCGCCAGAGCATTTGGAATGACCATCAGGCCGTTGAAAAAGTCGGATAAAGACCATACCAGATCTACCTTCAGGGTAGAGCCTGCCACAATGAAGGCCACCGCAATGATGGAGTAGATCCTGACTGCCTGTTCTCCAAACAGATACTTCACATTGATAGCGCCGAAAAAATGCCAGCCTATAATGGTGGAGGAAGCGAAAAACAGAAGGCAGACGGCAATAAAGATATCTCCGAAGCTTCCAAAGCTGGCGGCAAATGCCGCCTGGGTCAGTGCAATGCCGTTCTTTCCGCTGTTCAGCACACCGGTGGTCAAAACAGAAAATACGGTCAGATTCAAGATCACAAAGGTATCAATAAAAACACTGATCATCGCTGCCAGTCCCTGCTCATGAGGATTTTTCGCAGTAGCACGGGCATGGGCGTGAGGCGTGGAGCCCATACCGGCTTCATTGGAGAACAATCCTCTGGCAATCCCATAGCGGACTGCCTCACGAACTGTAATTCCCGCCGCGCCGCCTAAGACAGCCTTTGGTGAAAAGGCGCCCGTAAAGATCATCTGAAGCGCTGCCGGAACCGCTGTGATATGAAGAAGGATCAGAATCAGACTTCCTGCAATATACACGCCAGCCATAATCGGCACTACCTTCTCCACCACACTTGCCAGACGCTTGGTGCCTCCCAAGAACACAAAGGCTGCAAAGGCTGCTACCAGAACACCCACTGCCAGCGGCGGAATATTGATCCCTCTGGCCTGAAATACCTCCGAGAAGGCGGCGCCGATGGAATTGGACTGTACCATATTTCCCATAAATCCCAAAGCCAGGATAATAAAGACAGCAAAGCAGGCCGCCAGAAGCTTTCCGAAGGATCCTTTAAATGCGTGACGAATGTAATAAATGGGGCCTCCAGTCACTTCTCCATTCTCAACCGTCTTGTACTCCTGGGCCAGAGTTGCCTCTGCGTAGATCGTTGCCATGCCGAAAAAGGCAGACAGCCACATCCAGAATATCGCTCCCGGACCGCCGCCTATCAGCGCAGTTGCCGCTCCTGTCAGATTTCCCGTCCCTACCTGTGCGGCAATGGCAGTTGCCATGGACTGAAAGGGAGTCATCTCACCATTCTCTCCCTTTTCCCCCTTCAGGCTGAAATGACCGAACACCAGCCTGCAGCCTTCCTTAAACTTCCTGATCTGAATAAACTTCAGCCGAAGGGTATAAAAAATGCCGGTTCCGCAAAGCATGACGATCAGCACTGTGTTCCACAGTATGTCATTAACGGAATCGACCCAGTTTAATAATGCATCCATGATTTTCTTCTCTCCCTCTGTGGTTATTTCCTCCAGAGAGACAAATCCTGCCCTGTCCTTTTGCCTGAGAGATCGGCTGCAATCCTGCAGACCAATCATCCGCCTTTTATCAGTGGACTGATTGGGAATCATCTGCATGATCCGCTTAACACCTTCGGCGCTCTGACCATCTGGCTGCCATGCAGCCGGTACAAGAGACTCTCCAGAGTGTCCGGTTCTGCCGGACAAATGGTGCTGCATTAACGACAGCAACGTGATAACTATAGCACAGAAATCATATATCTGCAAGCGCGAATTACTAATAGATCATGGGAG
>JAUNOF010000178.1 GCA_030537215.1 Lachnospiraceae bacterium
GCTTCCTTCTGATACAGCGCTTCATCCTGTCAAAAACAGTTCCAATACCTTACAAACTTACCGGATAAAATTCGTCTTAATCTTCGCTTCCCCTTCCGGGTGATCAATTCCCTGTGCCTTTCCTGCCTCAATGCACTTTAACATCCATGCCATATTATGTCCCAGAGTCCGCATAATCTGAAGCCCCTCCAGATCCTGAGCCACGTCCTCAGCACAGCTTCCATGAACCATGTTCCAATAGTTGGAAGACACAACGGGCATCTTATTGAACAGAAAATATTTATTCAGAGCATCCAGCGTCGCCGTGGTTCCCGCTCTTCTTGCCGATGCAATGGCAGCCGCCGGCTTATAGGCCAGATACTTGCCGCCGGAATAGAACATCCGGTCCATAAACGAAAGGATGGAGCCGTTGGGGGAAGCATAGTAAACCGGCGACCCAACAATCAGGCCGTCCGCCTCCTTCGCCTTCTCCACTGCCTGACAGACCGGGTCATCCGTAAAGACACAATGCCCCAGCTTTCCGCAGCCGCCGCAGCCGATACAGCCATGAATCGCCCCCGTTCCAATCGAAAGGATCTCGCTGTCAATGCCGTCCTCCTTCAATGCCTTTGCAATCTCCCTTAACGCGGTGCAGGTGCAGCCCTCTGCGTGAGGACTGCCGTTAATCATCAATACTTTCATAACCATTATACTCCTTTCTCCACATTAAAACATAACTGTAAAACTACTTTTTGCGATGTCAATCTGCAGACGGGATACTGCCCCACAGGCACCCCTCACCCCAGCATCTGCAGAATATCTCCTCTGGTCAGGCTGCCGAAGGACAAGGTACCCTCCGCAATAATCTGATCCGCCAGATTCTTCTTGGATTCCTGCAGCATCATAATATTTTCCTCAATGGTCCCTTTGGTGATCAGCTTGAACACAGAAACCTGCTTCTCCTGCCCGATGCGGTGCGCCCGGTCGGTCGCCTGGTTTTGCGCCGCTACATTCCACCATGGATCGTAGTGGATTACCATATCCGCTGCTGTCAGATTCAGTCCGGTTCCTCCTGCCTTCAGAGAGATCAGGAACACCGGCACATCGTCGCTGTGAAAGGCTTCTACCATCTGGAGCCGCTCTTCCTTGGATGTACTTCCTGTCAGGGTGTAGAAGCGGATGTCCTCCTCCTTCAGCCGTTTTTCGATGATGGTAAGCATAGAGGTGAACTGGGAGAACAAAAGGATCTTATGGCCGCCCTGGACGCCGTTTTTCACCAGGTCGATGCAAGTATCCAGCTTGGCGGAGCCGCCCTTGTAGTTCTCATAGCACAGGCTGGGATCGCAGCAGATCTGGCGCAGCCTGGTAAGACCTGCCAGGACCTGAAGCTTGTCGGAGTTGTAAGCTCCGTCGGTCTGGTTCTCCAGCTCTGCCTTCAGCTTGGCTGCATTGGCGGTGTAAAGCTCCTTCTGGCGGCCCTCGAACCGGGAATATACGTAAGTTTCCAGTTTATCCGGCAGCTCCTTCAGCACATCCTTTTTCAAACGGCGCAGAATGAAGGGACCGATCAGGCGCTTTAAGTTCCGAACCGCTTCCTCATCCCCTTCCTTCACGATCGGGGTTTCATAGGATTTCTTAAACTTCTGATAGGTGAATAAAAATCCAGGCATCAGATAGTCGAAGATGCTCCACAGTTCACTGAGCCGATTTTCAATGGGAGTTCCAGTCAGGGCAAAGCGGGTCTTGGCGCAGATGGCCTTTACCGCCTTGGCACTCTGAGTGGAGGCATTTTTGATATACTGGGCCTCGTCGATCACCTGATAGCGGAAGGACATCTTTTCATAATACTCCATATCCCGCTTCAGCAGCTCATAGGAGGTGATCACAATCTGGCAGCCCTGTTCATCCAGGGAATGAAGAAGCGCCTCCCGCTCGGCAGCATTGCCGGCTACTGCGCAGACGCCAAGCTGCGGAGCAAACTTTTGGAATTCGTTCTCCCAGTTGTAAACCAGGGAAGCCGGACAGATGATGATGGACCGATCCTTTCCCTGTACCCATTCCTCTGTTCCATACTCATCAGCAAACAGAGAGATCATCTGCAGCGTCTTTCCCAGTCCCATATCATCTGCCAGGATTCCGCCGAACCCGTATGCGTCCAGCGTCCGCAGCCAGCGGTAGCCGATCTTCTGGTAGCCTCTCAGCACGCCCTGCAGAGAAGCCGGAACTGCAAAATCACTGTCCTCCACAGCCTTCATTCCGCGAACCATGGCCTTGAACATCTGATCCCGGTAAAATGCGATTCCCGGCCCTTCCTTGAACAAGCTGTCCAGGTAAAGGGCACGGTATCCAGGCAGGCGGACTCCATTGCCTAGCAGCTCCTCCGCAGACAGGGAAAGGCCCTCGCTTAAGCGGGCCACCGCCAGCAGGCCCCCATCCTCCAGCTTTAAGAATTCACCGGATTTCAGGCGGTAAAACTTCCGTTTTTGCTGGTATGCCTCCAGAATCCTGGTCAGATCGCTGCTGGTCAATCCCTCCATATCAATCTTGATATCCAGCCAGCCGCTTCCCATGGATACATTGGCCTCCACCTTGGGAGGAGGAAGAATCTTCCATTTTCGAATGGTATCGGAAATCAGAACAGAGCCCAGCTGTGAAAACTCCTCCATTCCACTTTCAAGCAGCCGAAACAGCGTCTCATCATCATCGCGGATAATCAGCTTTTTCTCATCCGGCTCCTTATACTTAAAATACCGGGCAATCACCTGGCTGACACGAAATTCTCCCGGCACATCCCGGCACACCGTCCTTGGAAGGGTTTCATCCTCAATGGGATGAAAGGAATAATTCCCATAGGAAAGAACCGGCTCCATGGAAAGCTCTCCCGGCCGCTCCGAATCAAAACGGAACTCAGCCCGCAGCGGTTTGGGACGGTAAGCCTCCCAGTCGATCTCATCCCCATCAAAGATACAGTACGGCTCGATCCTGCGGAGCACCCGCTCATAGAAAAGAGGAATATCCTTTTCATTCACCGTTACCGTGCTCTTAATGCTCTGATTCATCTGGTCCACAAACACGCCCAAAGTCCGGCTGCACTCCTCGTCGCACCGGTAAAGCCGTATCTCATCCCCCAGATACAGACACTTCTCCCCAAAAAAGGTAAACCGCTTGCCGCTTAAGGACACGGAAAGCCCATCCCGCCCCTGCTGCTTCACCTGCACATGAAACTGAGGATTCTGGCGGCAGATCAAAAGCAGGCTTTTCCCTTTCATGCCCACCTCGGTTTCCACCACCTGGTTTTCCATAATCGAAAAAAATCGGTCACGGTTCTCCCGGTTCAAACTCAGCTCCCGAAGAGGCGGCTGGGTCTCAAAGGAAGACTTCCGAAACTGGGAGTAATACTCCCGGTAGGTATTGGCAATCTCCACCACCAGCTCTGCCAGAGGCCGGCACTCCGGCGTAAAAGCATCCAAGCTATGGTGAAAGGAAAAATTTTTTCCATATTCCACCAGGCTTCCATGACTCACAGCCTGGGCAAAGGAAACCAGATCCTTTATGATATACTGCCGTTCCCGGCCTACTTTAAACTCCACCTTCACCTCACGGCTGTTGTTGGTGATCATCAGCCTGGGGGTCAGCGTCACGTAGGCCTCCTGACCTTCCAGCTGGATCTGAGCCACCTCACGGTTGGTATACTCCCGAATCATAGTACGCACTTCCGGAGAAGTATAGACCAAAGACGGAACACCACTGGTTTTCGTGCTTTTTATGCTTTTCTGATATGCTTCCCATACAGCCGCCCCATGACAGCACATCCCCTTATAGGAATTTCCTTCTCTGCAGGAACAGGAGTAGTCCCGCACTGAACTACCCCTGCCATAAAGCTGTACCTGATACTCTGCCCCGGCATCCTCCACCAAAGCTTTCACTCCTACCTCGCCCTTCCAGAAGGCGCTGGTCGATAGATTTTTAATTTTCAAAACAGGCTCCCCCCGTTAACTTGCCGCTGCTGCATCAATGCAGAGCCACACTGCCTATACACTAGCTGCGCTTCTTCTACATCCGCTCCGGCGCCTCAAAGCCAAGCACCTGAATGCAGGCACTCAGTACATCCTTTGCCAGCGTGATCAGCCCGATCCAGCTTGCCTGCTGCTTTTTGTCCTCCTCTGACAGGATCTTGGTGTCATGATAAAAACGATTAAAATCATTAGACAGATCGTAAATATACTGACAGATCTTGTGAGGCGCCTTTTCTGCAAACGCCGTCTCCAGCACATCGTTATACTTGGCAATCTCCAGCATCAGATCCTTCTCTGCCTCCGATACTGCCGGAAGGATAGCAAGATTCTCCCTGCTGCCCTGCTGATCCCTGTACTTGCTTAAAATAGACTTAATGCGGACGATGGTGTAAAGAATGTAAGGTCCCGTATTTCCCTCAAAAGAAATAAAGCGGTCAATATCAAAAATATAATCCTTTGCTGCCTGGTTGGAAAGATCGCCGTACTTTAAGGCCGCCAGCCCTACAGTCTTGGCTGTCTCCTTGGCCTCCTCCTCAGATACGGTCCTGTTCTCCATGATCCTCTGGTAAACTGCCTGGTCGATATCCGAAATCAAATGCTCCAGACGCATTACGCCGCCGTCACGGGTCTTAAAGGGCTTCCCATCCTTGCCGTTCATGGTGCCGAAGCCTAAAAAGCTCATGGACTGATCCGGCGCTACAAATCCAGCCTTCTTGGCTACCCGGAACACCTGGGTGAAGTGAAGCTCCTGGCGCTTGTCTGCAATATAGATATAGGCATCTGGATGGAAGTCCTTCTCCCTCTCAATAATGGTTCCCAGATCCGAGGTGGCGTACAATGCCGCTCCGTCTGACTTCCGCACGATACATGGCGGAAGCTCCTTGGAATCCGCGGGCTCCCCGATGTCCACAACCAGCGCCCCCTGGCTCTCATAAGCCAGTCCCTGATCGATCAGGTTCTGGATCAGATCCGGAATGTACTTCTGGGCATCGCTCTCGCCCTTCCATAAATCAAAGGAAACATTTAAGTTCCCATAATTCTTCTTTAAATCTGCCTTGGACACATTCATAATGTGATTCCAGATGGCGGTAAAGGGAGGGTACCCCTCCTGCAGCTTTCTGGTCGCCAGATGGGCACGTTCCGCAAATGCCCTGGATGCCGCTTCCTTCGCTGCGATCTCCTCCTGGCTCATGCCCTGCTCTCTGGCCTCATCTGCCTTAAACTTGGCCTTCTTGCTGGCAGTGGGATAGATATCCTCCAATTCGCTGATGGTAAAGGGAGCCTCCTTGGGATATTCTCCCGCAAAGCTCTCATCAAAGTAGGGCAGCTCCGGCTTCCGGTCACGCAGCTCCTCAATGATCAGTCCCATCTGCAGTCCCCAGTCCCCCAGATGAACATCGCCGATCATGTTATGCCCCAGCGCCCGTCCCATCCGCTTGATGCTTTCACCGATAACCGCGGAGCGCAGATGGCCTACATGCAGCGGCTTCGCCACATTGGCTCCGCCGTAATCCACGATAATCGTCAGAGGCTTCTCCTGTGTCTCCAGCCCCAGCCGCTGATCTGCCGCCATCTGATTCAGATATTCCGCCACAAATCCGCCATCCAGCTTTAAATTGATAAAGCCCGGCATCACGGCATCACACAGGGAAAACATGCGGCCTTCCCGCAGCTTCGCCACCACATCTCCAGCAATATCAATCGGCTTTTTCTTATATGCCTTGGCCGCCGCCATGGCGCCATTGCACTGATATTCACATAAATCCGGGCGGTTGGACAAAACCGCCTTTCCAAATTTCTCCTCATAACCACAGGCGGTAAACGCGCTCTTCAGCTCCGCCTCTATCATTCCCAGGATCTTTTTCATAGCCGTCTCCTTCTATCTTGTAATACTTCCTGCATTCCTTTTCCTGGAACTATTATCCTGTTTTGTAACTGTTCGGTACCCTCACAGTTACGAGCAAAAATCCATTGAAAATCGCCT
>JAUNOF010000179.1 GCA_030537215.1 Lachnospiraceae bacterium
ATCGCTGGAACTGGTGCTGGCAGTTCTTCTAGCTGCATCGCTGGAACTGGCACTGGCCCTTACCCGGTCAATTGATCTCCCTGACAGCTGCGGCAGACTGCCCTCATGAATGATTTCTCCTCCTGCCTGAGCTGATGTGATGAAGATGGTTTCAATCCTTGTATCCTTCGGACTTTCCCCATGAGGAAGATACCCTTCCAGCCCTTCTGTTTCCGCAAAGGTATATCCATATATCAGATGAATAAACTGCTCATATGCCAAATTCCGGTCCGCTTCTGCCATCTGACTGCCGGTTCCGTCCACCGTATGATAATCGCATCGCTGGCTGCAATCCTCCACAGATGCTTCCCACGCCTCCCAGGCTTCTTTCTCCATCTGCTGCCGCTTCTTTTCCGAATATCCCTCATACTCCACTACAGGATCCAGGTGCCCGCCGCAGTAAGTTTTTTCATAATGATATTCTTTCTGGTCCCAATGACTTAATCTGCCCGCCTCGTTGGTAACGATCTCCGGACACATGACGTTCCAGCCATCCCAGGTCTGAAACTGCGTCCGATCCAGCACAGTCCCTCCCAACTGACTGTCATCAAAATATTCCAGCGCCTGGAACTTCACACCTGCCAGAGGCTTCTTCGTATCTCCATCTGTCTTTTCCAGCTGCACACCGTAAATCGCGGAGAAATCCTCCTGGTGCCGGTAATAGGATACCTGCGGCAGATACCAGCTTCCGGTGCCTTCCGGCGGTTCCGGCACAAAAAGCTTAAAATAACAGCTCCAT
Source organism: Lachnospiraceae bacterium (assembly GCA_030537215.1). Lineage (GTDB taxonomy): Bacteria > Bacillota > Clostridia > Lachnospirales > Lachnospiraceae > Caccovicinus. Next base: position 779 of record JAUNOF010000179.1, read on the forward strand.
GGAATTGTAATCTCTACGCCGGAAACCATATGCTGAAACAAAAGGCTCTTCGGTATCACAAGGCGGATCAGCCCAATGGGCATGGCTTTGCCAAGGATAGAATCCTCCGGCGCTGTGCCGGTCACAGAAATACTTCCAGCTTCCGGCTGTCGGCAGGTAAATGTGATCTGATCTTCCTCCCAGGAAAAGTCCCAGCCCTCCGGAAGCTGAAATTCAAAGTCCTTAACCGCCTCCGCCCGATCCTCCAGCCAGAATACCGCCTGACAGCTCCCATCTTCCTGCCACTGAGCCTGCCAGACAGGAGCCTTATCCGGATATTTGGAAGCAAATGCGGGAACATACCTGCTGACATCCTGATAATAATCATCAATTGCCTGACAGATGACCTCCTCCATAATTCTTGCCTGTTCCACCAGCTCCTCCGATGGCATTCCATTCCAATCCCGGACATGTTCATATAGAATCTCCATCTCTGTCTGAAGCTTATCTGTTCCTGTCCAATACTTGGACAGGATACCCCAGATGGCAGCCTGCCCTGCCAGATATTCACCAGCCGCAAGCTCCCCATTTTCCTCCACCTTCTGCTGGCAGCACTGAAGCACAATGGAAACCAGCTCATATTGGGATCTGGTAAAATGAGTTCCATCTTCAAATGCTTCTGAACACTCAGTGGCCGATCCTCCCAGAAGCTGCGGCTTGTGCTGCTGCACGCAAAACAATGGTGTCCCGTCCTTTTTTATCCAATAGAAGATCTCGCTTCCCACCTGCTCCTGAAAAAAATCAAATGTCACATCTGTCAGCATACTTTGCTCTACCAGAACATCAATGGTCAGTTCCGCCGCCTGTGCCTGACCGCTGCCCTGGATCCGGGGAATACATGGTGACAGCACAAGAAGCCCAATCAAGCATACCGCTGCCAGCCTCCTTAGACCACAGCCAGACATCTGCTCCGGCAATCCCGGCCTTTTATGGAAGCGTTTCTCAGATTCTCGTTTTCTGATTCTTATTTTCTGATTCATAAATCCTCCTTTCCGCACTCTGCGGATAGGAGGAGCTTCCTGTCTATGCTGTTTTCAACGTACTGTGAAACCTGGAATCAGCCGATTCAGAACAAATCGGCAGCCGGATCACCGGCCGGCGATATAAGAATGATACCGCCATATGGATATTATATCGGTTGTGCTGCTTTTTTTCAAGAGTTATTTCCAATATTCTCCGTTTTTTAGGTATAGAATATCTTTCGATAGCTTTTCTATTACATTTTTAAGGATAAAACCGATAATATTTCTGTCCTGGCACCATGCCGCCCCGGAAGGAGGCCAGCTCCGCCACGGTCACCAGCTGAAAGCCCCGTTCCACCAGCGCAGGGATCAGAACCTCTGCTGCATCGGCTGTGGCGGAATAAATATCATGCATCAGGATGATATCTCCGTCCTTCACCTGCTCTAAAACAGTCTGGATGGTAATCTGGGCATCCCTGTGCTGCCAGTCCTTGGTATCAATAGACCACATAATGGCAGGCATTCCCATCTCTGTCAGTGCATTCAGCGATGCCTCATCTGTCTTGCCGCCTGGAGGACGCATCACCATAGGCAGAATGCCGCAGGCATCCAGTACAGCCTGATTGGTTCCCCCCAGCTGTGCCTCCAGTTCCTGAATATTCAGATTTGTTATGTATTTGTGTCCAAAGGTATGGTTTCCTACCTGACAGCCCTGGGCTACCATCTGGTTTACGCTGTCTTCATTGGCCGCCACATTGCTTCCTACCATAAAGAAGGTGGCTCTCCCTCCGGCCTCCTCAAGGCTTTTTAAGATCCGGTTTGTTACCGATGCCTTGGGACCATCATCAAAGGTAAGCGCTACCATCGGCTGCTCCGGGTCGATCTGAGGTCCTGGCGTTTTCTCTTCCTCTGCCGCCTCAGACTGAGGTACCCGCCTGATCACCGCCGGCTCCTCCACGTTACATAAAACCGCCGGTTTCAACAGCAGCACAGCCGCTGCTGCGCCTGCTGCCAGCAGCTTAACTGCCGTCAAAATTTGTTTTCTCTGCCGGCGGTTTATCTTCTTTCGTCTTTTCTTTTTCATCAGTCAATACCTAGCCTCACTTTGTTTTTCCTCATCCGATGCTTCTTAATAACAGTTCAAGATATCTGAACTGTTACGATATAGCGATCTCCCAGGTGCAGCCAGGTAATGCATGGAAGGCCTATGGCATCTCTCCATGGAAGACCATTCTGCAAAGAGTTACAAATTCCTGGTACTCCGGGTACTGAGCCAGCTCAAAAAGGCCGCTGGCCACACCATCATAATACCAGCCATGCAGTTCCTTCCGCTTTTCATTGAACCGCTGCCAGAAGTTCTCCCCCTCCAGCAGATAATCTCTGGCCGAACAGCGGATATTGCTCAGCTTATCTCCCAGCACCAACATCTTTTCCTCGATGGCTGCATGCTTCAAATGTTCAATGGTTGCAGACTTCCGCTCCATCCAGGACTTGGACTTATCCTCCGTTTCTGCAAGCACCAGGTCTGCCACCCGGTCCCCAAACTGTTCCCGCAGTTCCTGGCCGGAAACTCCAGCGTCCTCCACCACATCATGAAGGACCGCAGCCGCAATCACTTCCTGATCTCTGGTCATGGAAGCCACGATAACAGCAGCTTCCAGCGGATGGGTGATATATGGAATCGTAGTTCCCTTCCGCACCGCTCCGCGATGTGCTTGTTCTGCAAATGCCACTGCCTTTTTCACAATCATATAAAAACCTCCGCTCGTGGGAAGCAGAGCTGCTTCCTCATTCACAGTAATTTTCGTAACTGTTCAGTACAGTTACGAATTTTCCTATTCAAAAATCTCATCTTCCCGCTACCATCATAACATACCCCGGCGAAATATAGAAGATAAACTTGTAAGATTCCTGGTTTTCTGATATGCTAAACGTACCGTCAGTGGACAAGGGCGCGCTCGCTTGTTCACTGACGATACCATCAGGGTAACTGTTTTAATCCTCTCACAGCTGCCCAAAGGGACAAAAAGGAGGTTTTTCATGAAACCAAAACATGAACCGGAAGCTCATGCCGGACGCAGCAGCCACCAGACACGCAGGCCGAAAAAGCGGAGCGGCTGGATGGATGTACTGCTGTTTTACCTGCTTCCTTTTATCGTGGTAAACGGCATTTTATTTATACTGGTGGCATCCAAGCCCCATATCACAATCCAGGTGGCAGATACCAGAGATTATCGGACCACTACAGCCGCTGTAACTGTAACATCCCTCCTCCCCATTCGGGAATTTACTTCTTCCCAGGAAGGTTCTCCCCTGGAAATGACAGAGGGTAAGAAAGGCCGCTACACGGCCACGATCACCCGGAATGGGGTGATTGAGATCTATGCCAAAAGCTTGAACGGCATGACGGACATCCAGTATGAACATGTAAACATCCTGGACGATGTAGCTCCTCTGGTGGGCGATCAGTATTCCATTCAGGACGGAATCCTGACACTGACGCTGGATGACAGCCAATCCGGACTGGACTGGACGTCCGTATATGGTGTGACCGCCTCCGGCCTTTCCATTGCGCCGGTCTCAGTGGATAAGCAGACTGGGACCTTCACCTTCGAGATGGACGAAGAAAGCCTGATCATCTATGCCTCCGATCTGGCAGGAAATCCCATGCAGGCCACCTTCAGCACCCACATGGAGCTGCTGAATCCAGACGGAACTCCCGCTGCCTCTGCGGTTTCCGAAGCAGAGGAAGCTGCAGATATCAACGGCCAGACCCTTTCTGATGAAACAGAGGGTTCTGCAGAGGAATATTCTGAAGCAGTTCCGGAATCGGAAACAACAGCAGCCGCAGCTGCACAAGCGAACGGCACAAATGCTGCAGACGCCGCTTCCTCACAAACGCCGGACCCTTCCGAATCCTCCGGCAGCAGCGGAGAGGTAAGCATCTATATCAACACCACAACGCCATAACATACAGGAAAACAGATGAAAAACAGCGGCATTCCTCTTATAAGGATCTTTTGCCGCTGTTTTTACGTTTCACTCCTGCTCCAGCCTTCTAGTGGATTCTCCTACCACCAGTTCTGCCGGGAAAATAATCTGCTGGTGCCTGGCGCCTTTTTTTATCTCATCAAACAAAAGCTTGCTGGTTGCATATGCCATCTTCTCTACCGGCTGCCGGATGGTGGTAAGGGTCGGATTGTAATACCTGGTAATATCCAGACCATCAAATCCCGCCACCGACACATCCTCTGGAATCCGCTTTCCTGCTTCCATAAGAGCTCTGCAGGCCCCGATCGCCGTGCTGTCCGACACCGCATAGACAGCGGTGACAGGAAGCTTCGCTTCCAGCGCCCGCTTCATACAAACATAGCCGTTTTCCATACTGTAAGTTCCAATGCTGTCATCCATGTAAATGCAGTTTTCCTGTTTAAACGGGATCTTATGGTCCTCCAACGCCTTCCGATATCCAGCCAGACGAAGAGCGCCAATGCTCTCATCATCCTCGCAGGAGGCCAGGAGCAGGATCTCCTTGTGGCCCAGACTGCAAAGATAGTCCACCATCTTATAGCTTTCAGCAAAATCATCAACCGATACAGATGAAAACTGCAGCTCACAGTCACTTTTAGAAGCATCGGCAGGCCCTTTGGCCTGAGCCGCCGAATCAAACGTTTCATCCTGGCCAGGAGTCCCCGGCACCCTGTCGAGAATTCCCACCGTGCTCAGCACATAGGGTACTGTCAGCTGCTTCAGCTTCTCCTGACTGTGGGTGAAAAAACCTCCCAGGAACACAATGCCCTTCAGACGCTTCTCCTTGATCAGTTCCAGCGCGATATCCACCTCGTCCTCCTTCTCATCCACCCGGTGGAGTACGAAAGAGTAGTGCCTTTTTTGTGTTTCCTCTTCCAGAATCTGAATCATCTGTGCAAAGAAAGGATTGGTGATACCTTTGATCAGCACAGCAATGGTATTCGCCTCAGAACGCTTTAGATTCCTGGCACTGTTATTGGGAATATAATTATTCTCTTTGATCACCTGCATAATCCGGTCCTTCGTTTCCTGATTAATGTCCGGATGATTATTGATTGCCCTGGATACCGTACTGACACCGCATCCGCAGATTCTGGCTACGTCTTTAATGGTAATCGGTTCCATCCTCTCCCACCCTTCTATGTCCGATCGTAACTGTTCAGTA
>JAUNOF010000180.1:0-3470 GCA_030537215.1 Lachnospiraceae bacterium
GATGTAAAGGGCCAGGATCACATTGTACAGACCTTGAAAAACCAGATTATATCGGGAAGAATCGGCCATGCATATCTGTTCTGCGGCACCAGAGGAACCGGCAAGACCAGCATTGCCAAGATCTTTGCCCGGTCGGTAAATTGCGAGCATCCTGTGGATGGAAGCCCATGCAATACCTGTCCGGTCTGCCGGGCCATCGCGGAGGGCTCCTCCATGAATGTGGTGGAGATCGATGCCGCATCCAACAACGGCGTGGAAAATATCCGGGATATCCGGGAACAGGTGCAGTACCCGCCTACAGACGGCAGGTATCGGGTCTATATCATTGATGAGGTTCATATGCTTTCCATAGGGGCCTTCAATGCCCTTTTAAAGACGTTAGAGGAGCCGCCGTCCTATGTGATCTTTATTCTGGCCACCACGGAGGTGCACAAGATTCCAGTAACCATTCTCTCCAGATGCCAGCGGTATGATTTCAAACGGATTCCTGCAGAAACTATTGCAGACCGGCTTCGTGAGGTGACACAGGCAGAGCAGATTGACATTGAGGAGAAGGCGATCCAGTATCTGGCCAAAGCAGCAGATGGAGCATTTCGTGACGCGCTGAGTCTGCTGGATCAGTGCATTGCCTTCCATTTTGGGGAAAAGCTGACCTATGATTATGTACTGGACATTCTGGGAGCTGTGGATCAGACCATATTTTCCAGGATGTTCCGGGCGATCGTAGAGCGGCGGACCAGAGACTGTATCCTGTGCCTGGAGGAAATGGTAATCCAGGGCAGAGAACTAAGTCAGTTTGTAAACGATTTTATCTGGTATCTGAGAAATCTTTTGCTGATTCAGACAGCAGAGGATGCAGAAGGCCTGGTAGACATGTCGGAGGATAATTTAAGACAATTAAAAGAGGATGGAACGCTGACAGATGGAGACACCCTGATTCGAGATATCCGGATCCTGTCAGAGCTGTCCAATCAGCTGCGTTATGCCAGCCAGAAGCGTATTTTGATTGAAATTGCGCTAATAAAGTTGACAAAACCAGAGATGGAAGTTAATATAGATTCTTTATTAGAGCGGGTTGCCAGCCTGGAAGCGCGGCTGGAGGAAGGAATTCCGGTTTCTGGTTATCCAGTTGGCGGGTCAGGCGCAGGAAATATGTCTGTGTCCGGCGGATATCCGAAAGCTTCAGCAGGCAGTAACGGCTATTCTGGAATGGGAGCAGTACCGGGGGCCGCGGATGGGGGAGCAGCTCCCATACCGGGAGCCTTTGGGGCTGGCGGCGCTGGAACCCCGGGACAGCCTGGCGCCGGCAGCATGGGGGATACACAGAATGCAGCTTCCTTCCAGCCACGGGAAGTGGCGATTCCTCCGGCGCAGCTTGCGGACCTGAATCTGATCCGCAATGAGTGGGGGAATATTGTGCGGCAGATGGGCATGTCCATCCGTCCCAGCTTTCGGGATACGGTGGTGGAGCCCAGCGGCGACAGCTGCCTGTGCATTGTATTTTCTGACCCGATCAATTATGCCATCGGCAACCGTCCCAGTGTGATTGGAAGCCTGGAGCGGTTTGTGGCAGAAAAATATGGAAAATCCATTTATTTTAAAACCCGGCAAAGGGAAAGTGGTGAGCATTTCAATACCATATATGTAAGCGATGCGGAATTAAGAGAAAAGATCCATATGGATATCGCGATAGAGGAGGATTAACGTTTATGGCAAAGCGAGGAGGATTCCCAGGAGGCGGCATTCCTGGAAATATGAATCAGATGATGAAGCAGGCGCAGCGGATGCAGCGTCAGATGGAAGAAAATCAGAAGGAGCTGGAGAGCAAGGAGTTCACCGCATCTGCAGGAGGCGGAGCAGTCAGCGTTACCGTATCTGGAAAGAAGGAGATCGTAGCAGTAAAGCTTTCGGAAGAGGTTGTGGATCCAGATGATATCGAGATGCTGGAGGACTTGATCGTGGCAGCTACCAATGAAGCTCTTCGTCAGATGGAAGAAGCCAGCGCACAGGCGATGGCGAAGATCACAGGCGGCCTGGGAGCCTTAGGCGGAGGCTTCGGCGGAGGTCTTCCCTTCTAATGGATTACTACAGCAGTCAAATTACAAAATTAATCGAGGAATTGTCCAAGCTTCCCGGGGTAGGCGCCAAGTCTGCCCAGAGGCTGGCCTTTCATATCATTAACATGCCGAAAGAGCAGGTAGAGCGGTTGTCCGGAGCGATCCTGGACGCGAAAAATAATGTGCGCTACTGCAAAGAATGTTTTACATTGACGGACAGCGAACTTTGTCCGATATGCAGCAACTCCGGCAGAGATCACGGAGTGATCATGGTAGTTGAAAATACAAGAGATTTAGCAGCTTATGAGAAAACTGGAAAATTCGATGGAGTGTATCATGTACTTCACGGAGCGATCTCCCCGATGCTGGGGATCGGACCGAATGATATAAAGTTAAAAGAATTAATGCAGCGGCTTCAGGCAGATGTAAAGGAAGTTATCATTGCCACCAATTCCAGTCTGGAAGGGGAAACCACCGCTATGTATATCAGCAAATTGATCAAGCCAACCGGAATTAAGGTGAGTCGGATCGCCAGCGGCGTTCCAGTTGGCGGTGATTTGGAATATATTGATGAAGTTACCCTCCTGCGTGCATTAGAAGGCAGGATCGAGTTATAGTTTGCTGCGGTCTGGAAAATCGTCAGATGTAGCAGTCCAGGTTTCCGGACACAGCATTAGGAGATGCAAAAGAATGGACAAATACGAGTTTAATATTAAGGTGGAGCAGATCAAGAAGCTGGTTGGAAAAAGTGATTTTCAGACCGCGATGAAGATTGCTGACACCATCGACTGGAGACGGGTGCGGAATGCAAACCTGCTTTCTATGATTGCTTCCGTATATGAGAAGAATGAGGAGTATCAGGAGGCGAAGGATATTCTTCTGATTGCTTTTGAGCGTGCCCCTATTGGGAAACGCCTGCTGTATAAGCTGACCCAGTTAGCGCTGCGGCAGGGAAATATCCAGGAGGCGGAGAGCTACTACAGAGAGTTCTGCGAACTGGCTGGAGATGATTCCAGGCAGGATATTTTGCGTTATTTGATTTTAAAAGCAAAAGGTGCTCCCATTGAGCAGTTGATTCACTCCCTGGAAAGCTATACCAGCACCGAGCTGGATGAAAAATGGCTGTATGAGCTGGCAGATCTTTACCATCAGGCAGGTATGGAGCAGGAGTGCGTAAAGACCTGTGATAAGATCATGCTGATGTTTGGATTGGGACAATATGTAGATAAAGCTATGGAACTGAAACTGCAGTATGCTCCATTGACCAAGTATCAGATGGATCTGGTGGAAAATCGAGATAAATATGAAGCGAAGCTAAGACAGGTGGAGCAGAACGGAGTTAGTGCAGTTGCGCCGATTCAGGAAGAATATGGGGATTCTGCAGCCGAAAATCAGGCAGTGCAGGCAGAGGCA
>JAUNOF010000180.1:3570-5889 GCA_030537215.1 Lachnospiraceae bacterium
GGCTGACCGGGCAGAATCGATTGCTATGCCGGTGGAAAACACCAGCGCAGAGCAGGATCCACAGGCACTTCGCGCGGCTCAGCCTCAGCCAGTGGAGCAGGCAGCAGCGAAGAAACCGCAGCCTGCGTCTTTTGCACCGGTTTTGGGTGATCCGGTTGCTGGGCGCAGCCGTGTAGAGCCAAGACCGATTCCGGTACCGGCTCCTTCTCCGGAGATGCTGCGCAGCGGGATTTCAAGTCAGACAGCAGATACAGCCGCAAGAAACGTTCAGGAGGATATGGTATCTGGTATTTCTGCATCTCTTGCGTCGGGAACGGGAGAAACAGCTGGAACTGGTGTGACAGCCGAGGAAAAGCTGGTTGCCAGTGTGAAGGAGGCCGAGGTGGAGGCAAGCCTGGCAGAGGAAATGTCAAAGATCTCTATGGGTGCTTATACAGAAGAGCCTGTCAGAGAACAGACCCGGATCTTGAAGGATGTTAAGGATTTAAAGAATACAGAGGCACTGGACGGAAAGACCCGGATTCTGGATGATATTCGCCATATTCAGGAGGTGAAGGCGGCAGAAGCGCAGATGCCTACTGATGGAGTCGGTGCAGTGCGGGCAGCCAGCTTTCCTCATATGATGGTGGAGGCGAGAACACCGGAGGCAGGATTATCACTTGCAGTGGATGTATTGAAAAAAGCTCATCAGATTTTGGACTGCAGGCATCCGGTTGCAAAGATTACAGGCGAAAAGCTGAATCAAAGGGGAATTCTGGCCAGCGCAGCAAAGCTGGCGGGCAAGGATCTGATCGTGGAGGATGCAGGCGATTTGTCGGATGATATGCTGGATGAGATGAATCAGCTTCTGGCAGAAAATCCGGAAATGATCGTGATTCTGGTGGATAACCCACGTCAGATGAAGGGCATCATCAAGGAAAATCCTTCTCTTGCAGGTAAATTTAGGCTGATAACATCTTCAGAGGAAGCAGAAGATTATTTAAGAGGACTGGCAGACTGCCGGGCAGCCGCCGCAGCAGCGGCAAAGCCTGTTGCTGATCATCACACGGAGCAGGAAAACCATTATGAAGAAAGCGCCTATAAGGAAAAGCAGGATGAGGCGTTCGTCCTTCAGAAGGAGCCGGAGTCAAAAGCGGTTCGTGCACGAAATGAGGAAGGATTGGCCAAAGAAGTAAAACACGATGTTCCAGATGGTGATGAGGCAAGAGACGAAGAGATTATGGGAATCGATGAATTTGCCCAGTACTGCTGTCAGTATGCCAGCCAGATTGACTGCAGCATTACCGGAAAGAGCATGCTGGCTCTGTATGAGCGGATTGAGATCATGGAAGAGGATGGGATCGCTCTGACCAGAACAGCAGCGGAGGATCTGATCGAAGAAGCGGCAGACAAGGCGGAAAAACCTTCTCTTGGAAAGCGGATTACTGGATTATTCTCCTCAAAATATGACAAAGAAGGCTTATTGATCTTAAAGGAAGAGCACTTTATATAATATGGATATTCGATTAATTGCATTAGATTTAGATGGAACTTTGCTGAATCAGGAAAAAAAGCTGTCTGAGCGCAACCGGGCGGCGCTGGAAAGCTGTATTCGGCATGGGATTCTGATTGTACCGGCAACCGGGAGACCTGCTTCCGGGATTCCGGATTTTATCCGCCAGATTCCCGGCGTGCAGTATGGAATTCTTACCAACGGCGCCAGGGTGGCAGATTTAACGGATGGTACCATTATTTCAGAACAATTAATTCATTGGGAACGGGCTTGTCAGGTCATGACCTTTCTCGCTCAATATCCAGTAGCCTATGATCCTTATGTGGGCGGCAGAGGAAAGATGGAGGCACGTTTCCGGAATCACCTGGATCAATACGGACTTCCGGAGGTAATGAAGCAGCTTGTGCTGAGTACCCGGGATGAGGTGGAGAATGAGCTTGCATATGTACAGCAGGGGAAGATGCAGGTAGAAAAGATTAATGTATTCACCTCCGACCCGGTGCTGCGGATGGAACTATGGGAGAGCTTGAAACAGTTTGACGATTTAATTGTAACTTCCTCTCTGGAGTTTAATCTGGAGATCAATGCAGCAGCTGCTACAAAGGGCGGCGGATTAAGGAAATTAGCAGAATATCTGGGGATTCGTACCCAGCAGACCATGGCATTTGGTGATGGAAGCAACGATTTAAGCATGATTCAGGAAGCTGGAATCGGCGTGGTTATGGCTAATGGTATGGATATGCTGAAAAAGGAAGCAGATTATATCACATTGTCTAATGACCAAGATGGGGTAGCTGCAGCGATCTATCATTTTCTGAAGCTTCCAG
>JAUNOF010000001.1:0-37126 GCA_030537215.1 Lachnospiraceae bacterium
TGGTCAGTCTCTCTAACCCCTCCTGCCAGATCCAGTGGGTATCCAGTGCATTGTATTCTCCCGGTACCGCTGCTCCTACCTGGGTGAACATGGCCAGGGAAATATCAAAGTGATTGTTGGAATGAGATCCCCAGGTGTAGCCGAAATCATGACACATCTGGGCCACTCTCACAGAACCGCTCATGGTCCAGAAATGAGGATCTGCCAGGATGATATCTACTGCCTGGGACTCTAAGGAGTGGCTTACCTCTCTCCAGTCCGTTGCGATCATGTTGGTTGCCGTCGGGAAGCCGGTGCGGCGGCGGAACTCGCTCATGATCTCTCTTCCGGAGTATACGCCCTCTGCTCCGCATGGGTCCTCACAATAGGTCAGGATGCCCTGCATGCCCTTTACATACTCCACTGCCTGCTCCAACAGCCAGCCGCCGTTTGGATCCAGGTCGATCCTTGCCTCCGGGAATGCCTTCTTTAAGGCCCGGATCACGTCCATCTCCTCATTTCCTGGAAGAACGCCGCCCTTTAACTTGAAGTCCTGGAAGCCGTACTTCTCATGGGTGGCCTTGGCAAATGCCACGATCTTATCCGCAGTCAGCGCCTCCTCATGACGGATCCGGTACCACTCGCAGTCAGAATCCGGCTCAGAATCGTATGGCAGGTCGGTCTTGTTCCGGTCGCCTACGAAGAATAAGTAGCCTAACATACGAACCTTGTCTCTCTGCTGGCCGTCGCCTAACAGCTCACAGACCGGCACGCCCAGATGCTTTCCTAACAGATCCAGACACGGCGCCTCGATTGCAGTGATGACATGAACGCCGGTACGCAGATCAAAGGTCTGGTTTCCTCTTACATCTTCCTCGCCCTTGGAATCCAGATGCTTCTTAACCTTTAGCAGAGTGCTCTTGTACTCAGCAATTTTGGTCCCTTCTACTAACGGGATGCACTCCTCAAGGGCTGCGGTGATCTTCTTTCCTCCCGGCACCTCGCCTACGCCCATCTCACCGTTGTCTGCGTACAGAACCACTACGTTTCTGGTGAAGTAAGGTGCATGAGCGCCGCTTAAGTTAAGCTCCATACAGTCCTTGCCCGCTACCGGCCAAACTTCCATCTTGGTAATTACTGGTGACATCTGTTTACCCTCCTATTGTGAAATTTTTGTAAAACTTTTTGCTATGTCATAAGTATACACCTGATGTTCTCGTAAGTAAAGTTATATTCTTTTCTTGTTACTCTTAATTTTTCTTATGGTATATATTGATTTTGCACAAAAAATAGTATAAAATAGGTTTAAAAGCCAGTATTTTAACAATTTCTTAACAAGACTTTTACCAATACTGTGAGAAACAAAATTTCAACAAAGAGGGGAAGAATGCTTATGGATACCAAGCAATTAGAATATATCTTAAAAATCGCAGAAGAAAATAATATTACCCGGGCCGCCAACAAGCTGTACATTACCCAGTCCGCACTGAACCAGCAGCTGATCAAGCTGGAAAAAGAACTGGGGACGCCCTTGTTTCACCGGTCCCGCACAAATTGGCACCTGACGGAGGCCGGCGAAATTTATATAAAAAATGCAAAAGAGATGCTCAGAATCAAACGGGATACCTACCAGATGATCCACGATCTGACACAAGGAAAGTGCGGCCATCTGTCTGTAGGCTTTACCGCAGGGCGGGGCATCACCATGTTCACCTCCGCCTACTCCGTTTTTCACCAGCTTTATCCGAATATTATCATTGAACCCATGGAAGGCATGGCAAGAGATCTGCAGAAACTAATTTCTCAGGGCGATCTGGATATCGGCTTTCTCACGCTCACAGACGCAGACCGGACAGATGATCTCTACGAAACCATCTACACCGAAGAGATGTTTCTTGCGCTCCCCTCCGGCCATCCCATGGCGAAGATCCACCCCACGGAACACAATCAATATGCCACGCTGGATATCCGTGCAGTCCAGTACGAGCCCTTTGTGCTGATGCATAAACGTTCCACCATGCGTACCATAATCAATCAGATCTTCTCCGATGCCGGCTTTGAGCCTCAGATCCTGTTTGAAACCGGCAACAACCATACCATCATTTCCATGATCCAGGCCAGCTTATGCTGCGGGATCCTGACCTCTTATTATGTAAAGGATCTGCCCAAAGGGATTACCTGCTTCCGCCTGCCCTCCCGCCCCACCTGGGAATTTACAGCCAGCTACAAAAAGGGACGCTACTTAAGCGATGCTGCCAGATGCTTCATTGACCTGATGAAAAGTCAGTGGGGAACGGCAGGGAACACGCCTCAAAAGCTTCCGGGTAAATAACCGGAAGCTTATTTTCTATATAAATATACAGGAAGACCATCCTTCATCTTCCGTTTTGCCTCGCCGCGAATCAGCGGAAGAGCATAATCCCAGAATTCCGATCCAATATCCGTGCCGTTTTTCACGATCCATTCAGTTGGAAATTTCTTCTCCTGATTACAAATCTGGTTGACATCTTCTGTCACGTACTCCAGCTCATACCTTTCCCCGTCTTTTCTTCGGAACGCGATCATCTGCCCGGTGCTTCCCTTTAATGCCGCCGCAACCCCGGCTCTTCCTGCCTCTGCCGCTTCCTCTATATCCGTCATAGAAACCACCATGCCGGAGCATCGCTGGCTTACATTCAGCTCCACCGAACGCACCTTCACGCCATACCGATTCCGGATAAATGCCTCCAAAACCTTCCCGGAACCGGTCAGCATCTTATGGCCGAAGCTGTCTGTCTGAGCTGCGCTGCCATACTCACAAATAAACGTTCCATCTTTATCGGAGATTCCCTCCGATACACAGACTACTACATTAGGCTGCCGGTCCAGAGCCGCTTTCACATCCAGGGCAAACTGCTCCAGATCAAAGTCAGCTTCCGGCAGATACACCAAAAGCGGATTATCTCCCACTTCTTTTCTCGCCAGCACACTGGCTGCCGTCAGCCATCCGGCATGACGCCCCATCAGTTCCACAATGGTCACAGCCTTCTGCTGGTATACCGATGCATCCAGGGCGATCTCCCTGACAGTAGCTGCCACATACTTAGCCGCGCTGCCATAGCCTGGGGTGTGATCAGTGTGAATCAGGTCATTATCAATGGTCTTGGGAATTCCGATAAAACGAATCTCACTGCCGTTGGCCGCAGCATAGCGGGACAACTTACTGACCGTATCCATGGAATCATTGCCGCCGATATAGAAAAAATATCCGATCCCCAGCTGGTCCAGCTTCTGAAAAATCACCGGATAAAAAGGATCCGACAGATCCTCCGGAAGCTTGTACCGGCAGGAGCCAAGGTATGCTGCCGGAGTCTGCTTTAAGATTTCCAGTTCCTCTTCGTGTAACTCCGCAGATAAATTCATATAACAGTCCTGCATAAAGCCTTCAATACCATTTACCATTCCATATACGCTGCCGATCTCATCCGGACGCTCCAGGCCTGCCTTAATCACTCCGTATAAGCTGGCATTGATCACCGCGGTAGGGCCGCCTGACTGGCCTACAATCATATTTTTCTTCATATTGGATTTTGCTCCCTTTCTCTATTGTTAACATAGCTTTCTAGTAAAGCAGATCTTTGTTATTTCATTATACACAGGGAAGCAGACAGGCTCAATGGTTTTCTTAAATATTTCTTTATTCTGTGCTGCCTCCTATCATACAGCCAAAAAATTTAGAATATGTGTGTATAATCCTCTGCTGGATGGCAATACTGTAAATGTAAACAAAAGAGAAAAGAATAACTACTTATCCTCCCCTTTTTATTACCCTGTTCGCTGCAATGGCGCGGCGGACGGGGTAATTTTTTGCTTTTGCCTTATTTTATCGGGGGGTGCGGGCTTATACGGGATGGATTGCAATTAGCGCGTCAAATTGTCAACTATTTTTAAAATATTGGTTGACAATCATTTTTTATCATGATATAACCTATCTCAAGGCAACGATCAAAAGCAAGGACCTTTTGCCCCATCATCATTACGAAAAGGAGATATCATCATGAGTACGCAACCTACCATTTCTGCACCTGCATCTTCCGCCTCGAAGCACGCTTTTACAACCAAAGAGCTGGTTTTAGGCGGAATGTTTGCTGCTGTTTTAGCAGTTATTTCTCAGTTATCAATCCCCATGCCAACAGGCGTTCCCATCACCATCCAGGTGTTTGGTGTCGCACTGGTGGGTGTAGTGTTAGGCTGGCGGCTGGGCCTTCTGGCAACTCTCACCTATATTCTGTTAGGTGCTGTGGGCCTTCCTGTTTTCGCCAACTTTACCGGAGGCTTCCATCGCCTGGCAGGCGTAACTGGCGGGTATATCTGGGCATGGCCGTTTATGACTGCTTTAAGCGGCATTCAGCCTAAAACCGGCAGCAAATATGTCAACATGGCGCTGATTATTGTATCCTCTCTGCTGGGACTTGCCATCGTTGAGATTATCGGCGGCCTTCAGTGGGCCATGCTGGCCGGTGATCAGACAATAGCAGCTGTATTTGCATATTCTATGGTGGCATTTGTCCCAAAGGATATTGTCATCACAATCCTGGCTGTTGTAATTGGAATCCCTATGCGGAAAACCATCTTCCGCCAGCGCTAACACCTTCCTGACTGACAGAAACTGATGCAAAAGCGTCATCCCTGACAATCGCCTGGGATGACGCTTTTTATTTTCCTTTATTTTTAGTTGATTGCCTGGGGTATTTGACTTTACTCTTCTGGTCACATAACCGCCCCATCCCGGATTTCCGTTCCTTCATAAAAGAAATTCAGAATATCCTGATAGCTTTTTCCTTCCTTTGCCATCCCCTGAGCTCCATTCTGGCTCATGCCGGCGCCGTGGCCGAAGCCGCCGCCCCAGATCTGGAACAGCTTGCTTCCATCTCTGGCGGTTCCCACTTCCTGAATGGCAATAAAGGCGCTTGGCAGCAGGCTCATTCCGCTGATGGTTTTTCCATCCTTCCGTTCGATCTCCAGATCAGCGCTTCCCAATGCCCTGCGAATCTCCATCTGACTGGAACAGGTCTTGGTGTTCCCGTTTACATCCGTTACCACCATCTTTTTCGCCACACCTCCGGCTCCTCGTTCTGTTATGGTTACAGAGTCCACCTGACCTAAACCAAGCTGATTTCCCAGAGTAGTTCCTTTGTATAACGCCTTCCAGCGGTACATTGGATAGGAAGCATCGTAGGCCGGGATATCATAATTTTTAATAAATTCGGCAAATGCGCTGTTGGAGGTCAGATCCAGGCACTGACGGCGGTCGCGCAGTTCCACCGCCTTTAAATAAGGAGTGGCCTCCCCGGTTCCGCCCCATACGCTGCCGTCAGTTCCGTGACCGCAGGAGGTGGAATAATAATAAGCATCCACAGGGGTATCTCCGTAAAACAGCAGTTTTCCACAGGTTTCGTCCACTGCCTGGCTGGTGGAGGAGGAAACTGCCACGTTGTTGTACACCTGGTAGTTGGTGCTGTCGTCCACATGAGCGCCGTACTGGCTGTAGCTGTTTCCCATGATCTGCCGGTAAGCGTAGGTTCTGGCGCAGACTGCCTGGGCTTTGAGCGCTTCCATCTCATAGCTGGCCGGCATCTCACTTGGCACCACCTTCTTCAGATAATCCTCCAGCAGCAGGTCGTTGACCAGAACCAGCCTGTCCCCCTCCTGCCGGATCTCTAAAATCCCATCGTAAACCGGCACGCCCTGGCTTCTGGTAAGGCTGTCAATGCGGATCCCGTCATTCCCAGCGCTGGGGGTCAATACTGCTCTTCCCTCCTGAAGGCATTCATCTCCCGGCGCTATGGTAAGGGCTTCTCCTGCCTTTACTGGAACCTGCTTTTCGGTTTCCTCCCCATAGCTTAACACGCCATCGCAGAGAAGGGTTACGGTCACCTGAGAATGGAATACAGACTGAAAACCGTCATTCATCAGCAGCACCCGGATCCGTTCCGGGCTGAACGGACGCACCGTCAATGCAGCACACAGCTTTCCGTCCGCCGCTACAAACTCCTGGAGATCATAGCCCACCAGAATATCGGTCCGTTTCTGCTCCTGGTAATCTCCATACACCTTATAGACCCGGAATCCAGGAGCAGTGGCTACTTTGCCGTAGCCTTCAATCTCAATAAAATCCTCTCCCACTGCCAGAACCTTTCCGCGGATCCGTTCCTTCTTAATGGTAATCTTTTTCAGCTCTCCTCTTTCCAGATGCAGATCTACAATATTATGTACCAGTTCCTCTGCCTCCGGCCCCTTTTTGGGAAGCTCAAACTGCCGGGTAATGGTTCCTGCATGGATAAAAAGCTGGTCCTCCTCCATACTGTCTACCCAGACATTTTCATAGACCACATCCTCCGACATCAGCCGCCCAACTCCGGCTAATTCACCGTCCCGGACAAATATGCGGATCTTTTTATCCATGTAAGTATCCAAAGCCAGACCCTCGAACCGGAAATCTCCGGCGCTGGTATAGCAGGTCCAGCTGGAGGAATTTTCCACATTTGCCGGAGTTCCGTATAAGATTACATCCAGCATCTGGAGCCCGGAGGCTCCTGAACTTTCCTCTGCTTTGTTTTTCTGGTCTGCTGCCGCTTCCTCGTAGATCCGCCACCACATTTCTGCCGGATAGGGTTTGTCCTGGTTGCTCTTGTTGGCATTGACCTGATTTCCGTACCGTTTTCCCAAAAAGCTGGTCAGCATGTAGGCTTCCCGATAGGTCAGTTCCTGCTGCGCCTCCTTCGCTGAGGCCGGGGTGTCCTCCTCCCGCAGCCCGCCGTGGTCATAAAGGTAATCCATATAGATCACATACCAATTATTCTGTTCCTTTTCCGGGAAATGGGAGGCCCCCCTTTCTTCCTTATACTGAATGCACTCTTCTCTGGAAACAGCAAAGAGCGCAGCAGCTTTCGCGGCCTGCGCCCTGGTGATCCCCGGCTTATCCGGTTCCAGATACACGATCACGCCGATCAATATAAGAATGAGAGCAAGGATCCCCATGATCCGAACAATGAATGATTTCCTGCTCATAATTTCCTTTCATTTTATTTTTTCTTCTCTGCTGTCTTCTTCCCTGCTGTTCCCGACTTCGTATCAAAACCTTCCTTCCGGCAGATCGTAAGCTTCTTCTCGTCTACATAGCCTGCGTCATCGTACTCGCAGGTTTCCACCGGCAGACGTTTTTTCTTGAGGGACAGCTTCACTCCATCGGACAGCAGCCGGTAGATCACGGCAAAGGTGGGCACACCGATGATCATTCCCACGAACCCAAACAGGCCGCCAAACAAAAGGATAGAAAACAGCACCCAGAAGCTGGACACGCCAGTAGATTCTCCCAGGATCTTCGGTCCCAGGATATTACCGTCAAACTGCTGAAGCAGCAGGATAAAAATCAGGAAATACACACACTGCAGCGGATTCACCAAAAGAACCAGCACTGCCGCAGGAGCAGCTCCGATAAAGGGCCCGAAAAACGGGATCACATTGGTCACACCGATGATCACGCTGATCAGCAGCACGTATGGCATCTTCATCAGACTCATACAGAAAAAGCAGATGATTCCAATGATCAGGGAATCCACAAGCTTCCCGATAATAAAGCCTCCAAATACCTGATGGATAAACCTTGCCTCATCGATCAGCCGGTTCGCCCACCGCACCGGAAAAATGCCGTACATAGACTTTTTCGCTATGGTAGACAGCTCATCCTTCATATTCAGCAGATAGATCATAACGATCAATCCGATGAGAATATTCTTCAGCCAGATCAGCAGACTGAACATTCCGCTGGACAGACTGCCGATGATCTTGTCCAGATTAGGAGCCAGAACCGTTCTGCCCCAGCTTTTCGCCCAATCCAGAGCCTGGTCCATATAGGACACAACCTGATTCATAACCTCTGGATTATTTTCCAGCACCTGCTGCACCCAGATAATAAAATTATTCACATTGCTTGGAAGAGCATCCACCACACTCTGAATGCTTTTTACCAGCTGCGGAATCAGCATGGAAATCAGTCCTGCCACCACTACGATCAGAACGATCAGGCTGATTACCGTTCCAATGCATCTTCCGATTCCTCTGCGCCGCTTATGGCTGCCCACCCACTTGACAAGGACCTGATCCGTTTTCCGGACGCACCAGTTGTAAACTGGCGCCAGCAGATACGCCATCACAGCTCCGTATATCACCGGCATCAGGATCGTCAGCAGCATCGATGCTAATGCCTTCACCCGCTCAAAGCGCAGAAGCAGATATCCAAAAGCAATGCTGGCTGCAATCACGCAAAACGCGGTCACTCCCCAGTATATATAATCCTTAAATTTATGATCGTTATCCATGCTCGTTTCCTTTTTCATCTCCTGTTTGCAATCTGGTCATTTCCTTTTCATAACTGTGAGGATCTCTATGTAAAAGATAAAGCAGCGAATCATCGCTGCTTTTTATCCTTGGTAAACCCCGGAGATGCCGGTTCTTACTAATTGACGCCTAGCCAAGCTAGGTGGGTGACCGCACTTAGACTTCTGCCTTCCACTCATAATGGAGGCCTGACATCCGCCTAAAAATATTGGAATCCCGTATGTCAAACTGTAGGTTCAAATAAGGTAAGAGTATCGAACATTCCAGGAATTTTACCCTTCAACATAGCTTCATTTCATGGTTAGATTATACAACAGCACTATCTCTTTTTCAAGGACTTTTTTCAGGGAATCTAATCCAAAAATTCTAGCATTTTTTTAACGGTCCATCCCCTCTTCCTGCTTCGCCAGCTTTACGATCCGGCTGGTACCCAGACGGGAGGCTCCAAGCTCCAGAAACTGCTGTGCATCCGCAAAGGAGCTGATGCCTCCGGCCGCCTTGATCCGTACCTTTTCCCCCACATGTCTGGCAAACAGCTTCACATCTGCAAAGGTTGCGCCTGCTGCGGAAAAACCGGTGGAGGTCTTGATAAAGTCAGCCCCCGCATCGGTTACTGCCTGGCACATCCGAACCTTTTCTTCTTCTGTCAGAAGGCAGGTTTCAATGATGACCTTTAAGATTCTTGTTCCGCAAGCCTCCTTCAAAAGCCGGATCTCCTGCTCCACCAGGTCGAAGCGCCCTTCCTTCACGTCGCCTAAGTTGATCACCATATCGATCTCATCTGCCCCGTTGGCGATGGCATCCTTTGTCTCAAACACCTTAACTGCCGTGGTCTGGTATCCGTTGGGAAATCCGATCACGGTACATATCTGCATCTTTTCCTCCACATACTCCTTTGCCCGCTTTACATAGGAGGGCGGAATGCATACAGAGGCGGTTCCATACCGGATCCCATCCTCACAAATCTGACGGATTTCCTCCCAGGTGGCGGTCTGCGCCAGCAGTGTGTGGTCAACCGCCTGGAAGATCTGTTTTCTGTCTATATCCCTATTGGCAGCCAAAATATCATCCAACGCGCTGGTTCCTGCTATCTCCTGCTCCGGCTCAATTCCCAGATAATCCAGGATCGTGGCTGCAATATCGGCAAAGGAGGCTCTGGTGCTTAAGTTAACGCCCTTCTTCACCTTCGGCCCTGCAATCACCCATGGCGTGTACTCTCTGGAATGGTCGGTAGAGGGCGTGATGGGATCACATCCGTGGTCCGCCGTAATCATCAGAAGGTCATCCTCACGAAGCATGGCCAAAAGCTCCGGCAGCCTCTGATCAAATGCTGTCAATGCCTTTGCATAGCCTTCCACATCATTCCGGTGGCCGTAAAGCATATCGTAATCCACCAGATTGGTAAAGCAGAGCCCTTCAAACTCTCCTGCCCCATACTCCAGAGTTCTCTGGATTCCCTCCTCATTTCCAGTTGTTCTTACCATCTGGGTAATCCCCTGTCCGGCGAAGATATCATAGATCTTTCCCACCGCCAGTACATCCTTTCCAGCCTTGCAGATAGCATCCAGCATCGTCTCCTTCGGCGGCGTCAGGGAATAATCATGGCGGCGGCTGGTCCGTTTAAAAGGATATTCACCCTCAAACGGCCGCGCGATCACCCGCCCTACACCATAAGGACCGGTACAGAGCCTTCTGGCAATCTCACAGTAACGGTACAGCTCATCAATGGGAACCACCGACTCATGGGCTGCGATCTGGAATACGCTGTCCGCCGATGTGTAGACGATCAGCTTCCCGGTCCGCATATGCTCCTCCCCATAATCCTTGATCACCTCAGTTCCAGAATACGGCTTGTTGCACAAAACGCCCCGCCCTGTCTCTTTCTCAAACGCCTCCAAAAGCTCCTTGGGGAATCCCTCCGGAAAGGTAGGCAGAGGCTGGGGCGAGATCACTCCTGCGATCTCCCAATGGCCAATGGTAGTATCCTTGCCCTTTGACACTTCCGTCATTCTGGCAACTGCACCTTGAGGCTCTGCCTCCTGGGGACCCCACTCAACCCCATCGATCTGGAACAGCCCCAGCTTCCCCATATTAGGCATGGAAAAATACGGGCTGGTGGAGGCTGCCCGCAAGGTATTGCTTCCCTCATCTCCAAAATCTGCTGCGTCCGGCATCTCTCCGATCCCGACGCTATCTAATACAATCAAAAAAACACGCTTCATGAATCCTTTCCTTTCATCTGTTTTCCCGTTTTTCCGGGCATATCGGGATACCCGGAGGTGTTTCTGCTAATTTCGCTGCCCCCTACATTTTACCATAAACCATAAAATTTTTCATCTCTTTGAAGACTTTTCTTCCTCCCCCACGTTATAATAAATATAACGTAACTGTTCAGTACCTTCACAGTTACGAGCAAAAATCCATTTAAAATCGGCTCCGCCGATGGGATTTTTGCCTTCTAGCCCAGATCATTTTACGGTCAGCGCAGCAAGTGCGCAGACCTACTGAACAGTTACAATATAACAGCTCAGATTTCCACATCGGATAGACTGTTACGAATAAATACCAGAACAGAATGAATGGAGGCGCAGTCCTTTGAACCCGCAGCTGCAGTTGGAACGCTGGATGAGCGAATATCAAAACTTAATATATTCCATCTGCTACCGCCTGACTGGCGATTACTTTGATGCGGAGGACCTGACTCAGGACACTTTCCTTTCTGCCTACCGGCATCTGAAGGAGTTTGACGGTCAGAACGAAAAAGCCTGGCTGTGCCGGATCGCCACCAATAAATGCATCGATTACCTGAAACGGGCCGGACGGCGCTCTATCCCCACTGAGGAGCTATTCTTTTCTTCCCTGCCGGATGGCCGCTCCTCCCCGGAAAAGGAGGCTCTTAAGACAGAGGTCCGGCAGCAGCTTTATGAAAGCTGCTGCAAGCTGCCGCCGCCTTACCGTCAGGCTGCCCTGGATTATTACTATTATGAACTGGATATCAGCCAGATCGCTGCCAAAACCGGGAAAAATAAAAAAACATTGCAGACGCAGATCTACCGCGCCAAAGGAATGTTAAAAAAATTGATGAGAAAGGAAGATTTGTGCTATGATTAAAGAAATGAATAAAATTTCCTCTCTGACCGAACGAAATGCTGCCGATCCGGCAGAAGGAAATCTCCCCTCCAATCTGCAGGAATTCTCCCTTCTGTGTCAGGATGACCATTGGCTTTCCGATTTCATCCAGGATACGGAGAATCACCAGATGCTGACAGCACCTTCCCGTCTGATGCCGGATACACTGGCAAAGCTTCAGAAAATCCAGCTTTCCAAGCGGATCCAGCTGATCACCTACAGCTTGAGAGTCAGTCTGGCTGCTGCCGGAGCGATTATGATTCTCTTTACAACTCCGATCCTTCTGGAGCATTCCCCCTTCGGCATAAATGCCATGGGACAGACGGCAGGGTGGGAACGAACTGCCATTCACCAGTACCAGCCCAAAGCTGCCCAGGCTGCCCGCCAGCTAAGATCCAGACTTTACGATTTTTCTGATTCGATCTATCAATTTTCAAATGAACTTTTTACAGGGAGGAATCAACATGACTAGAAAAAAAGGAAAATTTATAACCTTCTGCTGCTCCCTCTTTCCAGGGGCAGGAGAAATGTATTTAGGATTTTTAAAGCAAGGAATCAGCATCATGGGGCTGTTCTTCCTGCTGTACTCCGTAGGAGGCATTATTTTTCCGCCTTCTGTCACATTCTGCGCAGTGATCTGGTTCTACAGCTTTTTTCATACCCATAATTTAAACAGCCTGCCGGACGATGAATTTTATGCCATTGAGGATGATTTTCTCATTCATCTCCATCAGCTTGGAGGCTGGCGGGAAATCCTGTTTTACCGGTATCGAAGAGTCACCGCAGTTGTGCTGATCCTCCTGGGATTTTCTATCGTCTGGAGCAATATAAATAATTTTTTTATGTATTTTGTATCAGATGTGCTTCATGTATCCGGAGAAATCCTGGAAATGTTTTCCTGGTTTTCCCATATGCTGCCCCAGACCATCGCAGCCATCCTGATTATGGCCGCCGGCATCTATCTGATCCGCAGCAAAAAGCAGGATCTGGAAGAATCATAATACAGCTGTATAAAACCCCCGGCAAGCCGCAGCCTGCCGGGGGTCCTTGTTGCATATTAATCATGGAACCTGCTTATTCATTGATCACCAGCGCAATCATTTCCATGTCCTCTTCGCTGTTATTTTCCATGCTGTGCCACTCTCCGCATGCGATCGTGCAGATGTCGCCCGCATGAACTGTAGTTCTGGACTTATCATTATCAACAAAGGTACCTTCCCCTTTGATAATGTAGTACGGCTCTGTGTTGCCCACATGCTGATGCCAGCCGATGCTGCAGTGCGGCGGGATCACCACCCTTGCATACATAGTGCCGTGCCCCATCAGCTCCTCTGCGGTTAAGATGGGATAAAGAACAACATGTCCCTGACCGCCTCTTAAATTTTCTTTTATTACGGGTTCGTTATGCTTTACCATATGTATGACCTCCTGTTTCCTTTTACAAGATAAGTATACAGCGAAATTCCAGGAGACTCAATCGTAAATTGTAATTTTGTTGTAACTGTGATAACACGGAACAGTTACGTTTTGTCATCGGAAAAATTCATGTCCTCCATGGCTGAACAGGAAGGTCAGTCTTCCGTCAAACCATCTGACATTACCGGAATAAGACGCTTTCCGGTTCATAAAATACAGCGCTCCCTGGGAATAATCCTCCCCATCCAGCGCCCGGTTTACACAGTCAATGGTATCCTGAGTCACCTTTACCCGGTTGATGGAGCCGTTGCTCACCGGTGAAAATTGGGACCGCTCATACACAACACTGGTAATATTGTCGGGGAACTGTTTGCTGCGGACGCGGTTCATGATCACGTTTGCCACCAGGATCTTTCCAGTGCTGTCACAGCCGCCGGCTTCCGCCTGTACGATCTTCAGCATAACCTGATAATCCTGTTCGCTGTACGGGATCCGCAAAGCCGCCTTTCTGGCTTCCTCTTCCTTCTTCCGCACTTCCTCAGCCGCTTTCTCGGCAGCATCCGCCACCTGCTTCATCCGGATTTCCTTCTGAGCCTGCCCGACCCGCTCTCTCACGGTCCGTTCTGACTCCAGTTTCATCTTCGTATCCTGCTCCAGCACATCACCAATCAGCGCCTGACCAATATCCGAAGAAGCCTCCGCGTCCTGAGTTTTCACTTCTGCTAACAATCCACTTTCCTCAAACCCGGTCTGACTGGAGTCCCCAAAACCTGCAGCCTCAGAGGAATTCCTTCCATCAGAAGCCAGCGCCCCGTCAGCAAATGCCTCTGCATCTACCTCCTGCACCAAAAGGCCTTCTCCCAGGCCTTCCCCAAACGCAAGGGATTCCAGTTCCTGTTCCAGTTCATCCTCATCCCCAGGATGAACCTGAGTATAGGCAGCCAGTGCATTTCTGCCGCTGCCTCCAAAGCCTGTGGAAGAAAACGCCACAACCGATACCACCATACAGCCGACTGTCAGTACCGCCGCATTTCGATGCATCTGCTTTGACACATTCACCACCAGTGCTCGAACGAACTGGAAAAGGGTTTGAAGAAATGAGTGTAATGGTAACATACATTCTCCTCTTTTCTTCTCTGTCCGCAGCCGCGCATTACCTTCACAGCTACTTCAACTCTTTATGCTGCAAAAAGCAGGCATCCCCCACTTTCTGCATGATTTAAGGGTTAACAAGGCACATTATATGGGACAGCATGTAAAATTGTCAATGGAGCTTCTGAAATTTTGGCACTTTTTTGGTTTGGAAATAATTGACTTTCTTTTTTTTGTAATAACTTCACAGAATAAAACGATTTTTTTGTACATAAATTATAATTTTTTCACGGAAGTTTTTTACAAATATGTTACATTTCCGTTACTTTTTCTCTTCGCATTTTGCATCAAAATGTAACATTATAATTTTATGTAAATTATAAGGTATGTTTTATCGTCCTTATTTATTCTTTTTTCCGCCTTTTTCTCTATTCAGAAAATGCGCAAAATCCCCACTTTTCCTATTCTCTTTTGAAAAAAAATCCGCAGATCAGGTTATGGTCTGCGGAAACAAATGCGATTTGATTTACTTTTTTACTTGGCATTAATATAGTTCACCAGTCCGCCTGCAGTGATAATCTTCTGCATAAACGGCGGGAACGCCTGGCCGGTGAAGGACTGGCCGGTGGTTTTGTCTGTGATCACACCGCTGTCAAAATCCACTTCGATCTCATCTCCCGCCTGGATGGCCTTGGCTGCCTCCGGGCATTCGATGATAGGAAGGCCGATATTGATCGCGTTCCGGTAAAAGATCCGGGCAAAGGTCTCTGCAATCACACAGCTGACCCCTGCGCACTTGATGGCTAACGGCGCATGCTCTCTGGATGAGCCGCAGCCGAAGTTCTTATTTGCCACGATAATATCGCCCTGCTGTACCTTGTTTATAAATTCCTTATCAATATCCTCCATACAATGCTTGGCAAGCTCCTCGCCCTTGGTGGCATTTAAATATCTTGCCGGAATGATAACATCGGTATCTACATTATCTCCATATTTAAAAACGTGTCCGTTTGCTTTCATGATCTTCCTCCTCATCAGCCCATCAGTTCACATGGGCAGGAAATTTTTCCAGTTACCGCGCTGGCAGCAGCAACCGCCGGGCTTGCCAGATATACCTCAGAATCCACATGGCCCATACGTCCTACGAAATTGCGGTTGGTGGTGGAAATGCATCTCTCACCGGCTGCCAGGATGCCCATATAGCCTCCCAGACACGGACCGCAGGTTGGAGTACTGACAACCGCTCCTGCCTCAATAAAGATCTCCAGAAGTCCTTCCTTCATAGACTGTAAATAAATGGCCTGGGTAGCTGGAATCACAATACAGCGCACATGCTTTGCCACCTTGCGTCCCTTTAAGATCTGAGCAGCCGCACGCATATCATCCATCCGTCCATTGGTACAGGAGCCGATCACCGCCTGGTCGATCTTAATATCGCCTACCTGGTCGATGGTCTTTGTGTTTTCCGGAAGATGAGGGAAGGCAACCGTTGGCTTTAACTGGGACAGATCAATGGTGTAGACAGCCTCATATTCAGCGTCTGCATCTGCCTCATAAACGGTAAAGTTCCGCTTGGAATGCTCCATCATATAACGAATCGCCAGATCATCCACCGGGAAGATACCGTTCTTTCCGCCTGCCTCAATAGCCATGTTGCAGATGGTAAAGCGGTCATCCATAGTCAGGTACTGGATTCCCTCTCCGGTAAACTCCATGGATTTGTAGAGCGCTCCGTCCACACCGATCATGCCGATGATATGCAGGATCACATCCTTGCCGCTTACCCACTTCCCCGGCTTTCCTACCAGCTCAAAGCGAATGGCAGAAGGCACCTTAAACCATGCCTTGCCGGTCACCATTCCGGCTGCCATATCCGTACTTCCCACACCAGTGGAAAAGGCTCCCAGAGCGCCGTAGGTGCAGGTATGGGAATCTGCGCCGATCACCGCATCGCCAGCCACTACCAGACCTTTTTCCGGAAGCAGCGCATGCTCGATCCCCATCTCACCTACATCAAAATAATTGGAGATTTCATGCTTACAGGCAAAATCACGGCAGCACTTGCAGTTCTCTGCAGACTTGATATCTTTATTTGGAATAAAATGATCCATGACCAAAGCAATCTTGTCCTTGTCAAACACCCTCTGGTTATCCATCTTTTTCATCTCATTAATTGCAACCGGGGACGTAATATCGTTGCCCAGAACCAGGTCTAAATCAGCTTCGATCAGCTGTCCGGCCTTTACCTCCGGAAGCCCTGCATGGGCAGCTAAAATCTTCTGAGTCATTGTCATTCCCATGTGAATTATCCTCCTTCTATCATTTAAACTCTTGTTTTGAAAACGTCAATCTTTTTATTTCCTGTACTTAACGCTTTACATTTTATCATAAGTATTGTTATAATAAAAATACATAATAAGAATGGAATCCATAAAATAAAGTTATATAGCAACGGCTCCGTCCGTCTGTAATGGGCGGAACGGCCATATTTATGGATGAGGAGGTCCTATGGAGCAGAACCTAGCCCAATATAAAATTTTTTATGAGGTGGCAAAAGCCGGAAACATCTCAAAGGCTGCCAAGGAACTTTATATCAGTCAGCCAGCCATCAGCAAGGCCATCAGCAAGCTGGAGGACAGCTTAAATGTCACCTTATTTACCAGAAGCTCCCGCGGCGTCCAGCTGACCTCGGAGGGTGAGCTGCTGTTTCAGCATACCCAGGCGGCCTTCCAGGCTCTGGACCAGGGAGAGCAGGAGTTAAAGCGGATTAAGGAATTCAATATCGGCCATCTGCGGATCGGTGTCAGCAATACCCTGTGCAAATACATCCTTCTGCCCTACTTAAAAAACTTTATCGAGCAGTATCCCCATATTAAGATCACCATTGAAAGCCAGGCTACTGCCAAGACCATCTCCATGCTGGAGCAGCACACCCTGGATGTGGGACTGGTGGCTGAGCCGTCGGTCCGTTCCGGTCTGTCCTTTATTCCGGTGATGGATATCCAGGACATCTTTGTCAGCACCCGCCACTACCTGAACAACCTGTATCTGCGGGAAGGCTCCGGCGCAGATCTGTTTACCTGCGGCAACATCATGCTGCTGGATCAAAACAACATGACCCGCCATCATGTGGACGAGTACATGAAGAGCAATCACATCGAGCCGAAGCAGATCCTGGAAGTAACCACCATGGACCTGCTGATCGAGTTTGCCAAGATCGGCCTGGGAGTTGCCTGTGTCATCAAGGAGCTGGTGCAGAAGGAACTGGACAGCGGACGTCTGGTTGAGATTCCCCTGGAGATCCCCATCCATAAACGCACCATCGGCTTTGCATTCCAGACCAGCGCCCAGTCCAATGCCCTGAAAACGTTTCTGGAATTTTTGTATTAAAAGCAAGATGCCCTCAGCAAACAAGGACATATTCTCATCCGGCCCTGCAGTTCCCAGCGCAGAAGAAAAGCCGCCGCAGCCTGATATATTAACTGCAGCGGCTCTCTTTATGCCACTATCTAATCAATTAATTATTGATCAGCTTGTCCTCGCCATTCCAGCTGTAGAGCTTACGTACTTCCTCGCCGATCTTCTCAGCCGGATGCTCTGCTGCCAGCTTTCTCATTGCCTTGAAATGTACCTGACGGCCGGCAGGACTCATATCAAGCAGGAATTCCTTCGCAAAGGTACCGTCCTGAATATCGGAAAGGATCTTCTTCATCGCCTTCTTGGTATCCTCGGTAATGATCTTTGGTCCGGTAACGTAATCGCCGTATTCAGCGGTATTGGAAATGGAATATCTCATGCCGGCAAAACCAGACTGATAGATCAGATCTACAATCAGTTTCATCTCATGGATACACTCAAAGTATGCATTTCTCGGATCATAGCCAGCCTCCACAAGGGTCTCAAAGCCAGCCTGCATTAATGCGCACACACCGCCGCAGAGAACTGCCTGCTCGCCAAATAAGTCGGTCTCAGTCTCCGTACGGAAGGTAGTCTCCAGAACGCCGGCTCTTGCTCCGCCGATTGCCAGCGCATAAGCCAGAGCCATATCAAGGGCCTTACCAGTAGCATCCTGCTCAACAGCAACCAGACAAGGCACACCCTTGCCGTCCTGATACTCGGAACGAACGGTATGGCCAGGTCCCTTAGGAGCAACCATGGTAACATCTACATCAGCCGGCGGCTTGATGCAGCCGAAATGAATGTTGAAACCGTGTGCAAACATCAGCATATTGCCTGCTTCCAGGTTTGGCTCGATATCCTTCTTATACATATCAGCCTGCAGCTCATCGTTGATCAGGATCATGATGATATCCGCCTTCTTAGCAGCCTCTGCTGCTGTGTATACCTGAAAGCCCTGTGCCTCAGCCTTAGCCCAGGACTTGGAGCCTTCATACAGACCGATGATTACATTGCATCCGGACTCTTTTGCATTCAGTGCATGTGCATGTCCCTGGCTGCCATAGCCGATTACCGCAATGGTCTTACCCTCCAGAAGAGACAGGTTGCAGTCTTCCTGATAATAAATCTTAGCCATTTTCTTTTTCCTCCATCTTTAACCGCTTTCCTGTATAGAAAGCTTGTTTAAAAAATAGTATAAAAATAAATATGTTAAAGGCAACTCGCCGACGACTCTCAGTCCGCCTCTGGCAAAACCTCTAGCTAACAACATATGTATCTGCCTGCTATGGCAGATAGCGGATATCCTCCGCGCCCCGCTCCAAACCGGTAAGGCCAGTCCGGGCCAGCTCCAGGATCTCATAATCCTCAAGCAGGTTGATCAGTGCATCCAGCTTCGACTGATCGCCAGTCAGCATGACGGTAAGAGAATCCTTGCCCACATCCACAATCGTAGCACGGAAAATGTCTGCAATGGCGCTGACCGCCTGACGCTGGTTCGCGTCTGCACGCACCTTTACCATGATCAGTTCCCGGTACACGGATCTGCCTGCCGGAAGCTCCTTAATATCGCGGACATCCTCCAGCTTTCTCAGCTGATTCTCAATCTGGACCAGGACCTCCTGATCCCCTAAGGAAACTACTGTCATACGGGAATACCGCGGATCTGCGGTAACACCAACCGTAAGACTTTCAATATTGTATCCCCGGCGGCTGAACAGCCCCGCTACACGGGCCAGCACACCGGCTGTGTTATCTACTAATAACGATAAAACAATTCTGTTATTACTCATACTATCACGCGCCTTTATGTTATTATTACGAATTATTATATATGATAGCAACGGAAAAGCTATTTGTCAAATGAATAAATCGAATAGTTATAATATCCTGTGGTTATAGCAAATGAACTTTTTTCTCATTTTTGTGTGAATTTGGAAATTTTTGCAGCTTTTTAGATAATTTTATCCATATTTTCCCAATTTTAGTACTAGGTCTATTAATAGACCTAGCTTCTTACTTCCAATTTTCCAGCAGGATCTGGGTCAATTCCTCTGCATCGGATGCGATCCGGTCTGCGCCGGCCAGTTCCAGTTCTTCCCGGCTTCCATAGCCCATCAGGACACCAACGCTCTGAAGTCCATTTATCTTTGCACCGATAATATCATGCTCCCGGTCTCCCACCATAACAGCTTCTGCCTTCCATGCCATGACCGCCTGAGAATCTGCCTTTTGTTGATCCGGCTTTTGTGCATCCGCCTTCTGTTGATCTGACTTCTGCGCATCCGTTTTCTGTTGATCGGCCTCCAGACAGATGTGAGAAGAAGCCCATTGGTGCTCCATCACATATCGGATTACATCCTCCTTTTTCACCCGTGTTTCCCCCATATCGGCGCCGCCGATAAAGGTAAAGTAGGAATCTAACTGAAAATATTCCAGGATTTGTCTTGCAAACTTCTCCGGCTTTGAAGTCGCCACCAGAAGCACCTTTCCTGCCTTCTGCAGACGCTCCAGCATAGAACGGATCCCCGGCAGCTCCTCATTTTCAAAGATCCCCTTCTCTGCAAAATACTCCCGGTAAACCCAGACCGCCTCATCTGCCTGCTCTTTCGAAAATTGGTAATACTTCATAAAGCTGTCCCGCAGAGGCGGACCGATAAAAGGCGTCAGCTTCGTTAGCTCCGGTTCCTCGATGCCATAACGGCGAAGGGCATATTGAACGGATTTTGTGATGCCCACCATAGGGTCCGTCAAGGTTCCGTCAAGGTCAAATAACAGATATTTCTTTTCCATGCCAGCTCTCCTCATTCTTTTCTTTCCGATTATACAGAGGATTCGATTGGAAATCAAGCGCAAATTGGCAAGGGCGATCCGCATGCTCTCGGGTTTTCTGTGACTTTCCCTGCGCTTCGCTCACAAAAAGCACCTGGCAAGATACCGACGTGAACCGTAACCTGGCTGAACTATGATTTTTCCGCAGGATTCCTGCATACCCCTAAAAACAGCCAGGCGCCGCTGGAGGAATCCTGGATTCCGAAGAGGAAGGGGCGGTCTAATATCATCTCCGCCTCCAGTTCCGGCATCTGCATCGCAGATCCAGCCATGGCCATCATGGTATAGGCGGCGCCTTCCACCCCCTGCTCATCAATGGCGATATGCGTTTCCTGAATCACCTGGGATACCCAAAGAGGCTGATCGGAGATACCGTTAAATTCCGCGTTATCGGTAAACATCCGCTCCATCCCCATGACTTTTAAAGAATCCGGCAGCTTCTTTATGCTGCTTCCGAAAGAAAACTTTGGAATCTTCCAGGTAACCTTTCCAGAAATCCAGTTTTGGCTATCCATATCCAAGGCACGCTCCAGGTCTTCCGGCGTGTTGAAAAACTCGCTTACCTTTTTGCCTTCATCCGGAAGAAGAAATACCATTTTGCACCAGTTGTTGGTATTCAGACAGGACAGCGTATATCCCTCTCCCCTCTGAAAGCTTCCCTGCCCATCGGTTCGATTTAAATAGGGGCAGCTTACCTTGCTGCCATCTTCAAGCGTAAATTCATCCTCCTGCGTCAGAGACTCCTGAAATGGCTGCTGCCAGCTTCCGTAAAAATACAGGGTGTTTAAAATACTCATCATGGTCTGCGGATCTGTCTGGATCACAGGAGATAATACACCCTTCGTCTGCTTTGCGATCCATTCACCCATCTGTTTCCCGGTCTCTTCCTTTGTGAAATCCGCAAGATAAGAAGAAGCAAAAAACTGCTGTGCTGCCAGCTGCTGATATTCCTTCTTCACATCAAGCTGGGGCGCGATCCACAAGGAATTGGCTAACTGAATGGTACTTTTGTATTCTCCCTCGCCGTACTCCTCATATTCCTTTTTCATTCGCTGCTGGTCGTAGTAAAACCGCTGGTACATCTTCCCGCACTGACTGGCTAATTCCTCCTGGCTCTGGATTCCCAGGCAGTTCTGAATCTCTGCCGCCGTCTCCCCATTTGCCCCGCAGCCTGCCAGAGTCAGTGCGTAATAAAGGCTCAAAGGGCTGTAATTGGCATTTCCTCGTTCCTGCTTTAAGATCTGGCTTCCGCTCCGAAAAGCAAACTGCTTCAGCGCCTCCCGAAATTCTTCTGAAATTTCATTTTCATCCCGCAGCTTGTTCCAGTTCTCATAATCATCAACAGAAAAGTCAACTGGCTTCGGCATTGCCGCTTCCATATTCTGTCCGGCATGCTGTAGCTGTACAGTGTTCGTGTTATGCTCGCTCGTCTGAATCGGCTCCTTTTTCTCGCTCATCTGATTGGCGTCATCCATTCCGGTCTGCTGGCATCCGGTTAGCTGAACGCATAGGATCCAAGCCGTCATCGCTGCTGTTATTCTTCTGAAATATGCTCGCCTCCTATTTTTCCTCATTATGATCCTCCTCTTCTCCTTTTCTTGTTCTGATACCTCTATGCCATAAACTGCAATTCTGCTCCAAATCCTTCTCACCAGCATGGGATTCATTTCCTGCAATGTATTTTTCTGTCTCTATTGTACCATTCAGAACCTGGATAATCCTTACTAAAAGCTTAAACTTCCTTTACAGAGTGAGAAGCCGAACCACCGCCTGCACAATCAGCTCTGCAATTCCGCAGGATACCATAACCTTGATCGGCTCCGCCTTCCACACGCGAAGCGCTGCCATTGCCGCGGCAAAATAAAGAACCGGACGGATCTGAAAATTCCCCTTAGAAAAATGTATGCTGCCATCCGCAAAAAAAGCCGGAACCAGAATGGCCAGTCCGGCGGTAAAAATCATGGCAACCACAGCCGGACGCAGCAGCTTAAGCACATTCTGAAGAATGCTTAAGCTCCGGTACTTTGTATAAATCCACGCCAGAGTCGTGACAAAGACGCAGGACGGCAGAATACAGCCCAGGGTGGCTGCCAATGCTCCCGGCACTCCTGCCACCTGGTTTCCTACAAAAGTTGCGGCATTCACTGCAATCGGCCCCGGCGTCATCTCAGCAATAGTGACCAGATCTGTAAAATCCGACAAGGTAAGCCACCCGTACCCCTCGATCACCTGGGCCTGAATCAAGGGCATGGCCCCGTAGCCGCCGCCAAAGCTGAATGCTCCAATCTGAAGAAATGCCAAAAATAAATTCAGATAAATCACGTTGCTTCCCTCCTGTTCCGCTGAAAAAATAATGTCCGAAGGATTCCAAACCCGATCACTGACAAGATGATATAAATCACATTGATACGCAGAAAGTAATTTGCCACGAAGGCCAGAAGCATAATCCCGATCCTTACCGGATCCTTCGTTTTCACCACGCTGCTTCCCATATCGTATACCACAGAAATAATCACAGCTCCCACCCCTGACTTCATGCCGGACAGCAAAGCCTGAACTGCAAAGCTGTCCCGAAACGCCTGATAAAACAGGGAAATCA
The DNA here is from genome assembly GCA_030537215.1 of Lachnospiraceae bacterium. Taxonomy (GTDB): domain Bacteria; phylum Bacillota; class Clostridia; order Lachnospirales; family Lachnospiraceae; genus Caccovicinus. The sequence continues at coordinate 22,823 of JAUNOF010000001.1, forward strand.
GCGTCAGAATTATAAAGGGCGGAATCACCGCTCCCAGCACAGAGCAGATAATACCTGCAAACCCGGCCAGCTTATAACCGATCACGATCGCTCCGTTGACGGCAATGGCTCCCGGCGAGGATTGGGCGATGGCAACCAGATCCAGCATTTCCTCCTGGTCAATCCAGTGAAGCTCATCCACAAATTTCTTTTTCAGAAGGGTTACAATCACATAGCCGCCTCCGAAGGTGAAAGTACTTAAAAATAATGTTGATAGAAATAATTGTCTTAATTTTCCGCTTTTCATCTGAATTCCCCTGTTCTTTTATTTTTTCCGCTTCATCCTGATCCAGCCTCCGGAAGGCATCCCGAAACCCTTGGATTCATTTCTATCGCTTATTATAGCACTTGACGAATCATATCAAAAATTATATAGTTTTATTATGATTATATGTTTTTTTATATAATATTACATCACGCCCCACACCGTTTCTGCTGCAAAAGGAGCTGCCATGACACGAAAGCATATTCATATTTTTTTAACCGTCTGTGAATGCAAAAACAATATTTCTCGTGCTGCCCAAAAGCTTTATATGACCCAGCCGGCCGTCAGCGTCGGCATCCAGGAGCTGGAGCGATACTACGGCATTACACTGTTTGACCGCATCTCCAGAAGACTTTACCTGACCGAAGCAGGAAAAGAATTTCAAAGCTACGCCCTGCGGATTTCCGCCCTGTTTGACGATATGGAACGAGGGTTAAGAAACTGGGATTCCTTCGGCGTGCTGCGTGCAGGAGCCAGTATGACCATAGGCTCCCAGTTTATGCCTGGCTATATAGAAGCCTTCTCCAACGCGCATCCCAACGTAACCACTCAGGTCCTCATCGCTCCTTCCAGGCAGCTGGAGCAAAAGCTGATTACCAATGAGCTGGATCTGGCACTGGTGGAAATCCCGGTTCACGAAAATCATCTGACAGCGGAACCCTATATGGAGGATTACCTGGAGATCATCGGGCCTGCCAAGTCTCCTTTTCAGGACCATCCGGTCATGCCTCTGGATGAATTTCAGAAGCAGAAATTTCTGCTCCGTGAATCCGGAAGCGGTACACGGGATATTTTTGAACAGGTTACCCAAAACGCCGGTCTGCACATTCATCCCATCTGGGAAAGCTTCAGCACCACCGCCCTTTTAAACGCAGTGGTTCACGGAGCCGGCATTACCGTCCTTCCCCGTCACCTGATATCGGCTCCCTTAAGGCAGGGACTGATCTGCCGCATTCAGGTGCCGGAGCTGACCTTCCGCCAGCAGTTCTACATTGTCCATCATCAGGATAAGTTTTTATCCCATCTGATTCAGGATTTTATTCAGATATGCAAAAACTACGAATCGGAACATCCTCAGCCGGAGGATACCGGAATTTTTTAGCATATTGTAACTGTTCAGTACCCTCGCTTCGCTGGGGCAGACCCTGCGCAGACCTACTGAATAGTTACAGCATATTTTTCTATCATAAGAGGCTCTGAAGGAGTTTCTTATGATAGAAAAAACGACTCCAAGTGCGTATCTCAGCACTCAGAGTCGTTTTCTTATTTTACCATTTCAAAAAATATTTCGTTTAACCGCCGGTCATCCGTTATTCGGATTCCAATCCATAACGCTTTACTTTACCAGCAAGCTCTTTCCGGTCATTTCCTTAGGCTGCTCCATGCCCATCAGTTCAATCAAAGTCGGTGCAATATCTGCCAGGCAGCCGCCTTCTCTTAACTTGTAAGCAGGATCTGCATTTACCAGAATAAATGGAACCGGGTTGGTGGTATGAGCGGTCCAGGGCTCACCGGTGGTATAGTCTACCAGCTGCTCTGCATTGCCGTGGTCCGCACAGATAAACAGAACGCCGTCTACTTCCTTGATGGCATCTACTGTCTTGCCCACACACTCGTCTACCGTCTCGATGGCCTTGATGGCAGCTGCTTCTACGCCGGTATGACCTACCATATCCGGGTTTGCAAAGTTGATGATGATCACATCGTACTTACCGGACTTAATGGCCTCAACCAGCTTCTGGCATACCATCGGCGCGCTCATCTCCGGCTTTAAGTCGTAGGTAGCAACCTCCTTGGGAGATGGAACCAGAATACGGTCCTCGCCCTCGTTGGGTTCCTCAACACCGCCGTTGAAGAAGAAGGTAACGTGGGCGTATTTCTCCGTCTCCGCGATCCTCGCCTGCTTCTTGCCGTTAGCCGCCAGGAACTCACCGAAGGTATTGGTGATGGTCTCCTTGTGGAAAGCTACCAGCTTATTTCCGATGGTTTCATCGTAATCGGTAAAGCATACATATACCAGATCCATTCTCTTGCCCCGCTCAAAACCGGTAAACTCATCATCGCAGAATGCGCGGGTGATCTCACGGGCACGGTCCGGACGGAAATTATAGAAAATAATAGAGTCATGCTCCTTGATCAGGCCGATTGGCTTGCCGTCTTCAACAACAACGGTGGGCATTACAAACTCGTCATATTTCTCCTCATCGTAGGATGCCTGAATTCCTGCCGGGCCGCTGACTGCAGTCTTACCCTCGCCCTTCGTGAGCGCATCATAAGCCAGCTTCACACGATCCCAGTTCTTATCACGGTCCATAGCATAGTAACGTCCCATAACGGAAGCAACCTTGCCTACGCCGATCTCCTTCATCTTTGCTTCCAGTGTCTCTACAAACTCCTTGCCAGATGCAGGCGGGGTGTCACGGCCATCTAAGAAGCAATGAACAAATACCTTTTCCAGGCCATTTCTCTTAGCCAGCTCTAACAGTCCGAAAATATGGGTCAGATGGCTGTGTACACCGCCGTCTGATACCAGACCGTATAAATGAAGAGCGGAATCATGCTTCTTGCAGTTCTCAACTGCCTGTAAAAACTCTGGAATCTGGAAGAAATCGCCGTCCTGAATGGACTTGGTAATTCTGGTCAGTTCCTGATATACGATTCGTCCTGCACCCATGTTCAGATGGCCTACCTCAGAGTTGCCCATCTGCCCATCCGGCAGACCAACTGCCATACCGCTGGCATAGCCCTTAACAAACGGGCACTGGCTCATCAGCTGATCCATGATGGGAGTCTTGCCCTCACACACTGCATTATGCTCACAGTTATCATTTAAACCATAACCGTCAAGAATCATTAAAACTACTGGTTTTTTGCTCATTTCCTTTCTATCTCCTTTCACAGCTTAACTTGTGTAAATGTCCCTTTGGAAGATATTGTACATTAATTAACAATGTATGGCAAGGGTTTGTTTTTATATTTTTTCCCAATCCAATTCTTCACAAGAAAACCGCATCCCTTCGGGTGCGGTTTTCATCATTATGTTTCTTACTTATAGTTAACGATTTTTCCAAAGTCTGGCTTTAAGGAAGCGCCGCCAACTAATCCGCCGTCGATATCCGGCTGTGCAAACAGCTCAGGAGCGGAAGAAGCGGATACAGAACCGCCGTACTGAATGCGGATCGCCTCAGCCGTTGCCTCATCATAGATCTCACCGATGCATGCACGGATTGCTGCGCATACTTCTTCTGCCTGCTGGGTGGTAGCCACCTTGCCGGTTCCGATAGCCCAGATAGGCTCATACGCGATCACAGCAGTCTTAGCCTGGTCTGCAGTCACATTTAAGAAAGCGATCTTGATCTGCTGGCGGATCCAGTCGATGGTGATGCCCTGCTCTCTCTGGGTTAAGCTCTCGCCGCAGCAGATAATTGGAGTGATTCCATGCTCGAACGCCTTCAGGACCTTCTTATTTACGGTCTCATCCGTCTCAGCAAAGTACTCTCTTCTCTCGGAGTGGCCGATAATCACGTACTTCACGCCGGCATCTACCAGCATATTCGGGGAGATCTCGCCGGTGTAAGCGCCCTTCTCCTCGAAATACATGTTCTCAGCGCCGATATTGATATTGGTTCCCTTAGCAGCCTCCATTGCCGGAATGATGTCGATTGCCGGTACACAGAATACCACATCTACTTCATCATTTACTACTAACGGCTTCAAGGTCTCTACTAATGCCACAGCCTCGGAAGGAGTCATGTTCATCTTCCAGTTGCCTGCGATAATTTTCTTTCTTGCCATGATAAGCTCTCCCTATGTTTTATTTGTTGCAACGCAACAGTTCAGTGCCCTCACAGTTACGTTGCTGCGATCATCAGGCATCTGCCTGTCCTTATAACTATTTGTCGTCTGCTGCTGCTACGCCTGGAAGCACCTTGCCCTCTAAGAACTCTAAGGAAGCGCCGCCGCCGGTGGAGATATGGCTCATCTTATCGGCAAAGCCTAACTGGTTAACTGCTGCTGCAGAATCGCCGCCGCCGATGATGGTGGTTGCCTCAGTTTCAGACAGAGCCTTAGCAACTGCGATGGTACCTGCTGCCAGAGTCGGGTTCTCAAATACGCCCATCGGTCCGTTCCATACTACAGTCTTAGCGGACTTAACAGCCTCTGCATACAGCTCAGCGGTCTTCGGTCCGATGTCTAAGCCTTCCATGTCATCTGGAATCTCGTTAGAAGCAACTACCTGTACCTCGATCGGTCCATCGATTGGATTGGGGAATGCTGCAGCGATGGTGGTATCAACTGGAAGAAGCAGCTTCTTTCCTAACTTCTCAGCCTTCTCCATCATCTCCTTGCAGTAATCAAGCTTGGTATCATCTACTAAGGAATTGCCTACGCTCAAGCCCTGTGCCTTTAAGAAGGTGAATGCCATGCCGCCGCCGATAATCAGAGTGTCGCACTTCTCCAGCAGGTTGGAGATTACGTTTAACTTATCCGCTACCTTTGCGCCGCCTAAGATGGCTACGAATGGTCTTACCGGATTCTCTACTGCATTGCCTAAGAAGTCGATCTCCTTCTGCATCAGATAGCCAACTGCGTTGGAGCCGCCCTTAGCGGTGATAAACTTGGTAACGCCTTCTACAGAAGCATGTGCTCTGTGGGAGGAACCGAATGCGTCGCATACATAATCATCAGCCAGGTCAGCTAATTCCTTGCTGAACTCCTCGCCGTTCTTGGTCTCTTCCTTGCCGCGGAAACGGGTGTTCTGTAATAATACAACATCGCCCTCTGCCATAGCCTCAACTGCCTTGGTAGCAGCCTCGCCGGTTACATTGTAATCGGATACGAAAACAACATCCTTGCCCAGCTTCTCGGACAGTCTCTTTGCAACTGGCGCTAAGGACTCACCCTCGTTCGGGCCGTTCTTTACCTTGCCTAAGTGGGAGCAGAGGATAACCTTTGCGCCGTCCTTGATCAGCTTCTGGATGGTAGGAAGCGCTGCTACGATACGGGTTTCGTCTGTGATCTCGCCGTTCTTTAACGGTACGTTAAAGTCACAGCGAACCAGCACTCTCTTGCCTTTTACATTTAAATCATCTACGGATTTCTTATTTAACATGGGGAAATCTCCTTTCATTCCAATCAATCAGTTCTGCAGTTTATGTTTAAAAAGGTCCGGTCCTTTTGAGACCGGACCCTTGCTTGAGTCTTTTATGGGATTGCTCTCCCGCCAAAGCCTGTCCTTAAGCTGATTATGCTAACTCAGCGAAGTACTTAATGGTGCGAACCATCTGGCTGGTGTAGGAGTTCTCGTTGTCATACCAGGAAACTACCTGAACCTCATATAAGTCATCAGCAATCTTAGCAACCATGGTCTGAGTTGCATCGAATAAGGAGCCGTACTTCATGCCGATAACGTCAGAAGATACGATCTGATCCTCATTGTAGCCGAAGGACTCGGAAGCTGCTGCCTTCATAGCTGCGTTAATGCCTTCCTTGGTCACGTCTGCGCCCTTAACAACTGCGGTTAAGATGGTGGTGGAGCCGGTTGGTACCGGAACACGCTGTGCAGAGCCGATCAGCTTGCCGTTTAACTCTGGGATAACCAGACCGATAGCCTTAGCTGCGCCGGTGCTGTTTGGAACGATGTTAGCAGCGCCTGCTCTTGCTCTTCTTAAGTCACCCTTTCTGTGCGGGCCGTCTAAGATCATCTGATCGCCGGTGTAAGCATGGATGGTGCTCATGATACCGGACTGGATCGGAGCATAGTCATTTAATGCCTTAGCCATAGGAGCTAAGCAGTTGGTGGTACAGGAAGCTGCGGAAATGATGGTATCCTCAGCAGTTAAGGTATTCTCGTTTACGGAGAACACGATGGTCTTTAAGTCGTTGCCTGCCGGTGCGGAGATAACAACCTTCTTAGCGCCTGCATCGATATGAGCCTGAGCCTTATCCTTAGAGCAGTAGAAGCCAGTACACTCTAATACTACATCTACGCCTAACTCACCCCATGGAAGATCAGCAGCCTTTGGCTCCTTGTAAATGGTGATTTCCTTGCCGTCTACGATGATGGAGCCCTCGCCAGCCTCTACTGTGTGCTTGCCCTCGCCGATGTGGCCGCAGTATCCGCCCTGAGCGGTATCATACTTTAACAGGTTAGCTAACATCTTTGGATCGGTTAAATCGTTGATTGCTACAACATCATAACCCTCTGCTCCGAACATCTGACGGAATGCCAGACGTCCAATACGTCCAAAACCATTAATTGCTACTTTTACTGCCATGATTGAATTCCTCCTATTTTCTTACTTGAAAAACTTGTTAAATAAAAATCAACCTTGGTTTTATTCTACCTAATATTCAAGAAAATGGCAAGTCCTTTTTGTAAGTTTATCAAATTTTATACATATTGTATACATAATATTGGATTTACCGCCTTTTTGATTCCTCACAATTCCGGTATTTCTGCCATATTCCATAAAGGCTGCCATCCGTCTGCCCGTTGACTGCCTTTACAGTTCATCTTTTACATATCCGGCCAAATTATACGCGTGGTCGGAAATACGCTCCAGATTATTAATAATATCCAGGAAGATAACGCCGGCGGAAGCGCTGCATTCTCCAGTGGAGAGACGGTTGATATGCTCCTCTCTCATCTCCTCCTCCAGATTATCTACCTGATCCTCATACTGGCTCACCTTCCGCACATCGTCCATATTTCCGGTCCGCCTGGCTTCAATCGAATGATAGAAGGACTTGATCACCGCAGCTCCGATGGTCTTAAGATCTTCGATTCCCACATCAGAAAAGCCGATATGCTCCTTTAAGTAATCAGCAGACTCTGCCAGATTCTCCGCGTGATCCCCCACCCGTTCGATATCGCTGATGCTGTAAAACAGATTATTTACCACCAGCTTCTGGTGTTCATTTAAAGAAAGATTATTTACCTTGATCAGGTACTCGGTCAGCACCTTCTCCATATTATTGATGGTTTTTTCCACCTCATATACCTGCTGGGTGGAAACCTCTTCCGGCTTTGTCAGGGAATCCAGGGCACGCTGGACATTTTCCAGGGTAATCTGTCCCATATGGATGACCTCCGTGGCAGCCACCTCGATGGCCAGAGCCGGCGACTCGAAGATACGCTGATCCAGATGACGGATTGCTGCTGCCTCCTCGCTTTCCTCCTGAACCGGTTTCTGATCCTCTGCCTTCTCCTTTACAAACAGAGCGGAAAGCTTTACCAGCAGATCGGCAAAGGGATAAAGCAGGATGGTATTGGTTACATTAAAAATCGTGTGGAACATGGAAATCTGCACCGCATTAATGTGACCAAATGCAAATTCCGGTACAATAAAGGACAGCACATACATGCCTACCGCAAAAATAACAGCGCCGATGGTATTAAACATCAGATGAATGGATGCAGCCCGCTTGGCAGTCCGGTTGGCGCCTGCACTGGAAAGAACAGCCGTCACACAGGTTCCAATATTCTGTCCCAAGGTAATGTAGATCGCCGCGCTCATGGTCACAACCCCATTCATGGCCAGGGTCTGCAGAATACCTACCGATGCGGTAGAACTCTGAATCAGCGCGGTGATCACAGCACCTGCAATAATACCAAGAATCGGATTTCCTCCCAGGATCCGGAAAATATCCGCAAAAATCGGCGCATCCGTGTACGGCTCAATGGAACCGGACATAAAGGACAAGCCGATAAATAAAAGGCCGATGCCGATCAAGATCTCCCCGATCATATTTGCCTTCTGTTTTTTAGAAAACGCCATCAAAAACGCGCCGATTCCTGCGCACAGAGGGGCGAAAAAGGAAGGCTGGAGCATGGCAAATGCATCCCCCAGAGAATTGAGGGATACCATCCACGCCGTGATGGTGGTTCCGATATTGGCGCCCATAATAACGCCTACCGCCTGTGTCAGATTCAGAATCCCTGCATTTACAAATCCAACTACCATAACCGTAGTTGCCGCGCTGCTGTGGAGAATTGCAGTGATCAGCGCACCCAGAAGCACGCCTAAGATTCTTCGGTTTGTCACCATTCCCAGGAACTGATTCATCTTGCTTCCGGCTGTTTTCTGCATACCGTCGCCCATAATGTTCATTCCGTACAGGAACATTCCCAGTCCGCCTAAGAACTGAAATAGATTTGAAATGTCTCCGATTGCCATATGGCACCTCTCTTGTTTTTTTAAATTGTATCGTATGAATTGTTATCCGCTTTTTTTGCGGCATAGGAAAATAAGAACTTTCCTATGCCGCAAAAAGCCCGTACCTGATTATCATAACACAAAAGCAGATGCCCTTTCAATATAATTTAAAATTTGCGTAAAGTTTGTAAAATTCATCTAAAAATTTTTTTCATTCCATGTCACATGTACCAAAAATTCTGTTCTTGTAGTTTATTTAAAATCTGGTATACTGAAGATACACAGGAGGACTTAAGATGAACGTATTCGATATCGTAGGGCCGATCATGATCGGGCCCTCCAGCTCCCACACAGCCGGAGCTGCCAGAATCGGTAAGGCCGCCCGCCTTCTTTTAGGCGAAGAGCCGGCAGCCGCCGGCATTTTATTTCACGGCTCCTTTGCCAAGACCTACCGGGGACACGGCACCGACAAGGCCATCATAGGAGGGCTTCTGGGCTTCGACCCGTGGGACGGGCGGATCCGCGACAGCCAGACGCTGGCCCAAAAGGCCGGCATCCAGATTCAGATTACCACAGGCACCATTGACGATGCCCACCCCAACACCGCTCTGATCACCATGACCGGAAAAAACGGGAAATCCGCATCCCTGCAGGGCGCCAGTGTGGGCGGCGGCAACATCCAGATCACCCGGATCAACGGCATGGATGTGAACTTTTCCGGCCAGTATCCCACTTTGATCGTGCTGCACCACGACCAGCCCGGCGTCATCGCCCAGGTCACTGCCTTCGTTTCCCAGCACCGGGCCAACATCGCCAACTTCCGCTTAAATCGTCAGGAAAAAGGCGGGCTTGCCATTATGACCATCGAGATGGATCAGACCATGGATGAAGCGTCTGCTGAAGAAATCAAGGCCATGCCTCATGTGGAGGATGTGATCCTGTTTAAATTAAACTAAATAAAAAAGAGGAATCTTCTTATGAAATTATCTTACAATACTGTAGAAGAGCTGGCTGAAATCGCAGAGTCCAGCGGAAAGCGGATCTCCGACATTGTTTTAGAAGAGCAGTCCCAGTCTATGGAACTTCCAAAGAAGCAGATCTACGAAACCATGAAAAAAAGCTTCCAGGTCATGCGGGAATCAGTAAAAAATGGAATGAATCCAGACCTGCGATCCTCCAGCGGCCTCAGCGGCGGAGCTGCCTATAAGATGAAGCGCGCAGTAGATCAGGGCCGGAATCACTTCGGCTATCTCTTTGGCACCGCCATGAGCATGGCGCTGGCAGTGGCAGAGTATAATTCCTGTATGGGCCAGATCGTGGCGGCTCCCACTGCCGGCTCCTGCGGCGTCCTTCCAGCCGCCCTGATCTCTGTGATGGAGGATAAAAATCTCCCGGAGGAGGATGTGGTCATGTCCCTGTTTACCGCATCGGCAGTTGGTATGGTGATCGCGAAAAACGCTTCCATCTCCGGCGCTGAGGGCGGCTGTCAGGCTGAAGTCGGCTCCGCTTCCGCCATGGCCGCCTGCGCGCTGACGGAACTGCTGGGCGGAGACCCCCACATGGTCTGCACCAGCTGCGCCATTGCACTGAAAAATATCCTTGGGCTGGTCTGTGACCCGGTAGCCGGCCTGGTAGAGGTTCCTTGCGTCAAGCGCAACGCCATGGGCGTGGCCAACGCCTTCGTAGCCTGCGAGCTGGCCTGCGCCGGGATCTATTCTACCATTCCTGCGGAAGAGGTGATCCAATCCATGAAACGGATCGGCCAGCAGCTTCCCACCTCCTTAAAGGAGACAGCAGAGGGCGGTCTGGCAGCCACACCTACGGGCTGTCGGCTGTGCAAGGAAATTTTCGGATAACGCTTAATCCTTGTTTATTGAGCCTTATACTCCTTTACAGCCTTCAGAAATTCCTTCCAGGCATCTTCATGATCTACAAAATATTTCGGGCAGGCTTTCCCTGTGATATCATAGTGGCGAATCACGCGTTTCCGGCTGATCCCGGTCTCATCACAAAGCCACGCCGTCAGCTTTACCAGTGATTCATAGGTGGCTTCTGTAAATTCCCCCGTTTCATCTGGATGGCAGCACTCGATAGCAATGGAATCACTGTTGCGGTTATTGGAAGCATAAGCGATCTCGCTGATGGGGATACACTGGATGATCTCCCCATCCAGTCCAATCACGAAATGAGCGCTGGCGCTGGTAGCGCTTGATCCGCTCTGATCCGCCAGCCCATCGAAATAATTCCGGTTCTGATCTGCTGTGGAGCCGGGATTCGCCACATAATGAATGACGATATCATTTACCTGGCGGAGCGATACCGCCGGACGAGAATAAACATTTTTCCGGATCAGCTTCTGGGTGATCCAATCCGGCGGCTGGATCGATGCCAGATTCACACTGGAGCCGCGGCTTCTCCCCCACCGATACCATCCCGTTCCCAATCCTGCCGTGAATGCCAGAATCATTGCCAGAAGACCGATCAGGAAAGTGGAGCATCCGCCGCCTCCCCTTCTTTTTCGTCTCCGCTTTCTTGGTGAGACAGGAACATTCACGGTACTTCTGATCCCGGAGGCTGCCTTCTGACGGCTGCGAGACTCTCCCAAATCCCCCCTGATTTCCAAACTGCTCCGGCCGTCCATGCCCCATCCGTCTCTGTCCTGCCGGGTTATTCTATGTAATCCTGATTCTTCCACTCTCATCTGCCTGCCCTGCTTTCCGAAATCTGTCAAAGGATCTCTGGTTTTGATTCTAATACTGCTTTTGACATTTAGTTTATTCCGATTCCACCATTCTGTCAATTTTAGTCGATTTCCTTTTTCATACGATTTTCTTACAGATATTGTAGCTGTTCCCTGCTCTCACAGTTACTCCATATTAAATATTTTTTCGTCCGGTATTTATAAGAATTTTTAATAGGTGAGCAGGATTGTATTACCTGCATGAAATATGTTACACTAAAAACGTATGCAGCTTAAGAAAATAAACATAGAAAGAACCATGCAGCTGGGAAGATGTGAAACAGCTGCAGGATGATATTGTATTTCGGAGGAAACAAATCATGGGTGGATTTTTTGGTGTAACATCAAAAGAAGATTGTGTAATGGATTTATTCTTTGGCACAGACTACCATTCTCATTTAGGAACCAGAAGAGGCGGTATGGCTGTCTATGGAAAGAACGGCTTCCAGCGCAGCATTCATAATATTGAAAATTCCCCGTTCCGCACTAAATTCGAACGGGATGTAGAGGAATTACAGGGACGTTCCGGTATCGGTTCCATCTCAGACAATGAACCGCAGCCGCTGCTGATCCAGTCCCATCTGGGCAGCTTTGCCATCGTAACGGTAGGAAAGATCAATAACGAGGAAGAGCTGATCCGCAGGGCTTATGAAAATCATCACATTCATTTCATGGAAATGAGCGGCGGAAGAATCAATGCCACAGAGCTGACCGCTTCCATCATTACCCAGAAGCAAAGCCTGGTAGAGGGTCTGCTTCATGCTCAGGAGATCATCGACGGCTCTATGACCATCCTGCTCCTGACGCCGGAGGGAATCTATGCCTCCAGAGACCGCTACGGCAGAACTCCTGTGGTCATCGGACGCAAGGACAATGGGTTCTGCGTTTCATTTGAAAGCCATGCCTACATCAATCTGGGCTATCACGACTATTCTGAGCTGGGCCCCGGTGAGATTGTGCTGGTTACACCAGAGGGAATCCAATCCTTGAGCAAACCGCGGAAAGAGATGAAGATCTGCTCCTTCCTGTGGGTCTACTACGGATACCCTACCTCCAGCTATGAAGGGGTTAATGTGGAGGAAATGCGCTACCGCTGCGGTCAGATTCTGGCCCAGAGAGATTTAGGCTGCCGCGGCTGCAGCCACGGCTGTTCCGAGAAAGCCTCGGACTGTGAAAAACCGGCCGCCCCTTCCCAGCCCTCCATCCGCCCGGACATCGTAGCTGGTGTGCCGGATTCCGGAATTGCCCACGCCATCGGATACGCCAATGAATCCGGCATCCCCTTTGCGCGGCCCTTTATTAAGTATACGCCTACCTGGCCCCGTTCTTTCATGCCTCAGAACCAGAGCCAGAGAAATCTGATTGCAAAAATGAAGCTGATCCCCGTTGATGCGCTGATCCATAACAAGAGCCTGCTGCTGATTGATGACTCCATCGTCCGCGGAACTCAGCTTGGAGAAACCACAGAATTCCTGTACCAGAGCGGTGCAAAAGAAGTACATATCCGTCCCGCTTGTCCTCCTCTGCTTTTCGGCTGTAAGTATCTGAATTTCTCCCGCTCCAACTCAGAGCTGGATCTGATCACCCGCCGGATCATCAAGGAGCGGGAAGGAGATCATGTGACCAGGGAAATTCTGGATGATTATGCCGATCCGGACAGCCAGAATTATAAGGAAATGGTGGAGAAGATCCGGGAACACTTAAATTTCACCTCATTGAAATTTCACCGGCTGGACGATCTGATCGAATCCATTGGAATCGAGCCTTGTAAGCTGTGCACCTACTGCTGGAATGGGAAGGAATAAAGCAGCTTGAAATTGATTCGCGCCCAGCAATCAGCATAACGATTGGCTGGGCGCGAAAAATAATAAAATATCTAATATAATTTTAAATTTCTTTCAATTTCTACTACACAAATTGAAAATTTTCGTGTATAATATAAAAGTTCGTACTGGAGACGTAGCGAAGAGGCCGTAACGCGGCGCACTCGAAATGCGTTTGTCGGCTAATACCCGGCACATGGGTTCGAATCCCATCGTCTCCGTTCTCTTGATTTTATGAAAAACACCAGAGATGGCTGATGAAATTCAGGTTCTCTGGTGTTTTTCATATGATACTGTTTTCTAATGCTATGTCAATTAATTTCCCGCCTGTTCCTTTTGTTTCTTCCGTTTCCGAATCAAGCTGAAGATCAGGATTCCGCTGACTGCCACAATCACGCTCAGCAATCCATAAGAAACCGATCCATCTCCTGTCCTTGGAAGGACGGCTAAGGGAGTCATCATATCTTCGATCTGCTCCAGCATCCGTTCCAAACCAGATAAGGGGATAACCGAGTCCGCCAGTTCTGTGAGAGACGGCGGATTTCCTCCATCTCTCGGTACAGGCTGACCAGGGCTTGGTTCGGTAGGAGTGAAACCGCCTGGCTCATCTGGCTTATCTGGTCGATCCGGCTTATCTGGAGTTGGCTTGTTGGGCTCTGTCGGGGTCGGTTTGTCCGGCTCCGTGGGCGTAGGATCGTCAGGTTCTGTGGGCGTGGGGTTATCTGGTTCATTTTTCGGATATGCCTTCACATCATAATTCCAGACATGCTTTTCCTCGTCCATAACTGGAAGAGTTGTTAAAAATGGCTGGATCGTTACATTATCGGATGTCCCTTTCTCCTGGCAGATCAGGTACAGACCATTTGGCAGGTCAGAAAACTGAGCAATGCCGTTATGGGTTGTCTGAGATGCAAACGCCTGATTTCCATTCTCTTTTGCATACGTTTCCAGGACCTTAGAAGCATGCAGCATTGCCGATGTGGTCAGATCCCGGATCTCTGCCCCTGAGCCGGAAAATTCTGCTGTCAATGCATAAGCTCCGATCCTCCCATCCCATTCTCCCACTTTATAAAGAGAAATGGCGGCACATCGATCCTGCTCCTCCAGATCAATGGTCAGTGTAATCGGCTGATTCAGATCGATTCCCGTACTCTCCCCGGCGAACGCAAGCCCACAGAAGGAGAGGATCATTAGTATCATTGTCGCCAGAAAAGCTGACATCCGAATTCTTTTATTTTTTCTTTTCATGGCTTCCTTCTTTCTTTTCCATTTTGCAGC
>JAUNOF010000001.1:37226-82863 GCA_030537215.1 Lachnospiraceae bacterium
GTTTTCCTTACCCGCCAGGTCCTTTGCCTTTCTTCCAGAGCCCTCTTTCTTTTTTCCGGACTTTCCTCCCGGAAGCAAAAGCCCTGCCAGAATTGCCGCCGCAAATGCGGCTGCGCCAAACAGAATCCATTGCGTTGCAGTAAAGCCGTTTCCCTGATCCTCTCTGGGAATATCTGAATTCGCCGGTGCCGGCTTCATCGCTACCTTTTCCTGGTAGTTTCCGTCATAAGGAACCCGTGTTCCCCGAATCAGCATTCGATGGCTGTTGATGCCATATGGCGTACAGGTAACTAAAGTTACATAATCCTCCCCCTCTGTTATGGACAAGCCATCCAATTCATGAGGAAGGACAACCTGGATCTGATCGATCTGGTATTCCAGAATCTCATTTAAAACTTTCAGATAGAAGATATCCCCCTCCTCCAGCCGGTCCAGATCCGTAAACAGTTTGGCTGATGGAAGTCCCCTGTGTCCAGTCAGGATCGCATGAGTACCAGGGCCGCCTACCGGAAGGGAAGAACCTATATAGTGGCCTGCCGCAACCTGAAGCACACTTTCGCTGGTTCCGTGATAAATCGGGAGATTGACCTTGATCGCCGGAATCCGAATGGCTGCCATAATCCCGGAACCGCCTGCATTCAAAAGCTCCTCATAGGGACTGTCTTCTTTTTTCTGCTCCGTATCCGCAGCCTCTGCCAAATTGGAAAACCCGGCCAGATAGGCATTGTACTCCTGCGCAGCTGCAAGCTCATTGGAATAATCCGCTTCCTCCATCTGCTCAACGGCCTGGTCATAATCTACGATTACCCTGGAGGCGTTCTTTTCATTCACATAGTTGCTGACAGATGGATAAAGCAGGATGGAAAGGCCTGTGAGGAAAATCAAGACAATCAATAAATTTGCAAGTTTTCGTTTCATCGGCCTTTCGATCCTTTCTGTGGTTCTGATTTATGTTTTCTTCCCGTATTGTTTCACAATACCGCTTTACTGCTGCAGCCCGGAACGGATGGGATTACGCTTTTTTTCTTCTCACGATGAAAAATACTGCCCCTGCCATCAGGATAATGCCTGCTGCGTAGAAGATGGTGGTACCCATGCCGCCGGTGGACGGAAGCTGTGCGCCGGTCATGTTCACAATGCCCAATGCATAAACAGCCCCTGGGGTATCTAACGTTACAACATAATTCCCATCTTTATCTTTTGTTGTCTGATCTCCTATGCTCCAAGTTGCTGTCTCATTGCCATCTGTAACACTATCTGGCAGATCACACGCAATTTCAACCGTAATATTATCTGCTTTATTATATCCAGCCGGAACTCCAGTCTCTTCGATTGTATAAACACCTGCGCCTAATCCGCCGAAGGTCAGCTTGCCATCCGCTCCAGATGTGGCAACCATTTTAACTGGAACGGATACCTTCTCTGTGCTGGTTGCAGTCTTTTCTATATAGGTTACATCAGGATTTACATAATATTCCTCTGTTTCCTCTTCTGGTTTATCCTCTGTATAGGTGCCATCCTTCAACAGATAATATGTGCCATCAGCAGAAACTTCATAATAGGTTCCGCCCTTTAACACAGTCTGCTGAGATGTTCCGGTTAAGGTGAATTCGGCTCCTGGTAATACCTCCCCGCCTTCCTTGGTCTTCGTAATCTCAATTTCAGCAACATATGTAATCGTGATATCCTCCGGAGATATTCCGGTGGGCACATTACCATCCGGCTTGCCCGGTTGTTCATCATCCTCTCCAACTTCATCAGAATTTGGATTATTGGAATATATTAAGGTAACCTTGTTGTCATTACCCTTTTCGCCAATAACTGCATCTGCATTCACCGTAGCGGAATACGTTACCAGAATCTCCTTCCCAGAAGCATAAGCTTTGATATTGGCAAATGCAACCTGGAAGGTCTTGCCATCCGCATCAGCTCCTGTGTATAAATAGTAATCCGTACCCTCAGTCAGTTCCTTCCCATCTACGATAACTGTAACATCATTGTTAAAGGTTAATCCATCTGACAATTTATCGTTAATTACGTAGAAATATTTGTCATAGCCGGTATAATCCGGAACTTTGCCTTTAATTTCATAAGATACTACCTGACCGATGCCTGCATGGTTAGTATCAACTCGATCGGATCCCTCTACAATTTTCTTTTCAACTGTTGGTGTTTCTGCCTTCACTTTTGTAGTTACATCGGCCACAACCTGCAGAATATATCTGCTGTACGCATCATTTTCAGGAAGATTGGCCGTTGTTTCTTTAACCAGGTAATAGCCTGCTGTTAATGGGGAAATTTCATATCCGGTTGTGACTGCGCCGTTTTTTATCTCTGTGCTTACCGTTCCAGCCCCGGTTACAACATCTGCAATAACATCTGCAAAGGCTTGAATAACCGCACCGTCCTTCTCTTTTCCAGTCAGTGCAGCTGCAACGTCTGCTGCAGATGCATCATCCGCAAGAGCGATGATTTCCGGATCATCCGCCAGTCCATCTGCTGCCTTTAGCTTCTCAATTAAATTATCGGCATTAATTCCATCGCCCCACTCAATATTGGACAGCACTTTTGATTCTGTTTGGTTTTCTGTCTTTACCAGCAGGTCGCCTTTGAAGATCTGATATGCCGTATATTCATGTCCAGATTTATCACTCTCCAGCGTAATTGTAAAATTACCCTGACCCTTTGCGGTTGTTTCGTCTGCAAACGCAGTCCCCGTCATACTCAGCACCATAATCAGCGCCAGCAGCAGACTGGCAAGTTTTTTAATTCGTTTCATACTCTTCTTCCTTTCCTTTCATCTTTCATTGGGTTTTGAATTATTTCAATATGAATCGTTCCTAATCAGGAAGATGCGGTTTCCTCCTTTCTGCGCTTTTTATTATACAGAAGAGAGGACATGGAGCCTGCCATCATCAGCAGCCCTCCCATTGTATACGGAAGGATACCCCGGCCTCCTGTTTCAGGAAGCTCTATATAGGCTGAATTCACAATCGTATTCTCCTGCCCGTTGTCCCAGACGCTTACAGTTCCGTCTGGAGCCGTCACCGTTACCGTAAGCACATCATAAGCAACTGCAGCATGGTACGTATTCTTATTTGCCATATATCCATCCGGCACCTTGGTTTCTGTAAGTATATATTGATGTCCGGAGGGAATCCTTTCAAAGTGAACGCTTCCATCTGCTCCAGAGCTCCGTGTCATATCCTGGATAGCAACGCTTGTACTTCCATCCCCTCGGCAAATCGTACATTTGCTTGCATCATGGCTTAAGGTAAATTCAGCCCCGCTTACGTTCCGTCCAAAAGAATCGGTCTTTTTGAATTTCAATTCTGACAAATATCCTTTTACAGACGGAATTGGGAACTCCATTGTCTTAGGATCAGAAATCACAACATTTCCATTCTGGCTCTCAACATACCGATAATTCAGGGTCGTGGTATCATTGGTGGGATAAATGTTCTCCTCAAGGAAGCTTTCTTTCTCATTTTTCAATCGCACCCGGTATACCAACTGATACGTATACGTGGTAACATTTCCTGACGTAGTACTCTGATAGCCTGAATTCTTTAAATCCCAGCTTATGGCGGAATCATCATTCTGGAAAACCGCTGTATTTTCTCCGCCCGGCACATTGGTACCTGTCAGATTTTCCCCAACTAATTGGGGAGCCTTATCATAAAAGCCTATGAATTCTACGGTGTCCGCCGAGCCATTTATGGTTGGAATAGGATCTCTGGATACCCAGTCAGCTTTTGAACCTGCTTCAATCTGTTCCTTGATTTTCTCGAAGATCTGCTCATATGCAGAATTCAATCCGTCATAATTGGTGCTGTCATAGTAATGTCCCGAACCAATCTTATTTCCCAGCCAGTTTTTATAGGATTCCAGGCTGCTGGCATTTCCAATCTCATAGGAGGTGCCAGAACGGTCTACTACTGAATAACCATTTGCATCTTCACTTTGCTTAATGAACCGTTGAAGTGACTGTCCTCCCACATCCACGCCGATGGAGAAAATCTCAACACCGGAATTTTTAATTGCTGTAGCCATTTTTCGTGCGCGGATTGCAGCTTCATCACTGTAGCTGGTTCCATAAGTGCATGGTTTGTTCAAAACACGATCTTTAAATACGGTTCCTCTTGAATCATAAGTGTCATATCCTACGTATCCGTTTTGAATGTAGGTAGTGGGAAACCCGTCACTTAAGAAAATAATGTATTTATTTTTGTTGGAAGCCCTGCTTATCATATCCGAAGCCATCTTCAATCCTGCTTCTATATTGGTGAACCGCTTATGGGACTCTCCATACCCATTTCCATTGATGATGTTTCCCGTTTTTGTCCGCATGGTATTTTTCAGCTGGTTTACGGTCTGCTCCGAACAAGCCTGCAAACCAAAAATTTCCTGGGCATCGGTATTGAAAGCCACGTAGCCGACTCTGCTGTTACCTGAATTGTTCTTTGCAAACGTGTCAAGGAAACGCTCTGCTGCATCCATTGCCGCATAATAGCGGGTCACACCGCCAAAATCACTGGTCATGGTATTGGAAATATCCATCACGATCACAACCGCCATATCCGGATCCTTATAAATTTCAGATATCTTCGTCTGCGTCTGCACCTTTAATGTAATATCAAACACATTCTCCAGTTCCGTTCCGGCAATGGTCTTGCTGACCGTAACATTTCCTTCTCCGCTCCTGCTTCCGCCCCGGTCCGCAACCTGCTGATCGGACGTGACCGCAGTTCTTTCCATTCTGCTGTCCGCGGAACTTAGCATTGCCTTCTGCATAACTGCCTGACTCATGGGCTTTGAAGCAATGGCCATATCATCTTCCGGATCTTCTGGCTCCTCTGAAGCTTCAAAATCCTCTGAAGCATCTGCATATTCGCTGTATTCTTCAAACCAGCCGCTGTCCCGCAGTTCGATCCAATTG
This sequence comes from Lachnospiraceae bacterium, assembly GCA_030537215.1. Classification (GTDB taxonomy): domain Bacteria; phylum Bacillota; class Clostridia; order Lachnospirales; family Lachnospiraceae; genus Caccovicinus. Next base: position 42,166 of record JAUNOF010000001.1, read on the forward strand.
CTGCCATAGGAAGGCTCCGCAAGGCTGTCAACACTGCCATAAAGCAGCGTATACAGCCGCATATGCAGCTCCGCATACTCCTCTTCCTTTAGCTCTTCATTGCTGAACGCCTCATTCAAACGCTGCAGCACCTCTTCCACGGCTGCGCGTACCTCATCCTCCAATTCCCCTGGTACAGCAATCTGTGCCTCCAGAGCCTCGATTTCTTTCTTAAAACGCTCATATGCAGAATTGGGCTCCTCCTCCGCAGGTTGGTCGGAAATCTCAGCCAGCACATAAACGGAAAATTGATCCGTCTCCACCACTACTGCATGTTCTTCCTCCAGAGAGCATGTGATTTCATTGACCTGAAGCTGGGGCTCGTCTAAATGATAAACCCGGATTTCCTTTCTTTCCGGCTCAGTCTCCTGATGGTTCTGGCTTACCTTTGCCTCCCGGCTCTCTTCCTCTGCTTCCGGCTTTGTCTCAGCTTCTTTATCACCGTTTTCTTCCGGCAGACAATCCGTTAACGTTACATCATCAAATTTTACACGGACCAGATCCAGAAGCTCTGTTTCTTCTTCGTCTGCAAGCAACATAAGCTGCAGCGCCCGGTAGCATGTGATGGATATGTTTTCTTCCTCAGCCTGTTTTCCCAACGCTTCCGCCACCTGCTGCTTTTGTTCCTCATCAAGATCCGAAACCTGAAGCTTCAACGCTTCCGCTTCCGGGAAGGAAGACATGGGACCTTCAACCGTAACCATCCCCTGGTCAAGGTTTCCAGATAACTTAATCCGCCCTTCACCTGTTATCTCAAACCAGAAGCCCTGGGTTGAAATAAAGGATTTTTTATGCCATTTTCCTGTAGCGGTTACTTTTCCATAGTACCTGCCAGGTTTTGTATCTCTAGCTGCTTCATACAGACAATTAATCCACCCGATATCCTCTGCATCTTTTAGACGGCTGGGTCTGAATCTGCGGAAGCGGGCTCCATATACGGTCACTTCATAAGAAACCCGGGAAGCCTCAATATACATGGCCTGATCCGTATAGTTGGCCTGAGTTTCCTCTTTGTCTGCTTTTGATGGACTGGCAATCCGTCCATCCCGTAAATCAATTTCATCACGTTCTGCATTGGAAGAAGATGCTTTCCGCTTAGCCTGAGAAGGAGATGCGGCATCGTCAACAGTTGTAATCTGCTCCCGGTATTTTTCTTCCCGCTCTTCCTGCTTTTTCTCATCCCAATCATCCAGATACCAGCTTGGCTCAGTCATCCAGATATTCATTTCATTCTGAACTCCGGCCTCCAGCTCTGTACCGCCTGCTAACTCCAGGCTGACATAGGGCATTCCTATTCCGTAATACCATTTTTCTGAACTGTTAATGCTCCGGCTTTCACCTTCTCCTTTAAAAATAAATTCTACCGAGGCTTTCGCCATCTCGGCATCATCATCGGTGTAAAAAGTGAATTGGACGGGATAAAGCTCTCCAGAAAGCAGACAGATTCCATCTAATACACTGCTGTCCTCTTCCTCATCTTCACTTCCGAATTCCCGTTGGAACTCCTTCTGTTCTGCAGCCTCCTGTTCATCCTCTGACAGCTCTTGGGCGGCATCTGCATCTGTCTCAGATTCCGTGGTTATCGCCTCTTCTGCAGTTTCCTGATCGCGATTTTCTTCCTCTAATTCCTCCGCTGATTCTTCCATTCCACTGCTGAGTCCATCATCTCCCGGCCCTGTCTCTGCTTCTTCTAAGGATACGAATCCTGCGTTTTCTTTTTGAATATAACGGCTTTTAAATTTCAGAACACCGTCGGTAATATCTTCCTCCGTATTGTTTTTCAGATAAAGAGTCAATTCTGTTTCGTTTCCCGGCATGATCTCGTTATCATTCGCAACAATATAGATATCAACATCCTTTTTTTCTCCCTGACGATACCTTGCATTGCTGGCTGTCGCCCACCGGGAACCATTACCAGATTCATCTGTATCCTCCGCTGCGAACACATTTTTTCCGGTTCCATACAGCAAAGATACGTTCAATACCATCGATACAATCATGATGAATACCAGCATCCCGGAAATGCGTTGTCTCCACAGCCTTATATTCGATTCGGATTTGTATCTGTGCGCAGATCTTCTGCCCTCCATACTTCCCCCCCTTTCTTTTTTATTGTCTATGATTCACTTTGATTGTTTTGATCAAAGCCATATTCACTTGCCTCCAACGCGGTGTCCATCAGCTTAATCAGCTCCAGCATGCTCCTGAAGCATCTGGTGTCCGATCGGTTCAGCCAGATCACCTGTCCCTGCCATGTAGAATTTTCCTGACTACTGATATGTATTATAAAGGTTTCTTTCATTGCCGCTCTCATTTCTGTCTCCCTCCATAATGGAACTTTCCACCGTATATACAGCAAAGCTAACTGCTGCCCTTCTTTTTTGAATTCCCTTCCATCTGTTTTCAAGACGGCTGATGATCGTTGGACTATCTTCCTGATCCGCTCCCACCAGCAGTACCAGAAATTGATTGGCGCTGTAGCGGGTATATACATCTCCGCTTCTAATTCCGCCTGCCAAAACCTGACGAAACAGCTCCATTTCCGGCTCTGACCGTTCCCAGTTTTGCTGTTCTTTTGTCTTCTCTGAATTTTCCGGTTTTCCCCGTCTTTTCTCAGTCTGTGTCATCTCCGGTACGTCTATGGTGCAGATCATAAGCAGACTTTTTATCCCAGTCCGTTCTTCAAGCCGGGATATCACATGGTAGATATCCAGAAAACTAGGATAGCTGCAGCAATACGGTCCCTGAACTTCCCCATTCTCTCGAAGCCGATCCATTACATTTACTAAAGCATTAGCTGCATAATAAAACTGTCCGCCGGCGCTTCGATAGCGACTCATCACCTGGTCATTTACAGAGATTCCCAGTTCATCATAAAACATTTGTGCTGCTTCTTCATAGATTTTCATCGCCTCCTGATACCGGTTCATGGACATCAGGCAGTCGATCTGCATCTCCTGCCATTCATCGTAGGGATGCATCTGACTTGCTGCTGTGCACAGCTCCAGCATCTCCTCATAGCTGCCTTCCATCTTCAAAATTTCACATAATTGTTTTAAGCATTTAAAGTACAAGTTTTGATAATATGCGCTTTCCACATTTACCCATTCTTCGCCGTTCAGCATGGGAAGAAACTCGCCTGTATAGATCCGGCAGAATTCCATCAGCAGCTCCCGGATTCTCCCCCGATTCTCCTCGGACCTGTTTTGAATGAATGGAAGGAGCTGATCCAACCTTCCGGTATCGGTTTCCACCTGATAATCCAAGGTAAAATAGTAGCGTGATCCCTTTAAAACAATGTAATTGCCTGGCGGAAAGCCTGCATTCTGGATGGCACGGCGGAGAAGGTATACCTGCTGGCGGAAATTGTTGATCTGCCGTTTCCAGTCATAGCAGTTACGCTGAAAGGTATCCACCAGCTCCTTCCGCTCGATCCCGTCACTTCCTGCCTTGATCAGCTGAAGCATAAGCTGCATGGTCTTCGTCTGAAGCCGTATTGGAATGGTAAGTTCCTGAGATTGAAAATATAGAACAAATCCACCTAACATTCTGGCATAAAAACCCTTATATGGATGATGCATCAAATCAAGCTCCTCCTCTTGTGTGACATGATCATGTGATATCAGCAAGATGTAAAAATGCATTATTTTGTCAACAAAGGTATACGTTAGTTGACAGATGATGAATGGGTTAATTATAAGGTGAATTTTCAGATTTCTTTTTCGAAAAGTATATATTATCTATTTATATAGGAATAAGTGCGGTTTTTTAGAAAATACGACAATAAAAAATGACCATCAACCAAAGTATACCTTGCTTGACACTTTGGGACAGCCAAATAAAAATCTTTACAAGTACTATATCATATCAGGCATTAAAAAAAGCATTTCATGTGCTGATAAAATTACAATTTTTTTAATTTTTTTGCTTTTCCTATCACGCACACAGAAGGTTTCCATTTACGAAACAGCGTTTTCCATAAATGAAACCTATCTTGTCCGGAGAGCTTTTTGCTGCATGGAAAACGTCAATGAAGTTTTCTTCCATCTAAAAAAGCCGGAAGCTGCAAAGCAGCCCCCGGCTCTTTTATAGGGAATCAGCATTAAGATAAAAACCTTAAGCAACATTTCAGAAACGCCTCAGCGCTCCTGCAAAAAATAACATTATACGTAGCCCATCAGGCCCGGCAGCCACAGGGACAGCGCCGGTATATAGGATACCAGCATCAGCACCACAAAGATGGCCGCAAAGAATACCAGCAATGTCTTGATAACATTCTCTATCTTCGTCTGTCCTACCTTAACACCTACAAACAAGGTGGTTCCTACAGGAGGCGTAATGGTACCGATACACAGGTTGAAGATCATCATAATACCGAAATGAATGGTATTCATGCCCAGCGCCTGGCAGATCGGCAGGAAAATCGGGGTGAAGATCAGACATGCAGGCGTCATGTCCATGAAGGTACCGATGATCAGAAGCAGCACATTGATGATCAGCAGGATCACATAACGGTTGTCGCTGATGCCCAGCATAGCCTGAGAAACTGCGGTAGGGATTCCGGTGAACGCCATTACCCAGCTCATGATACTGGATACGCCGATCAGGAAGATGATAATACCGGTCATTTCTGCACTGTCCATAAAAATCTTCGGCAGCTCGGAAGGCTTGATGGACTTATAAAAGAACACGGAAAGCACCAGACTGTATACTACGGCTACTACGCTTCCTTCGGTTGCAGTGAAAATACCGCTGATAATGCCGCCGATTACGATGATGATCATTAACAGACAAGGAATTGCCTGGAAAAACACTTTGACTCTCTCGCTCATGGTATACTTGGCAGTACTGCGGTATCCCCGCTTCTTTGCAATAAAGAAGATGACGATCATACAGGCCAGACCCCAGAGGATTCCTGGTATATAACCGGCCATAAACAGAGCTGCCACGGAGGTTCCTCCGCTGACCAGGGAGAATGTGATCATAACGTTGCTTGGCGGGATCAGAAGTCCTGTAGGCGCTGTAGCAATATTAACAGCCGCAGAGAAATCACGGTCATAACCTTCCTCTTCCTCAATGGGGCCGATAATGGAACCCATAGCGGAAGCGGCTGCTGTACCAGAACCGGAGATGGCGCCGAACAGCATGTTTGCCACTACGTTGGTGTGAGCCAGCGCGCCAGGAATGCTTCCGGTAAACAGCTTTGCAAAATTAATCAGACGGATGGCGATACCGCCCTTATTCATCAAGTTTCCTGCCAGAATAAAGAACGGGATTGCCAGCAGGCTGAATACGGAAATTCCGGAGAAAATACGCTGTGCGCCGGTCAATACGGCAGCTCCGGTATCCAGGATCGGAAGAATCGCTGCGATGGAGGATACTGCCAGTGCAACTGCGATAGGCACGCCTGCCAGCAGCATAACCAGCAGGACAACAAAAATAATGCATCCGCAAAATACAGCTATTGTACTCATAATCTGGCCTCCCCCTTCTCATCAAATGATTTCTGGAACATGACAGCTGCATTCATCAGGCTGAATATCATGATCAAAACGCCGGTAATCGGCACAATCACGTAAATATAACCCATGGGAACCTGCAGAGAGGCGGTTTTCTGGATCATAGTCAGCTTGGTAATAGAAATACCGCCGTACACCATAACAACGGCTGCCAGAGCAAAGGTCATCAGATCAATTATAATTTCCAGATATTTCCTTGTCGTTCCGGTCAGATTATCTGCAAGGAATCCCATTCTCATATGATCACGTTTGCCGAACACATATGCGGAAGCCAGCAGCGCCATCCAGGTAAAGCTGTAGGTTAAAAGCTCCTCAGAAACGGTACTTGGACGGTTAAAGAAGTAACGGGTCACAATCTGATAGGTTCCGATTACCGTCATCAAAACAAACAGCGCCACGATAATAACGCCCAGCACCTTCATAATGGCGGCACGAATCTTATTCATCGTCTCCATATTAATTGCCCCCCTTTGCATTCTCATTTACAAGCTGAATATGATTGTAGAAATCTACGATTGCAGGATTTTCCTCCAGCATCTGCTGATGCAGAGGAAGAACCTTCTCCTTAAAGGCATTGACATCTACCTCTAAAAACTGGACGCCCATGTCATTCTCCGCAATCTGCTTTGCTTCCTCGATACTCTTATCCCACTCTTCCAGCTCTACTTCTGTAGAAATGGCTGCGGCCTCCTTAAATACAGCTAATTCCTCGGCGCTTAAGCCATTTAAAAACTTCAGATTTGCCACCAGCATATCCGGCACCATCTGGTGCTTGTTGTAGCTGTAATACTTGGCAACCTCACCGTGCTTATTGTTGGTCAGCGCCAGCTCATTATTCTCAGCACCGTCGATTACGCCCTGCTGGATTGCCGTATAAACCTCGCCAAAGCCCATAGGCGCTGCCGCCGCGCCGAAGGTATTTACCATATTTACACTGGCCGGGCTCTGCTGAACACGGATCTTCTTGCCCTTTAAGTCGTCCGGTGTATTGATGGGAGTCTTGGCGTAGAAGTTTCTGGTACCTGCATTGTACCAGGTGACTACGCGGAAACCAGCCTCATCGGTGGACGCATAGATATTTTCCATGTACTCGGTTTCCATCATCACTTCTTTGTAGATCTCTTCTGAATCAAACAAGTATGGCATACTGAAGATTTCATACACATCCGCAAAAGTCTCCAGGTTCGCAGTACCTGCCACTACAAAATCGATCGCGCCTGTCTGAGTCAGCTCAATGGCTTTCTGTGCGGAGCCTAACAGCTCATTGGGGAAGATCTCCACCTCATACTTATCGCCAAGCTTTTCTTCTACATACTCTTTAAACGCCAGCAATCCCAGATGCTCCGGGTGCGTTTCCGACTGTGCATGGGAAATACGAATAATCCGCTTTCCGTCGGTCAATGAGCCACATCCAGACGCAGAGATCACGGTGGCTGCCGTCAGCACTGCCACCGCCAGCTTTTTCCCTAACCCTCTCACCATTTTTTCATTTCCTTTCATCTGTTTACCCGTTTTTTCCGGGTATATAGGGATACCCGGAGGGTGTTTCATCTGTTTACCCGTTTTTCCGGGTATTTCATTTTACTGCAATTGAATCAATAGGAGCCGCAAGGCATGTTCTGCCTGTGCACACAGTCCATAATGGTTTAAAATGCTTCACCATCCATGTGTGCAGGCATAAAAATAACCCTGCAGGTTTCTTATAATTGATGTAGACGTTAAGGTTGGCGCCGTTCCTTAATAATATCTTAATTATAAAACCCGCAAGGTGTATTTTGTACCGTAAAAGTTTGTCATTTAGGGAGAAGTTTTTATTCTTTTCCTAATTTTCCTGTTCAGTTCTCTCTGATTTGTTTAAAAATCTCTATTTACTTTGTGCATTTTGACTATCCCGATAATCGGATGGGATCATTCCTGTGTACCGTTTGAACACTTTTGCAAAATAATTAGAATCGTAATACCCCACCCTCATGCTGACTTCCCGGATATTGGCAAGGGGATCCTGGAGAAGCTTTTTCGCCTCATTGACCCGCAGAATGGTCAGATAGGTGGTAAAGTTCTGGCCAAAGCACTGCTTGAACAGCTTGCAGAAATAGGCATCGGAATATTCCATCATCCTGGCTGCCTCCTGCATGGATATCTCCTTCATATAATTTTTCTGTAGATAATCCCGGATTTTCTCCGCCGCCTGGGCCATCCGCTCCACCGCAGCATGCTCACGGGCCGCAGCGCGAACCGACTCCATCTGCTGATCCCGCACCGTTTCCCCTGCTGTTAAGCCCCCAGCAGCGGGCACTTCCAGCCCTTCTCTTTCGACTGCTTCCGCCTGTTTTGCCCCTCCTCCTGCTTCGGGAGGCGCCATCTGAACTGCATTCTGACGCTTCACTTCCCCTGCCCTGCGTTGGGCCTGGTGAATCGCTTCCTCGATTACAGCCACCAGATCCTCATTCTCGCAGGGCTTTAACAAATAATCCAGGGCGCGGATCTGGATGGCTTTTCTGGTATAGGCAAAATCATCATAGGCGCTCAGGAAAATAATGCTGCATTCTGAATCCAGGGCACGGATCCGTTCTGCTGCCTCCACACCATTCATCTCCGGCATAGCAATATCCATGATCACCACCTGGCACTGCTTCTGCCTGAAGACATCCAGCGCTTCCTTTCCATTTTCAGCCTGACAGATCTGACAGTTCTCCCCAAAATATTTTTTCAGCCGTTTGACCAGCGCCATCCGTTCGATAGGCTCATCATCTGCCAGCAGGATACTGTATCTCTTTTCCTCCATAATTCCTCCTAAAACCATACCGTCAGTAAACAAGGGCATGCGTGCCTTTGTTCACTGACGGTACCATCACACGCTGCCTTGCAGCACGGAAAATCCCATCTGCACCACCGTACCCTTTCCTTCCGTACTATATACCTGGAACTGCCCATCTCGATACATGGAACAGACCCGGCGGCAGATATTGCCCAGGCCGATTCCGGTGCTCTGACCCTTCCCCTTTTTCCGTTCAGCCAACTCTCTTCGGATAGAGGCAAGGCGTTCCTCTGGAATTCCCAGCCCATTATCCGCTACCGAGATCCATAACCGGTCTTCCTTCATCCAGGCGCGGACATGGATCTTACCGCCGCTGCCCTTGTGAGACAGGCCGTGGATGATACAATTTTCCACCAGCGGCTGCAGGGCAAAGGAGGGTACCAGAATTTCCCTTGCCTCCGGCTGGCATTCCACCGTATACCGAATCCGGCTTCCAAACCGCATTTTCTGCAGGTACATGTAATCCTCAACCACTTTAAGTTCCCGCTCCAAAGGCATCACCGATTCGGTAGATTTTAGATTATACCGGAACAGACGGCTTAAGGCTGTGATCAGCTTCTCTGTGGTGACAGCATCCTCTAACTGTGCTGTGCTGGCAATCATATTCAGCGTATTAAACAGGAAATGAGGATTGATCTGGTTTTTCAGCATCTGCAGCCGAACCTCATCCAGCTGCTTTTCCACCGCATGCTTTTCTTTTAAGGTAATGATATAATTTTGGGTGGATTGTTTCATCACCAGAAAATCCTTGATCAGCCTGGAGATCTCATCCTGTCCCTGGGTAGCGCTTTCCGGAGCCGCCCCGGAAAAATCATTCTGGCTGATGCGTCTGGCGTCCTCCGATAAGGCAAGCACCGGCCTTACCACGTTCTGCACCATATAGCGGCGCAGCCATTGAAACAACAGAAGGATTCCTCCGCCCCACAGGATCCCGCTTAAGGGAACCAGATAAAACAGAAAAAGTTTCCTCCGGTATTCCTGATTTCCTGCCTCCACCGTCATCTGCTGCAGCTTTCCGGCATATGTTTCCAGGTATTCCTGAATGCGGTACACCGTAGCCATGGAATCCTTGTATTCTACGCCGTCAGCCCGGCTCTTCACCGCATCATCCCGCAGCTGGGTATAACGGCCATACATGTTTCGGATGGACCAGGTTCTGGCATACCGGTCCGGCCCCAGCTTTTCGTAGTCAAAGAGCAATTGATCCAGCGCTGCTTCGGTCTGCCGGACAGCCTCCCGGTATCGTTCTCCGGACTCTGCATTCTCTCCGTGCATATAGGATTCAAAGGCTTTTCCCTCCTCCTCCATAGCCGACCAGAACTCCATCGTTCGGGAATCCTCCATCAGGATCGAGTCAAATACGCCCATCCCCCATCCGATGATCAGAATATAAGTTGCCACGGACAGCAGGATGATCACCACACTGCACCGAGACAGCACCTGAAGCTTCCTGGAGAGTGAAAGAGAGAACCAGCAGGCCCGTATGTCTCCGATCCGCATTTCCTTTTGTTTTTTCATCCGGCACTCCTTATGATCGTAACCGTTCAGATACCTTGAACTGTTACTTATGATCAGACAGATTTCCGCACATCTTTCCTGATCAGTTAAACAAAATTTCCCAAAAGCTCTTACTTTCCAAAATAACTGCCGATACCCGCTACCAGCCCGTCCGCCAATACCTCCAGCGTTCCAGCCGAATGGTCAGATGCCTTGTCCCCCAGCTCAATATCGATGCTTGGTACAGTGGAATAAGAGGTCTGAGTCAGATCCATCGCCATGGAACCGCCGGAAAAGATCTTGACTCCTGCTCCCTTCAGACCCGAGATCAGGCTCTCTCCCAATGCATTGTGCTTCTGCCAGTTGGAGGCCACCGGCTCCATGGCACGGTAGGACGCCACATCCGGCACGCTCATATAAAATGCCCCTTTATCGCTGGTGGTGGAATCCCAGTGAAGGGCGATATGGCAGTCTGCTGTGTTATTGGCAATGACGGTACGGGCAATGTTGTCCAGCTGCACATCATCGCTTTCCCGGATCATCACCACATCATAACCATTTGCCAGAAGCTTATCCTTCAGCACCTTAGCCAGGGCCAGCGTCACCTTCGCCTCCGGCGTTCCGTCGGAAAAGGTCATACCGCTGGAAACTGCGATCGCCTTGGTGGCTCCGGCTTCGGTGGTGCCGCCGGTCACCTTCGCCGTTCCGTCCGGATGGCACAGAGTCTTAACGCTTCCGCCTCCGTTTGTTCCATGGCCTGCATTGACGCAGACGGTGATCTCCTTACGGTTGGCCGCCTGAGAACGGTACATCATAGCAGAACCAGTCTTGATGGCAGAAAAATCCGCATATTTCCAGTTGGAATCTACTGTGATAGGGCTTCCATCAGATATCTGCGCCTTATTTCCATTTACGCTGCCGGTTTCCGCTGATGCTGCGCCAACTGCACCGCTGATGCTGCTTGTGTCGGCTGCCGGCTGAGGCGGCTGAGTCGTAACCAGGCTTTTGGCAACATATAAGGTCTGCCCCTGATAGCTGACTCTGCACCACTGATCACTGTCTCCAGTACGGGTAAGGGCAGCCCCCGAATTTAATACAGCAGAAATATTTCCTGCATCCGCTGTATTCGGCGCTGTCCGCAGGCGTACCTGGGAGCCTTTAATATATACTGTATCTGAAACATCAGTAAATGTGATGGCAGGCGCCATGGCCCGCTCCTGGTCATGCTGGCTGGTCTCCAGCTGAGCCTTCTCATCCTGACCAGCCTGGACATCCTCCTGCAGCGCTTTCTCACCAGACACTGCTGTTTCTACCGGCAGATATTCCCGCCCGCTGCATCCCGTGGTTAACGATGCGCTGATGCAGACGGCAGTAATAACCTTTGCGGCATTTCTTCTATTGAATATCTTTTTCATTTTCTTCCATTCCTCCTCCAGCTGTGCTTTCCTGCACATGCATTATATCTTTCAGTTTACTATATCTGGGCTTATTTGTAAACAGAGGCAGTTTTCACTTTTTTAACAGAATTCTTAAGGTTTGTAACAGCTCAGATACCTTGAACTGTTACTAATGTTTTAATCGACGGACAAAGCTAAAAAAGTTCCAGAGGAGAAAAAAGACTCTGCTTAAAAAAACAGAGTCTTAAAACAAAATCCTGCCAATAGCAGCCGTTCTACAAAATAGTTCCGCCGCCAGCCACCATATCTCCCAGATAAAAGACCACCGCCTGTCCGGGGGTAACGGCCCGCACCGGCTCTGTGAACTTGCACTCCACCAGGTCTTCTCCCACCTCTCTCAGGATACAGGGCGTTCCTCTGTGGCTGTAACGGATCTTCGCCGTGACTTCCAGCTCTTTTCCACGAAGCCCATCCACTGCCATCCAGTTCAAGCGGCTGCACCGGAGAGAATCTGCAAATACATCATCTCCTTCTCCGATCACCACCTCATTGGTCTCTGTCCGGATCTCTTTTACAAAGATCCGCCGTCCCATCGCCAGCCCCAGGCCCCTGCGCTGCCCGATGGTATAGTGGGTGATGCCCTGGTGCTGCCCCAGCACATTGCCGCAAGCATCCACGAAATTTCCCTTTGGAAGCTCTTTTTGGCTGTATTCCTTAATAAAGGAGGCATAATCATGATCTGGAATAAAGCAGATTTCCTGGCTGTCCGGCTTGCTGGCTACCGAAAGCCCGATTTGTTCTGCAATCTCCCGGATCTGCTCTTTGGTATACTGCCCAACCGGCATCAGCGTGTGGGAAAGCTGGCGCTGGGTCAGATTATACAATGCATAGGTCTGATCCTTCGCTGCTGTGGCAGACACCTGAAGGGCAAATCGCCCATTCTCCAGGTGTGCGATCCTGGCATAATGGCCGGTGGCAATATAGTCCGCTCCCAAAGCCAGGCTGCGGTCCAGCAGCGCCTCCCACTTTACATACCGATTACAGGCGATGCAGGGATTCGGGGTGCGGCCGTGAAGATATTCCTCCGCAAAGTAATCCATCACATGCTTCTGAAATTCCTTTTTAAAGTTCATCACATAATAAGGAATGTCCAGCCGCTCCGCTACACGTCTGGCATCCTCTACCGCACTTAAGCCGCAGCAGCCGCCATTTTCCTGGGAAAGCTCCTCCGGCTCATCCTGCCAGATCTGCATGGTCACACCGATCACATCGTAACCCTGCTCCTTTAATAAGTAGGCCGCCACGGAGGAATCCACTCCTCCTGACATGCCTACCACTACCTTCTTTCTTTGATTCTTCTGTATTGGATCCTGTCCGTTCATCTGCTCCGGTATTCCTCCAGAAATTAATACTCCTCTTCTTCCTCTTCCTCACCGATATCGCTCTTGGGCTTATCCAGTCCTTCGATCTGGATATTATTTTTCTGGGCATAATCCCAAAGGGCGGCATGAATCGCCTCCTCTGCCAGCAGGGAGCAGTGAACCTTCACAGGAGGAAGGCCGTCCAGCGCCTCCATCACTGCCTTGTTGGTTACCTGCATCGCCTCCTGGACGGACTTTCCCTTAACCAGCTCCGTAGCCATACTGCTGGTTGCCACTGCCGCACCGCAGCCAAAGGTTTTAAACTTCACATCCCGGATGATCTGATTTTCATCAATGTCCAGGTAAATCCGCATAATATCGCCGCACTTGGCATTGCCCACAGTACCAGTACCGCTGGCATTCTCGATCTCTCCTACATTTCTTGGATGCTGAAAATGATCCATAACTTTATCTGAATACATAACTGTTCTCCTTTACTTATTCTCAGGTAATTGTACAGCATGATCTAGCTGTGCCTTTCCCACTCTCTTTTTATTTCTTCGCCCCGTGCTTCACAAAATCCTCATACAATGGAGACATGCTGCGAAGCCGCTCTACGATCCGCTTGATCTCACCAGCCACATAATCCATCTCTTCTATGGTATTCTCCTCACTTAAGGTCAGACGCAGAGAGCCGTGGGCGATCTCATGAGGCAGTCCGATGGCAAGCAGCACATGGGACGGATCCAGAGAGCCGGAGGTGCAGGCAGAACCGCTGGAACCGCAGATGCCCGCCATATCCAGCATGATCAGCAGGGACTCGCCCTCGATAAACTGGAACGCAAAATTGCAGTTATTCGGAAGCCGGTTGGTGCGGTGGCCGTTGACCCTGGTATACGGAACCTGTGCCAGGACCCGTTCAATCAGGTAATCCCGAAGCTCCTGCTCCTTCTTCGTCCGCTCCTCCATATTGGCAGCGGCAAGCTCTGCCGCTTTGCCAAGACCTACGATGCCAGGAACATTCTCCGTGCCGGCACGGCGCTTTCTCTCCTGGGCGCCGCCGTGGACGAAGGAGCGGATCTTCACTCCGGTGCGGATATATAAGAATCCAATGCCCTTGGGCCCGTTGATCTTATGGCCGCTGGCACTCATCATATCAATATGAAGCTCATCTACATGAATGGGCACATGGCCGTAAGCCTGAACCGCATCGGTGTGGAACAAAATTCCATGCTCCTTTGCGATCTGGCCGATTTCCCGGATCGGCTCAATGGTTCCGATCTCATTGTTGGCAAACATAATGGAGATCAGAATGGTGTCCGGACGGATGGCCTTCTTTAACTCATCCAGCTTCACCACACCATTTTCATCCACATCCAGATAGGTTATCTCATAGCCCTGCTTCTCCAGATATTCACAGGTATGCAGGATGGCATGATGCTCGATCTTGCTGGTAATAATATGGCGCCCCTTTTGGCTGTAGGCCTCTGCCGTTGCCTTCAGCGCCCAGTTATCCGCCTCGCTTCCGCCTGCTGTAAAATAAATCTCCTGGGTCTTAGCCCCGATTGATTTTGCAATCGTCTCCCTGGCATCGGTTACTGCCTTCTTGCTGATGCCGGAAAATTCGTATACGGAGGACGGATTTCCATAAAACTCTGTAAAATAAGGAAGCATCGCCTCTACTACCTTTGGATTGGTCTTCGTAGTAGCTGCATTGTCCAAATAGATCAGTCTTTTTTCTTCACTCATGGTTGCTATACCGCCTTTCTATCTATCAGAAAAAGGAATCTGTTACGATTCTCTAACTTTCCAAAGCTTACTATACCACATATTTCCTAGTAATTCAATATGATTTTATGACTTTCCATGTGCATGACCTCGTTACGGTTACTGCTGCTGTTTCATTAAATTCTGCAGAGTATTTTCCCACAAAATTGCAGAATCCTTTCACCCGTTTTAAAACAGAGATTTTAAAGGAATTATTTTCTCTAAATACCGAGATTTTAAAGGAATTATGATTGTAAATCTTCCATATATACTAAAAAGAGCTGCAAACTATTATGGGAGGGCTGTTTAAATGCGAACAAATTATATCGGCGAACGAATTACTATGCTGCGCCTGGCAAAAGGCCTGTCTGAATACAGCTTGAGCAAAAGCATTGGAAAATGTGAAAGCTATATCAATAAGGTTTCATCGGGCCACATCACGCCGTCCCTTGACATGTTAATTACGATCTGTGAATTTTTCGGGCTTACCTTGTCTGAATTTTTCCAGGAAGATGCTCCCCCATTTTCTCCCACAGCCGCTAAGATCACATCTCTCCTTCCAGAACTAAGCGAGGAGGAGCTGAAAAGCCTGCTGGTGATCGTGGAATCTATGAAAAACCGGGAGAAGGAGGAGAACTAAACGTCAAGCGTTCTATCTTCTCCTCCTTTCTCATACCATATAATAATTTTCCTCCCGGAGCCTCAGATCACATGCTTCCATCCCTGTCCCGACTTTCCCCGAAAAAACGTGCATTTCTAACCGGAACCCTGCTGCTGACCGGAACTGGATTTCTATGCAGGATCCTGGGCTTTTTTTACCGTATCTTCATGTCCCGAACCATCGGCGCCGAGGGACTGGGAATCTATAATACGGTTCATCCTGTATTCGGCATCTGCTTTGCCGTATGTGCCGGATCGATCCAGACCGCCCTCTCCCAGTATGTGGCCGCCAACCAGAAAAAGGGCCGCTCCGTCTTCCGAACCGGCCTATGTATCTCTGTAACACTTTCTGTCCTGCTGGCAATTTTCATCTGCCGTCATGCCGCCTTCATTGCAGAGCGGTTCCTGCTGGAACCGCGGTGTGAGCCTTATCTTCTGGTAATGGCGCTGTCCGTCCCCTTCGCTGCCCTTCATGCCTGCATCAACGGATATTACTACGGGATGCAGAAGTCAAAGGTTCCTGCCTTTTCTCAGGTAGCAGAACAGATCATCCGCATGACTGCTGTCTTCGGGATCGTACAGGTGATGCAGCAGGAAGGACGGGAGATCACCGTATCCCTGGCTGTCTATGGGCACCTGATCGGAGAAGCGGCTTCGGCAGCCTTTACCCTTCTCTGTCTGATTTTCTGTCCGCCGGAGGGCAATAAGCATTCCTCCAGTCACCTTACCCGACCAGGAAGCGCATTCTCCATCCGCTTTTTCCAGGAAAATGCCCTTCCTCTGATGGCCCTGGCCCTTCCTCTGATGGGAAACCGGCTGGTGTTAAACCTCCTTGCCAGTGCGGAAGCCATCTGGATCCCCAACCGGCTGACAGCCTTCGGTTTAAGCAGCAGCGATGCCTTTTCTGTTTACGGCGTTCTCACCGGTATGGCCCTTCCCTTTATCATGTTTCCCTCCGCCATCACCAACTCCATCGCCGTCCTGCTTCTCCCCACAGTGGCTCAGGCCCAGGCAGAAGGGCGGCGGGAGCAGATCTCCTCCACCATATCCATGGCGCTGCGCTACAGCCTGTACATGGGGATCCTGTGCACCGGGATCTTCTGCATCTACGGCCATGAGCTGGGTACCGGCGTATTCCAC
This sequence comes from Lachnospiraceae bacterium, assembly GCA_030537215.1. Taxonomy (GTDB): domain Bacteria; phylum Bacillota; class Clostridia; order Lachnospirales; family Lachnospiraceae; genus Caccovicinus. The sequence continues at coordinate 58,364 of JAUNOF010000001.1, forward strand.
AATCCTTCCGCCGGAGCCTACATCCGCGCCCTGGGATGGCTGTGTCCCTTTATGTACCTGGCAACTACATTGGGCAGTATCTTAAACGGTCTGGGAAAAACCTCAGCCACCTTTCTCCAGAATGTATGCGCCATGCTGCTGCGGCTGACCTTCGTCCTTTTCGGCATCCCGAATCTGGGCATGAAGGCCTATCTCTGGGGAATCCTTGCAAGCGAAATCTTCCTGGCGCTGTGGCATCTGATCACCCTGCGGGAGTTTGCAGCTTTTTCCTGGAACGGGGCAGAAATGATCGGGAAACCGGTGATGCTGATGATCCTTGGATGCTGGCTGAATCAGAAATTCTGGCTCTTTCTGCTTCCGCTTTTAAGACCCCTTCCCCTGGAGCCGGGAGCCGCATGGGCCTTTCTGGGTACCGCTCTGAAGATCGGAACGCTATGCGGGATATATGGAGCGTTTCTGATTGGATGGCATGTCCTTACAAGGCGCTAACGAAGAAGCCGGGAATATCCTGTTGGATGTTCCCGGCTCCTTCGTTAGGCCTCTGCTAAGTTTTATAAACTCATCGTAACTGTTCAGTACCCCTCACAGTTACGTGCAAAAATCCATTTAAAATCGGCTCCGCCGATGGGATTTTTGCCTTCTGGCCCAGGTTATCTTACGGTCAGCGCAGTAAATGCGCAGACCTACTGAACAGTTACAACTCATCATTTATCATGACTCGTTTCCCACGATTTCAATATTTCTTCCTTATTGTAAATAGCATCCTTTTCACTTGCTAATGAAATCAAATATTCGCCCAGCGTATGATCTACTTGATACATAATTAACGTTGCAGTTTCATCAAGATACGCTTCTGTCTGATATGATAAATAGTAATTGTCGTCATCCTGGTAAAGAACCTCCTCCGTTTCATTAATCAAAGGCACTCCCAGCTTTACAAAATATTCATCTGTTTTTGCATATATTTTACAAACAATTACTTTTTGAGCCTCTTGCGGAATCGTAACGACTTCCTTCATATTCGCATTGCTATGAGCCTTTGTATACTCCATAATAGTCGATGCATCCATTATTTGTCTGAACAAAGTTACCCCATCTGAATCATAGATCTCAATTAACTGCTCTTCTGTGAAATCATCTGGTACATAATCATTTGCGGATTCATCAGTACGTAAAAAATTATTATATGGTGAACAACCGACACATAAATAAAGTAAGCAGCATGTAAAATACATATATTTAACCCATAGTCTCATGTAGCATCTCTCACTTTCTAAAATGTACATTAAAAGCTATTTCAAAAAATGGCCATAATATATTTAGGCGTTCAGCCATTGCTTTTCACTGCTATTTTGGATAATGCGCCCTATAAGAACAAGTTTAAATCTCCTTTTGTGCTATGTCGGCCACTCGTGTACTGTCATGGTTCTGCCGTTGAAAACAACCACAATGTCTCCTGCTCTGTCTCTTTGGAATGGTTCACCTGCAGTACCTGCAGCTTCAGCCAGATCCCATCCTTTTTCTGATACCGAAACTCCAATGCAGATTCCTGTTCCAGCCGCTTTTTCAGATAATCATAATTACAGAAATCTTCAAACAATCCTTGATATTCCGACTTTACCAGACGACTGGAATAGTGCAGCAGTCCTTTGCTGAATTTGCCGTCCTCTTCCCTCAAAATGTCTTTAAAATAAGAAGGAATAAACAAATATCGGATGGTATCCTTGCTCAAATCCACAAAGTAAATGCCTTTAAACTGCGGAGCCAGAACAGCTAAAAAGGTATCCATATCCTGCTTTTCTGCGATCAGGCGGGCTGTCTTCTCATCCAAAAGCCGGTTCTGCCGTTCGCTCCCGTTATTTTTGTAATACTGCTGCTTATCCAACCGCATCCGCGCCTCTGCAGTATTCACAATGTCCATAACATCCATATGCTGGTTCCGCCATTCAATTCCAACCGACATCTCGTAGCCATACTTCTTCACCTGGATGCGCGCTGCTTCTGCTTGGTCATATACCCACTGCCGTTCCCGGTTGCGGCACAGCACTACGAATTCATCGCCGCCGATTCGAAAGACAGGCTCCGAAATAAACTTCTCCTTCAGCGTATTTGCCATCCGGATCAGCATCTGGTCTCCTTCCAGATGGCCTAATCGATTATTGATCTCATGAAGCCCATTGGCATCCACATACACACAGGCAAACGAGCAGTATGGTTCCTGCTCCATCTCACGGAGAATCTCATGGTAGCGGTTCCGATTCATCAGCCCGGTCATGGCATCTGTCTGGCTCATCTGGTCCAGACGCTGATAGCTGGCACACTGCTCTGCTGTAATGGAAAAACTAAGAGTTACCTGCTCCAAAGGCTCTGCCGTCTTCCAGCGTCTCTTCATATTTACAGCTCCCAGCACACCGATCGTTTTCCCGTCCTGGCGGCGGACTGGAACCATCATATAGTTTTTCACATTCCACCGCAGAAAATCTTCATGCTGAGTCAGATCCTTCTCCAAATAAAGCTCACCTGGCTTACAAATCGCTTCCCCCTTCTCCTGGAGGATCACAAACAACTCCGGAAACTGTTCCTGAAACAGGGTGTCATGTTTTAACTGCTCTGCACCTCGGCTGCTCCACAGACGGCTTTGTCCAAAGGTGAAATCTCCCCAGAAAAAAGCTACCTCTGCTGTAGTAAAGCTGGCGATGGCCTGCAGCGCATCCCGGAAATGCTCTGGCTGCGTATGCGCAAAAAACAAGTTCCGCTCCACATCCAGAATGTAGGTTACATTCTTTAAATTCTTCTCGCTTTCCAGCTTCTCCTGCTGGATATCATGTACCGTCCAGAAGAAATAAAGGGAAAAGACAGCAATCATTGCAGCAGTCAGACCGAAGAAAAAGAACCGGATATTCGCTGCATTGGAAAAAGCAATACTGGCGGGGACACTGATCACCACCATCCAGTCTTCCTCGTGAACCGGCGCATAGCCCGTATAGAAATTCTCATTTGCCTTTTCCGACCTGAACACGGTCACACCACTGTTTCCCTGTGAAAAATCAAAGGTAAACTGTTCCCTGCTGTAGCCCTTTGCCGCCCTTCTGTCCTGCATCTCATCCATATTTGCCGAATGTTCATGCCAGGTATCCAGCAAAAACTGCCTTGTTTCTCTTTCAATAATAAAAAACTGCATCTCCGCGCCATAATCCAGCCCGGGAAATATATCTGCCAGATGTTTCAGATCAAGGGTGGCGCAGAGCACAGCAGCCGTTTCACCATCCTTTTCAATCGGCAGGCAGGCTCTCACTGCAGCCAGAGACTGCTTGGCAAGCTCCTGATGAAAGGAAATATGAAAACCGTCCTCTGCTTCCTTTTTAAAGGAAAGCAGTCCTTCTGCATCGATCCGCTCTCCATTTTGCGGAAGGATCTGATCTCCTGGAAGCAGAAGCTCCAACTGGGAAACGATTCCCGTTCCGCTGAGCACATCCAATTGATCCTGCAGTGTCTCATCGTCATTCCAGTCAGAGCTTTTTATGATTTCCGCCACAGATTCCAGATAATTTCTGCTTTCCTCCAGCTTCTGATCCACCACCGCTGCCACCTGATCCACATATCCAGTCAGGCGGCGGAAGCACCGGTCACGTTCGATCTGATAATAAACCGCAGTCATAATGCTCAGGGTAGCCCCCAGAGCAATCAGTAAAAATAGAGTTGTCCAGATCCGTTTGCCTGGTTTTATCCATTTCAATGTATGCACCTCATTTGTGTAAAACTCTAACTGTCTGATGATTTAAAATTATATCGGGTTGCATACCATTTTTCAAGGATTATTTTTCAGATATCCGGTCCAGTGTCTTAAACTGCAGCATACAAATCACCAGCGCCAGAACGATGGATAAAAAGTCCGCTGTCGCCTGTGCATAGATCACTCCCTCCAGCTGGAACAGGGCATTTAACAGAAATACCATAGGAATAAAGATCAGTCCCTGGCGGCACACGGTCAGAACTAAAGACGGCAGCGCCTTCCCCATTCCCTGGATGGTATTAATGCAGAGGAATAAAATTCCGATCACCGGCCCGGAAAGCTGGAGAGCGATCACCATCTGGATTCCGTAATCAATTACCTGGGCATCATTGATGAATGCCCAGATCACAGCTTCCCTGGCCACTACCATCAGGACCGTAAGGGCGGTTCCCATCACCACCGCACAGAATCCGGTAAAACGGAATACCTTTTTCAGCCGCTTCACATTCCGCGCTCCATAATTGTACCCGATCAAGGGCTGGATTCCGGTGCACAGACCGATCTGCAGCAGCACTACCAGCATATTGGCCTTCATGGCCACACCCATGGCAGCCACCGGGGTATCTCCGTATCTGGCTAACACATTGTTCAGCACGATATTGGCACAGCTCATCAGGATATTATTGAGAGAAGCCGGAATTCCGATGGCCATAACGCTGGCCGCGATCCGGTCCTTCATGGAAAAATCCCGGAAACGGATGGACAGGCTGCTTTTCTTTTTCAGAAAATGGGTCAGATAAAACAGACTGGCCGCAATATTTCCGATGACAGTGGCAACCGCCGCTCCCATAACGCCCCAGCCGAAAAGCAGGATCATAATAGGGTCGAGGACGATATTAACCACCGTTCCGATCATATTTCCAATCATGGATTCCTTAGCCGCGCCTTCCCCACGGAGAATATTTCCGAATGCGGTGCTGAACATAATAAATGGAGCGCCAAAGGAAATATATGTCAGATACTCTCTGGCATAGCCAAAGGTATTCTCACTGGCCCCGATCATGTTCAAGATCCCGTTCATTCCAATCAGGGAAAGCGCCATCATAATCACACCGATTCCCAGGGAACCATAACAGCAGAATGCTGAGATATGTCTGGCCCGCTCCAGACGCTTTTCTCCCAGAGCTCTGGAAATCGCAGAGCTTCCTCCGATTCCGAAAAGATTTCCTAATGCCATAAATACCATAAACACCGGCGTGGCAAGGGAAACTGCCGCCACCTGCATGGCATCATGGGTCTGGCCGATAAAGAAGGTGTCTGCCATGTTGTAGATCACCACCACAAGCATCGAAATAATTGTGGGGACCGCCATGGTAGCCACCGCCTTGGGCACAGGCGCTTCTTCAAATAAAACTCTGTTGTCTTTCATCTCTACCTCCTATGAATACTTCAAGGCAGCATTCTCTTCTGCCGAATGTTAGCATACTGACTTTTTGGGCAAAATAGAGGAGGGCGCAAGCTATCACACCCTCACTTCATAAAATGTTATCATTCATCCTTTGGAGCATTCTACGGAATTCCTGGATCTCTTCCTGGGAAATTCCCGCTTTCAGCATACAGGCAAAACGGCTCAGCCGCTCTTCCATCCGCCTGTATGCCTGCCAGCCCTTTTCTGTGCACACCAGCCGCTTCATTCTCCCATCCTCCGGCACAGAATCCCGGTTTAGATATCCATTTTTTTCCATTAATTGCAGCATATGGTTCGCAGTAGAACGCCGAATGGAAAAAAAAGACTCAATATCCTTCTGAAAGATTTCCCGTTCCTGATTCTGAATCAAAAACTTCAGCACCCAGCACTGATGCGCCGTCAGGTTTTCCTCTTCTTCTGAAATCATTTGATTGATCCTGCGGTTGATTTGATTGGACAGCGTTCGGATCTCAAAGCCCAGCGGACTCTCCTCGTTCTTTTCTTCCATTTTTCTCCTTCTGCTTCTCGGCTTTCCCAATCAGCCTTCCTTCAAAATGTCAGCATACTGACATTCTACTTCGTTTCATCTGGTTTGTCAATATGGCCCAGACAAAAATATGCCGCTGTTTCGTAGGGTCTCAAAGTCAGCTCCCCTGACTCCGGTTCCCATCGGTCTGATCCGGCTGCTTCATCGATGCAGCCGCAGTTATCTCCTTTTCTGTCTTCTTCACTGCTGTAATTTCCGATCAGCCGTCTCCATTCCCGCCCTTTTATCTCGTTTATTTCCTCTGCATTCAGCTTTATTTCCAACTTCCCCTCAGTCAGATTATGAAATGCCAGCAGCTCTTCGTTGTCTGCAAACCTGCAGTAAGCCAAAAGTCCGGGCGTATGGGTAAGGAAGAACCGGATCCCTCCTTCTGCAATGGCCGGATGCTCCTTGCGCAATGCGATCAGCTTTTTATAATAATGGAAAATGGAATCCGGATCCTTTGTCTCTGCCTCCACATTAATGTAATCGTGATTGTCCGGGATCCCGATCCAGGGGGAAACTGCGGAAAATCCGGCATAAGGACTGCCATCCCACTGCATAGGCGTCCGCCCGTTGTCACGGGACCGTTCTCCAAGAATCTTCATCGCCTCCTCCTGGCTCTTTCCTCTTTCAAGCAGAATCTTAAAATAGTTGATGCTCTCCACATCCTGATATTGATTGATATCCTGATATCCGGCATTGGTCATGCCAAGCTCCTCTCCCTGGAACACATACGGCGTGCCTCGCATCAGATGGATGCAGGAAGCCAGCATTTTCGCGGATTCCTTCCAGCATCGTCTATCATCTCCGAAACGAGAAACGGCTCTCGGCTGGTCGTGATTGCACCAGAACAGGGCATCCCATCCTGCCCCACGCTGCATTCCTTCCTGCCAGTGGATAAACAGCTTCTTCAGCTGTTCCAAATCCGGCGCCATCAGTTCCCATTTATTCCCATCCTTATAATCCACCTTCAAATGCTGGAAGTGAAAGCACATGGAAAATTCCTTCTCTGCCGGGTTCGTGTAGCGGATGCAGTTGTCCAGAGAGGTGGAGGACATTTCCCCTACTGTCACCATATCCTGAATTCCGGTATCTCGAACCAATTCTTTTAGATACTGGTGAACCCGGGGACCGTCTGTATAATACCGCCGCCCGTCTCCCGCCGGATCATTGGGAAAATCCTGAACCTTGGAAATCAGATTTACCACATCGAAACGAAAGCCCTTCACTCCCTTTTCTTTCCAGAATCGAATTACTTCTTTCAGTTCCTCCCGCACCTGGGGATTCTCCCAGTTCAGATCTGCCTGGCTTACATCAAAAAGATGCAAATACCATTTTTTCAAATGAGGCACATATTCCCAGGCACTTCCTCCGAACTTGGACTGCCAGTTGTTCGGAGGCGTATCCGGTTTTCCTTCCCGGAAGATGTAATAATCCATATACCTCTGGTCTCCTGCCAGCGCCCGCTGGAACCAGTCATGCTGGGTGGAGGTATGATTAAATACCATATCAAACATGCATCCGATTCCTCTCCGATCGGCCTGGCGGATCAGCTCCTCCACATCCTCCATCGTGCCGAATCTAGGATCAACGGCACAGTAATCCGCCACATCATAACCGTTATCCCGAAGGGGTGAGGTAAAAAACGGGGTCATCCAGATGTAGTCAATTCCTAAATCCTTTAGATAGTCCAGCCTGCTTATGATCCCCCGGATATCACCCAGCCCATCTCCATCGGAATCCTGAAACGATTTTGTGTAAATCTGATATATGGTGCTGTATTTAAAATGATCCATCATTATTCCTCCATCCATTACTTCCAGGCGCCGATCACACTGGCGCCTGCCTGTACTCGGTTCTCCCTGGTCCACTGGATCTCACCAGCATCGCCTGGGTTCGTCACTACCATCATGGTGATTGCCGGATGTCCGGCCGCCTGGATCTTTGCCAGATCAAACCGAATCAGCGGATCTCCTGCCGCAACCCGGTCTCCAGTTTTCACATACGGTGTGAAGCCATCTCCATTCATATCCACAGTATCCAGTCCGATATGGAGCAGGATCTCCATGCCGTTATCCAGGGTAATTCCGCAGGCATGAAAGCTTCCCTCCATGACCACGCTGACTGTCCCATCTGCCGGGGATGTTAAAACTGACTCCTCCGGCTGGATGGCAATGCCGTCTCCCAGCGCCTTGGATGCAAATACCTGATCCGGTACCTGCTCCATTGGAATCACACGACCGCTTAAAAAAGCCTTCAGCTCCTTCTGATCGCCTTTCATCATATCTTCATCCGCCTGACTAACTCTGTCAATGCCCTTCTTCTTTCCCACCCCATAGGTCAGCAGAAATGGAACCACAACTGCAATCAGCATCGCCAGTGCGAAGATGCCCATATAATTAGGATGGATGGAAAGGATTCCAGGAAGCCCTCCTACACCGATGGCATTCGCCGTCACACCTGCTGTGACGGAAAGTACTGCCGCTGCAGCAGAGCCTGCCATAGCGCAGACAAATGGAAACCCATATTTGATATTGACACCGAAAATTGCCGGTTCTGTCACTCCCAGGTAGCAGGAGATGCAGGCCGGAACAGAAACCTCCTTAGCCTTAGCATCCTTTTTCTGTAAAAATATCATTGCCAGAACAGCAGAGCCCTGGGCAATATTGGACAGAGCAATCATGGGCCACAAGGTGGTTCCGCCAAAATCTGCGATCAACTGCAGATCGATGGCATTGCTCATATGGTGCAGTCCGGTGATAACAAGAGGTGCATAGAGAAAACCAAAGACCCCTGCAAACAGCCCCTTCATCGGAGAGGTCAGGCCTGCATTTACAAAATCAGAGACAACACTTCCGATTTTCCAGCCGATAGGACCTAAGACACTGTGGGCCACTACTACCGATAACAGAAGGGATAAAAAGGGCACAACGATCATAGAAATAACTGCCGGACAGATCTTGCGGAAAAACCGTTCCAGATAAACCAGAGTAAAGCCGGCCAGAATTGCTGGAAGCACCTGAGCCTGATAGCCGATCATATCCACCTGGAACCATCCGAAGTCCCACTTAGGAATATCTGCCGCCGCTGTTGTGGCCACTGCATAAGCATTTAAAAGCTGCGGGGACACCAGCGTAATTCCCAGCACAATCCCCAGTGCCTGTGTGGTCCCCATTTTTCTGGTAATTGACCACACAATACATACCGGCAGGAAGTGAAACACTGCTTCGCCGATTAACCATAAAAAGCTGTTGACGCCAGCCCAAAACGTGGATATCTCCGTCAGGGTCATCGTCCCGCCGTTGAATATGGCGATCTCACCTATAATATTCCGAAAGCCAAGGATCAAACCGCCTACGATAATCGCCGGGATCAGCGGTGCAAAGATTTCTGCCAGATTTGTCATAAACCGCTGAACCACGTTCTGATTCTGCTTGGCTGCCGCCTTCACCGCATCCTTGGTAGTGCCCTCAATGCCTGCCACAGCTACGAAATCGTTGTAATAGCTGCTTACTACATTTCCAATAATGACTTGAAATTGTCCTGCCTGGGTAAAGGTTCCTTTCACAGTAGGGAGCTTCTCGATCTCCTTAATCTCTGCTTTGCCGGTGTCCTTCAGCACAAACCGCAGCCTGGTAACGCAGTGAGTCACTGCTGCTATATTTTCCTTTCCTCCCACCAGCTTCAGAAGCTGCCTGGATTCATCCGTATACTTCCCCATAACTTACCTCCTGTTTCCTTTCCATCGTTTGCTGTCTGCATGTTTCATACTTTGTTTTTTGTTCTTGGATCTTGTACTTTTATCCGGCGCCGTTATCTTGTTCAAACAAGTTTTCTGATGTCCTTATCATAACTCGTTTAAACAAGTTTGTCAACATCTTTTTATTATTTTTCTGACAGAAAAGATAATCTGCATGTTCTCCTAGTTGAAATCAAAAAAGATGGATGCAGCAGATTTCCATTCTGCCGCATCCATCTTCTTAATACACGTAATAGTCTGAATTTTTGATTCCTCTTTGCAGATGAATCCTTCCCTGTATCCTCCGTTTTCACCGTTACCCATTTACTTTCTCCGAGGCCTTAACTCGATGGGCCGTATCATAAAACACAAAGCAGTCCGGCCGGTGCCGCGACTGGGTATATTCAAACATAATACCCTCTGCATTATATGTCATACTGCTGACTACCGCCAGACAGTTATAATCCTTGATTTCCAGATACTTCATATCCACCTCCGTCAGATGCTCCACTGTCATCTTCCGCTTGGTGGTCACGATCATCTCACCAAGAACCTGTTCCATATATTCATACACCGACTTCTCTGCGATCTCCGGCGTAAGCCCCCTTACCACTGACTTCAGAAAATAATTATGATCTAAGATCAGCGGCTTCCCTTCGATAATCCGGACTCTCTGAACATAGTAGATCTCCTCTCCAACCGGCAGTGTAGTCCTGGCATGAATCTTCTCATCCACCGTAAGCTCTGCAAAACAAACGACCTGGGTGCGATACTCTTTATTATTTCTGGCCACAGCCTCCTTCAGGCTCTCGATCCCGCTTAACATAAACTCAGCCTGCTCATAAGGCTGATAGATTACACGGACGCCTTTCCCATGAATACTCTGAACATATCCATCTCCTGCCAGATTCTGCAGCGCCCTCCGTATGGTATTCCGTGAACAATCATACTCCTTTACCAACGTATTCTCCGACGGCATCAACGTCTGATACGGATATTCGCCATTTTCAATCTTTTCCCGCAGGCTTGCATAAATCTGGTCATATTTTGTTTTTGGCATACTTCTATACTTCCTTCATTCGATGATGTAATTATTTTATCACATAAAGCCCAGAAAGTCGACTCGCACCAGTTTATAATAGCCTCAATCTATATATATGTCTATTATTAAACAGTTATCACAATATCGTCGCTTACTGAATACTTCAGCCATGATTGAGCATTGAATTTCCCACACGGCTGAATTATAATGCAATTATGTTTAAAAGTCAATTAAAGTATATTAAAGGACAGGATGTGCATTATCTATGAAAAATCACTCTCTCTTCGACCACTTTGTCCATTTCGTGGTCTATCAGGGCAAATGGATTCAGCGCTTCTTTCTTGTGGCAACCGTTATCTGTGCGATCTGCTTCCCCATGGTAAAGGTGAACTATGACTTAAGCAAATATTTGCCCCCATCTGCCAAAACCAAGCAGGCCCTGGATGTAATGGAAGAAGAATTCGGCTATCCCGGCATGGCGCGGGTCATGGTAAAGGACGTTTCTCTGCAGGAGGCCAAACAGATCCGGCAGCAGATCTCCGACCTGGAGGGCGTGGAGCTGGTCATCGGCTCCGATCTGACCACCGATGTCTACATGGGCGCTTCCTTTTTAAACCAAAGCCTGACAGGAATGCTCTCCATCGACCAGTTTTCCACTGACGATTATTATAAGGATGGAAATGCTCTGATGGACATCATCTTCGAGGAAGGCGACGATTCGGAGCTGACAAAGGCTGCCATCAATCAGATCTATCAGATCGTAGGAATGGACCGTGGATGCTTTTCCGGAAGCTCGGTGTCGGCAAAGGAGCGTGAGGAATCCATTACCAGAGAAATCACCATCGCCATTGCCATCGCTATTGTGATCATCTGGCTGATCCTGACGGTAACTACCACCTCCTGGATGGAACCATTTTTGTTCATCTTTATCATGCTGGTAGCAATCCTGTTAAATATGGGTTCTAACCTGATGTTCGGCTCCATCTCCTTCTTTACCTTCTCCACGGCGGCAATCCTGCAGCTGGCTGTGTCCATGGACTATTCCATCTTCCTGCTGCACACCTTCACCTCCTACAAGGAAAGCGGGCTGGAGATCCACGAGGCCATGGAAAAGGCAGTAAAGGAGGCCTGCAGCTCCATCCTGGCCAGCGGCGCCACCACCATCGTAGGTTTTCTGGTTCTGGTTTCCATGGAATTTACCATCGGCAGAGACGTGGGCTTCGTCCTGACCAAGGGCATTCTCTGCAGCCTCCTTTCCGTTCTGTTTCTGATGCCGGCCATGATTTTAAAGTATAATGACAAAATCGAAAAATCCGTACATAAGCCTATCATCCGGAATTTTAATGCATTTTCTGCCGCCATGTACCGGATCCGGAAACCGGTTTTTATCATATCCATCCTCCTGGCAGTTCCCTGCTACTTCGGTCAGGATATGAACGTATTTTTCTATGGCGACGATGCCATCGGCGCCGGGCCTGGCACCCGTGTTTACGAGGATACCCAGCAGATCAATGCTGTGTTTGATAAATCCAATATTGTAATCTGCATGGTTCCCAACGGCTCTGTGGTGAAGGAACGAGAACTGACAGATGCACTGGAGCAGGAGGAGTTTATCAATTACGCCATCGCCATGGCGGGAACTCTGCCTCCCGGCATCTCGGAAGGCTTTCTGCCGGACGCAGTGACGGAGCAGCTCCGCACTGACCGGTACGCCAGACTGATGGTTTCCATGAATACCTCCCAGGAAAGTGAGTATGCATTTGCCTGCAGCGGCCGCCTGGAGGAGATCGTCCACAGCTACTATCCGGAAAATTCCTATGTGATCGGCATGACGCCTACCACCATCGATATCCGTGACATCCTGACCAAGGACTACAGCCGGGTATCCCTGCTATCCCTGGCCGGCGTAGCGCTGGTAGTGTTCTGCACCTTCCAGTCCATCCTGGTTCCCATCCTGGTTATCATTCCCATCGAGGTAGCGATCTACTTAAACATGACCATCCCTTACGTACTGGGGGACAGCATGATCTACATCGGCTACATTATCGTAAGCTGCCTGCAGCTTGGCGCTACCATCGATTATTCCATCCTGATGACCAACAATTATCTGAACTTCCGCAAACAGATGGATAACAAGCAGGCTGCCATCGCCGCCATCAACAAAAGTACCTTATCCATTGTAACCTCCGGCGGCATCCTGACGGTAGTAGGATACCTGCTGTTCTTTACCTCCTCCATCCAGGCCATCTCCCAGGTAGGACGGCTGGTGGGAAGAGGCGCCATCCTCAGCATGACCCTGGTTCTGTCCCTGCTTCCGGCCATGTTAAGCACCTTTGATAAGCAGATCCAGCGCCAGCAGGAACGGGCAAGAACCCGGAAGGAGCGAAAGGGAGCCCGCAAACGTAAGCTTTCGGTTCCGAAAAAAGCAGTTGTTTCCACTGTAAACGCAGATCACACTGCCGATCACACAGAGAATGGAGGACATCATGAATAGAAAAGCATTTTTCCGCCAGCGTCTGGCTGCGGCTCTTATTACCGTAATGACCCTCAGCCCGTCTATCACAGCTCTGGCAGACACAACCCCGCCCGTATCGCCAAAATGCGATGAAACTTTGTACATTACCATGGATCCTTATGGGAGTATTCAGGAAAGCAGCGTGGTAAAAAGTTATACAGTAAATGGCTGCAGCACCATCACGGACTACGGCACCTACACCAAGATCACCAACCTGACCAATTACGCCCAGCCGGAAGCCACCGCAGACGGCGGCATCCAATTCCATTTTGACCAGGATCCAGGCCGCTTCTACTTTGAAGGCGCCATGGATGTAAACGAAAACCAGCTTCCTTGGAATATCGATGTAAGCTACCGCTTAAACGGCCTGGACGCCCGCGCTGAGGACCTGGCAGGAGAAAAGGGCCTGGTGGAAATCAGCATGGACTTTACCCCAAATGAAACCGTATCCGATTACTTCCGCAACCACATGTCCCTGATCGCAACTGCTATTGTGGATATGGATAAAAACTTAAGTCTGGAAGCAGAAGGCGCTCAGATCCAGGCCATGGGTAATCTTAATGCGGTTATTTTCGCCGTTCTTCCCGGCGAAGAGCGGCAGTATACCATGAAGATCGGCACCAATGATTTCAGCTTCAGCGGTCTGATATTCGCCATGCAGCCTCTGACCCTGGCCCAGCTTGACCATGTGGGCGATATCCGGGAAGTGAAGGAAACCCTGGAGGACTCCGCCGATGCTCTGGATGAAAGTCTGGATATTGTACTGGATACCCTCTCCGACATGCAGTCCGGCATCTCCCAGTCCGCCGCCGGCATCCGTCAGCTAAACGAAGCCCGCCAGATCATTTCTGACACCAAGGGCCAGGTCTACGCCGATGTGGATGCAGGCTTGATGGGTCTGGATCTGCTGGCCATGCAGTTTATCCCCTTCCGGGAGGATACGGAAAATGCCCAGATTGCACTGAACGAGCTGAATGATAACCTGAATTCCCTGGTGCTCAGTGTTGACGATCTGTCCCCCGGCCTGACCGACCTGCAGGAAAGTCTTTTGGATTTAAAGGATGACGCCAACAGCATGCGCAGAAGCTTCTGGGGACCAGGTGCAGAAGCCAGCGATCAGATAAGCCAGATGGAAAAGCTGGCGCGGAAGACCCACAGCGACCTGGCGTCTTTAAGCAATGCCCAGAAAAAGCTGTCCAGCAGCACCCAGAAGATCTCTGCCGTACTGCCGGAGACCATCGCTTCCGCCAGCACAGCGAAGCTCTCTCCCGATTCAGCCAAGATGTTCCGCCAGCTGTTAGCCATGGTGCAGAAGCACGGGCTGGATGAGGTTGAGGATCAGATCCGCATTATGCTGGCTGCCTACGGCCAGACCGAGGAGGAAATCGACAACATAATCGACTCCCTGGCTCAGGCAGAGGATATTCAGGAAACTATCGACGATATCACAGATGGAATCCTGGGAAGTGTGGGCAATACCGGACTGACCGAGGATATCGGAAGCTTGATCACCATGACTGGAGAGCTTCTAACCCAGCTTCCTGTGGTAGAGGAATGGGCACTGAACGGTCTTGGAAATATCCGTGATGTGTCGGAATCCGCCGCCGAGGTATGCGAGGCTATTGACGCTTTAATCGTTCAGGTAGATGATCTGACGGAAACCGTCAATGCTCACCACGATGAGATCCTGATCACGCTGGAGCATCTGGCTGACTTAACTGACACAGCCTCCCAGAGCCTGACCTCTCTGGCCGCCATGGGCCGCTCTCTGGAATGGCAGCTAAAGACGGTAGGTCCCACCCTAAATGCCGGAACGAAGGCCACCTTAAATGGATTAGCCGGCATCCTGGATGAAACAGGCAGCGGCTTATCCCAAACGGATGTGATCCGAAGCGCCAAAAACACCATCAAGGATACCATTGATGACAAGTGGGACGAATACACCACCGAGAAGACTACCATACTGAATATCGATCCAGATGCCTTCCCTATCTCCCTGACCTCTGCTAAAAATGATTCGCCCAGAACGGTGCAGATCATCCTGCGGACGGAAGAAATCAAAGAGAAAAAGGCGGAGCTTCAGACCCAGGTGGATGAATCCTTCCATGCAGACGGAACTATTTTCCACCGGATCGCAAATATCTTCCGTAAGATCTGGATTACCATTACATCCATCTTTCAATAAAGTCAATTATAACGAAAAACAGATAAAATATGGCTCCTTTTGATAGAATTCCAATTCTCTCAAAAGGAGCCAAAGAAGAAAGTCATAGGCGAAACTATGACCGCTCTTAGCTAATCAATATTCAAGGTTGAAAAATCAATTTTCAATTCCGGATAAATTCTTGCTTCTACTTTATCAGAAAACGTATATTTTCCTATGTCATCATGTTCCAGATCATACACGGTCACCGTCTGATCAATGGGATCCACAATCCAGTATTCTCTGACTCCGGCCTTCTGATACTTAAACAGCTTAATGATATAATCCATTCTCCGTCCGTTGCTTCCAGGTGATACAACTTCAACTACAAAATCAGGGGCTCCATGGCACCCTTTATGATCCAGCTTATCTTTATCACATACCACA
This sequence comes from Lachnospiraceae bacterium, assembly GCA_030537215.1. GTDB lineage: Bacteria > Bacillota > Clostridia > Lachnospirales > Lachnospiraceae > Caccovicinus. Next base: position 73,980 of record JAUNOF010000001.1, read on the forward strand.
CAGATATCTGGTTCTACATAATTTATATCATCTTTATTTAAGAATACTGCAAATGGAGCAATATATACTTCACAGCTTCCCTTTCGTGAATCAATGTAATCTGCAATCTTTCGGCTGACTGCAAGCACAATTCTCTGATGCTGCCGACTGGGCGGGGCCATGTAATAAATCTTTCCGTCAATTAATTCCGCTCTGGTTCCTTCCGGCAATGCATAGATATCTTCTATTGTATGTTTTTTTTCCTGTAGTAACGGCACAATCTGCACCTCACTTTCCTTGTGTTCAAGACTTGATCTTTCATTGCCGCTCATGCAGCAGCTTTCGTTACAAAACAGATATTTCCAGCATCCGTTTGCAACGCTTTGCCTATCTAAATGATTTTATACTCCTCATACAACTTCCGGCGATATTCTTTATCTGTAGTTGCTCTCACAATGTCGGCAGTTCGCTGATCCATTGATAAGTTTCTGATCAGCTCCGCCATCATTTCCTTTCCATGTTCTCTGCCCTTTTCAATATTTTCCTGGTCACGCATTAATAATGTCATATACTCATACCTCCATTCTCGATGAAGATCAATCATACACTAATAATACTGACTTCTTTTGGGCAGTTCCCGTGAAGTTGCGGCCTGCATCTTCATATTACCGAAAATCCAGATTCTATGCGGCTTCCCGGCACTTCCTACTCCTCCGCCTCAAGCAGATACGGCGTGATCTGATAAACGTAAAAATTGAGCCAATTACTATAAAGCGTATTCCCTGTATTTCTCCAGCTGAGAATCGGCGTCTCATTGGGATCATCATCCGGGTAATAATGACATGGAATCATAGGGTTCATCCCCTTCCTCAGATCCCGGTGATACTCATTATTCAAAGTCATCCGGTCATATTCCGGATGGCCCTGGACGAAGATATGCTTTCCATCCCGGCTCATCACCAGAAAAACGCCGGCATCATCCGATTCTGCCACGATCACAAGCTCCGGATGCTTTTTGATATCCTCCCGTCTTACCTCAGTAAACCGGGAATGAGGCGCCATAAAAGTATCATTAAAGCTTCTGACCAAGGGAATCTTCCGGTTCAGCACCCGGTGCTCATAGATGCCGGAAAGCTTCTCCTTCCTGGGATATTTAGGAATTCCATAATGATAGTAGAGACCAGCCTGCGCTCCCCAGCAGATATGCATGGTGGAGGTCACATGGGTCTTACTCCACTTCATGATCATTTCCAGTTCTTCCCAGTAATTTACATCCGTAAATTCCAAATTTTCCACCGGTGCGCCTGTGATGATCATACCGTCGTAGCGCATTTTTTTAATGTCCTGAAAACAGACATAAAACTTATTCAGATGGCTTCTGGAAGTGTTTTTCGACACATGAGTGGACATCATCAAAAAGGTGCAGTCCACCTGCAGAGGTGTATTGGACAATGCCCGCAGAAGCTGGGTTTCCGTATCCTCCTTGATGGGCATTAAATTTAAAATCAGGATCTCAAGAGGCCGGATATCCTGGCTTAAAGCCCGGTCCTCATCCATCACAAATATATTTTCCGACTCTAAGATCGCCTTAGCCGGCAAATCCTTCTGTATCTTGATCGGCATATTACTCCTCCTTGCAGGTTATCACGATACCATCTGTTATTCTCCCAATTATCCGACTGCCTGCTTTTATCCTTTCACTTAATCAAACTCTCACCCCTGCAGGCGGGAGACAAACGTATTGATTACGCTTCACTGCTTAACTCTTCCAACAGCTTCAGGAAATCCTCCTCTGATAAGATTGGAATTCCCAGCTCCTTTGCTTTTTTATTCTTAGACGAATTGCTGGCAGTGTCATTATTGATCAGATAGCTGGTCTTGGCAGACACAGATCCAGCTGCCTTTCCGCCCTTCGACTCAATCAGCTCCTGCAGTGCTTTACGATTAGAAAAATGCTCCAGAGATCCTGTGATTACAAAGGTTTTTCCGGCAAAAACAGCTTCTTCCTCTGAAACTACAGTTTCCTGCTCAAACTCCAACTCCTTAAGCAGATGATCCACTCGTTCATTGTTCTTTTGATTTCCAAAATACTCCAGCCATGCCTTCGCCAGCACATCTCCGATCCCATCTACCTCCACCAAATCCTCATAAGAAGCATGGCGCATTGCATCAAAATCAAACCGGAACTTCCGGCACAGCACCTTGGCATTGGCCAGCCCAATTCCGGCAATTCCAAGGCCGTAAATCATCCGCGCCAGAGTAGTGCAGGATGCTTTCTTCACTGAAGCAATCAAATTATCGTAGGATTTCTGCCCAAAGCCCTCCATCTGCACGATGGCATCCTGGTGATCCTCCAGATGGAAGATATCAGCAAATTCATGGATAAATCCAGCCCCGATAAACTTCTCAAGAGTAGCCTCCGACAATCCGTCTACATTTAACGCATCACGGCTGACAAACAGGGTAAAGCTCTTGATCTTCTTGGCCTGACAGTCCGGATTGGTGCAGTACAGCGACCGCACTTCGTCCACCTGACGGATCTCTGTTTCGCCGCCGCAAACCGGGCAAAGCTTCGGGATCTGCACCGAGCCGCTGCGGGTCAGATTATCCGCGATCTGCGGAATGATCATATTTGCCTTATAAACCGTGATCCGGTCCCCTTCTCCCAGCTCCAGCGCTTCCATAATGCTGATATTATGAACGCTGGCCCGGCTCACTGTGGTTCCCTCCAGCTCCACCGGCTCAAAAACCGCCACCGGATTGATCAGACCGGTACGGGAAGGGCTCCATTCAATATAACTTAAGTGAGTCTCCCGGATCTCATCCGCCCACTTGAAAGCAATGGAATTCCGCGGGAATTTCGCGGTGCGCCCTAAGGATTCGCCGTAGGCAATATCGTCAAACAGCAATACCAGACCATCTGAGGGGATATCGTAATCGCCTATGGCCTCTGCAAAACGCTGTACCTCCTCCGCAATGGTCCTGCTTGTCACCCGCCGGTACTCTACCACCTCAAAGCCCTGATTTTTCAGCCAGATAAACTGCCGCTCCCGGCTGTTCTGAAAATCAACCCCATCTGCCTTCACCAGGGCAAATGCCTTGAAATTCACATTTCGCTGAGCTGTGATCTGGCTGTTTAGCTGGCGCACCGAACCGCTGCAGAGATTCCTGGGATTCTTGTACTTGGCATCTACCTCCGCGATCTCATCATTGATCTTGTTAAAGTCAGAATACTTGATCACAGCTTCCCCCCGGAGAACCAGCTGGCCCTTATAGCGGATAGTCAGGGGAATATTGGCAAAAACCTTTGCATTCGGCGTGATCACCTCGCCGATTTCCCCGTTTCCCCTGGTAACCGCCTTCACCAGACTGCCATTTTCATAAGTCAGCACAATGGTAAGGCCGTCCAGCTTCCAAGAAAGAAGTCCCTCCTGATCCCCCAGCCATTCTGCCAGGTCCTCCACGCTCTTTGTCTTATCCAGAGAAAGCATAGGAGATTCATGGGTCTCCTTGGGAAGCTCACTGAGCACCTCATAGCCTACTCTTTGGGTAGGACTTCCGGACAGGATAATACCAGTTTCCTGCTCCAGCGCCAAAAGCTCATCATATAATTTATCATACTCAAAATTGCTCATGATTTCCCGGCTTTCCTGGTAATAAGCCCGTCCCGCCTGGGAAAGAACAGCCGCCAGCTCTTTCATATGAAGGATCTTATCTTCCATCGTGAAAACTCCTTCCATTCTAATTTGTCATAACCGTTCAGACGGCGGGGAAATCCAATGCTTCTTGTCAGACTCCGTCGAACAAGAAGATGCCTGTCTGAATTGCCGCGATTTGCCAATCCTTTTATCGGCCTTGCCGCTGGGCAAAGGGCAGGTTGCTGGAACCAGATTCCTCCAGGATCCGCACCATCTCCTCATATTCCTCCCGCGTCATCCTGCGGAAGCTCCCTGTTTTCAAATTTCCCAAATGAATATTCATGATCCGAATCCGTCTCAGCTTCAGTACCCGGTATCCCAACGTCTCGCACATCCGCCGGATCTGTCGGTTCAGCCCCTGGGTCAGGACAATGCGGAAGGTGTCGATCCCGGTCACCAGAATCTCACACGGTTTGGTAGTCTGATTCAGCTCCTTCAATTCTACTCCGGACACCATAGCCTCCAGAAATTCTTCTGTCAATGGCTTATTTACTGTAACCTCATACTCCTTCTCATGAGCATTTCCGCTTCGCATGATCTTATTCACCAGATCGCCCTGATTAGTCATCAGAATCAGGCCCTCCGAGTCCTTATCCAGCCGTCCCACCGGATATACCCGGGCAGGATACTGGATCATCTCCACGATGTTTTCCGCACGGTCCTTGTCCGAAGTAGTGCAGACTACCCCCTTGGGCTTGTTCACTACCAGCCAGACCGGCTTTGGATGTTTTTTCGCCTCTATTCCGCACACCAGCCTGCCATCACAGACGATTTTCTGGTCCGAGGACACCTTCTGTCCCATTACCGCCACCACTCCGTCTACAGTCACCTTTCCTGCTTCCACCAGCCGGTCTGCCTCCCGCCGGGAACAGACTCCCATTTCACTCAACCATTTATTTAAACGGATTTCTTCCATGTTAATCCTTTCCTACCCTTCTCTTCGTCTTTCCTCCGGATTCTCCAGGATCAGCATGGCATCTCCAAAGGAAAAGAACCGGTAGCGCTCCCGAATCGCTTCCTGGTATGCATTTAAAATATGCTCTCGTCCAGCCAGTGCAGAAACCAGCATGACTAAGGTTGACTCCGGCAGATGGAAATTCGTAATCAGCCCATCCAGAATCTTAAAGCGGTATCCCGGATAGATGAAGATCTCGGTCCAGCCGCTTCCAGCCTTCAGGATTCCATCCTCCCCTGCGGCCGATTCGATGGTCCGGCAGCTTGTGGTTCCCACGCAGATCACCCGGCCTCCCGCCGCCTTTGTGTCATTGATCTTCTTCGCCTCCGCCTCATCCACCATATAAAATTCAGAATGCATGTGGTGATCCAGCACATTGTCCACCTTCACCGGACGGAAGGTGCCAAGACCTACATGAAGCGTAACCCGGGCAATCTTAACTCCCATCTCCTGGATCTGCGCCAGCAGCTCCTTTGTAAAATGCAGTCCTGCAGTAGGCGCCGCAGCAGATCCCTCATGAGTGGCATATACTGTCTGATACCGGTTTTTGTCCTTAAGCTGATGGGTAATATAAGGCGGAAGAGGCATCTGCCCCAGCTGATCCAGAATCTCCTCAAAGATTCCGTCATAATGAAACTGGATCAGACGATTCCCATCCTCCACCGTATCAATAATGGTTCCTGTCAGAATGCCGTCCCCAAATACGATCTCTGTCCCAGGTTTCGCCTTCTTTCCCGGCTTTACCAGTGTTTCCCAGATATCTGCCTCCCTGCGCTTTAAAAGCAGCAGCTCGATCTTGGCCATGGTGTCCTTCTTCGCACCGAACAGCCGGGCGGGGATCACCTTGGTATCATTGATCACCAGACAGTCCCCCGGCCTTAAATATTCTGTCACATTTTTAAAGATCCGATGGGTTACTGCCCCGGTATCCTTATCCAGCACCAGAAGCCTGGAGGAAGAGCGATCCTCCAGCGGATCCTGGGCGATCAGCTCCTGGGGCAGGTCAAAATAAAAATCCTTTACATCCATATTATGATAATCTCCATTCCGTTCCAATTCATGCGCCACGGGCGTTTTTACCGTCCTTTACTGCCCAATCTGTACGGTCACCTCATGCTGGGTTTCCTGCTGCTTCGTTCCGGCCGCACCGCCCTGCCGCTCCAGAATACTGTAGCTCTCCGCCAATGCAGTATCATTTTCCAATGCCAGGCGAAGCTTTGCATAAATCTGAGTCTTCAGCAGCACGATCTCATCTGCCTTTTCTGATTCCGCAATAAAAGCCAGCTCCACATCGTCCAAGGTCTCCGAATCTGTCAGATAGTAGTTCCCATCCTCTCCCATTTTTACATAATTCCACAAAAGGCCAGGCGCCATGGTCAGAGAATTGTTAAATTTCAAGTCATAGCTGACATAAACCAGATAGGTTCCTTCTGTAAGTCCTGGTTTCATATAGCAGGCAATATTCCGATACCCCTCCGTATAGCGGGCATCATACTGAAGCTGCCGCCGCAGATTGTCAATTCCCGTCTGATCCGTCCATCCAAACATCTGATAGATGGCTTCCGCGTCCGCACTCTGCTTTGCCGCAAAGTACCGATTTATCAGCTCCTGCACCTGGGGCACTCCATCTCGAGTAAACTCGCCCGCTGCCGCCGTCTCTTCTTCCTGCCCTTCGGCGCCCTCCGCGGACGTCCCCTCCAGGCCGCTCCCATCATCCGGCGATCCGCTTTCCTCCGATGGATCAGGATTCTCCTCTCCTGCTGTCATGCTCTCTTCCACCAGCGTTTCCTCCGGCTTCGGATGATTCCTTCGATCTACGATCAAGATCGCAAGCACCAGCACAATCACCACCAGGGGCAGAATCAAAAACTTGCCGAACTTCTTCAGCTCTTCCTCGGACCAGGAACGATATCCATATTTATTATCCTTTACTCTTCTCATATGCAATCCTCCATGCCGGCTCTCCTGCCATCGCTTTTCGGCATCTGAACCAGCTGTTTTCTACCATTAAGAGTATCTTCGCCTATTTTAGCAAAAACCAATACAAAAATCAATCAATCCCGTCACAATCCAGCTTAAATTTCTTTTAATTTTTTCAAAATAGCACTTGCTTTTTTTTAGCTTTTGCTCTATAATAATAGAGATGCGTCTGTAGCTCAGTGGATAGAGCAGTGGCCTCCGGAGCCGCGTGCGTAGGTTCGATTCCTATCAGACGCATTTTTTTGTTGCCGAAATGAATGCCGCAGAGTAAGGGGAAAGCCTTGTTTCTGCGGCATTTTTCGTAATTGCTGCATTTTATGAGAATTCTGTTTTCTGCGGTTTGCAGCTGCTTCTTCATCTCTTAGATGGGTCAAAGATGGGGCAGAATCTTTCATAAAAATGAGCCGATAGCAGATCATATCGATTTTCTATAGGCTCAATTCTGATGTGTAAATTGATTTCTGTATTCAGATAATCTGAAATCTGCCCAGTATCTGTTTTTTATCTGTAACTGTTCAGTTTCCTACGCCTTATACCTTGTGATATTTCTTAATGACACATTCATGCCTTTTGCTGTCTTTGTTATAATGAATCCCGACTAACAAAAGACGCTGTCCGCATTCGAAATAAACCAGGTAATATCCAGATAAAGAACACCATATCGATTTAAGTGAGATCATACCGGATTTGTCAACATATAGTCCCTTTCTCACAGACTGGAAGCCCGCATTTCCTATATTTAAATATCTGCCCGCAATCTGACATGCGCCTCTCTGAAATCTTTGAGAAGTCTTCCACATGTTTTTTTATCATGAGCCGGCTGCAGCAGGAAGAATCTCAGGGATTATATAAAATCATGTGCAGAATCGTTGTTTCAGTTCCGGCATTTCGATAAGAGTGAATCGTATCGCCTCTGAATCGTATGTTCTCTCCCTCTGCGACAGAAAAACATTTATCATCAGCTTCTATTTCCAGCGTTCCGCGAAAAACAGTTATGAATTCTGTTGTTCCCCGAAGATGCGGCTCAGACTTCCAATAACTTCCAGGTTCTAATTTCAGATAATAAACAGCAAATCTGCGGTTTTCATCATCTGGAAAAATAGAGTAATTTTTTACCTTACCGCCATCTTCTAAAAGCGGTTGTATTTCCGATGTTTTAACGATTTCGTATGGAACTTTGGGGCGAACGGTCAATGCATCGAACGGTACTTTCATTCCGTTTGATAATTTCCATAATGTAGAGATTGTCGGATTGCCCTCTCCACGTTCAATTTGAGCCAGCATACTTTTACTAACTCCACTTAATTTCGCCAATTCGTCCATGCTTAATTTGTTTTCTTCTCTAAGACGCTTAATATTTTTTGCAACAATCAGATTCATTGTGTCCAAAAAAACCACTCCTCCCTATTGACAATATAATGCACTTATTGTATTATTAAATCGTACAAAGTACAATATAATGCACTGTTTATTATATTATATAATTTTATCTTGAGCTTGTAAAGGAGGAAGTTAAAATGTTTCCTGCATCTGATTTTTTAATCTATTGTTTTGTTACTGCTTACACACCGGGAGCAAACAATCTGCTGTCTATGAGCAATGCGGCACGTCTGGGATTTCGAAAAAGCTTTCGCTTCAATTTAGGAATTACAATGGGATTTTTGATTGTTATGAGCGTGTGTACAGCCTTTAGTTCCGCTTTGTATTCTGCACTCCCGAAAGTCAAAATTTTCATGCAGCTTTTAGGGGCGGCTTACATGGTATATCTTGCATGGAAAGTCTGGAAAACGTCTTCTGATTTTGAAACGGAAACCGGCAAAGAATCCAGTTTCCTTTCAGGAATGGTGTTGCAATTTATGAATCCGAAAATTTACATTTATGCGATTACTGCTATGTCCCTTTACATACTGCCTGTATTTCATTCCACAATAGCGTTAATTGGCTTTACTCTTATTTTGACTGTAATAGGAGCTTCCGGCTCTTACATCTGGGCACTGTTCGGCTCCGCTTTCTGCAGTTTTTTTGTCCAGCATACAAAAACTGTTAATTTTGTTATGGCGCTGCTGCTCGTGTATTGTGCGGTATCATTGTTCTTATAAAAGCAAAACGGCCGCTGGCTAATTGAATTCCTCAGGTCTTGCAATCCCTGAAAAAATCGCCTATAATAATACATGCGAAGTTGCGGCTGCCATCAAATCCGCTGCCATTTTTTTGATGAAAAGACCGCAAAAAGGAAAAAGACGAGTTAAAAAATAGGTTAAACCAAACCCCA
>JAUNOF010000181.1 GCA_030537215.1 Lachnospiraceae bacterium
AAAAGCGAAAAGTTTCTTGACGGTTATGCAGGCCCAATCTATGATGAAAGATAGGAAACGAATGGAAAACCAGATGATGGAAACCGGAGGTTTGCTGAAAAAGACGGGGACAGTCATCGGTTAATGAGGAAGGAAAAGTGAGGAAATCATATGTCAACGATTATTATTTGTGTGATTCTGGCAGTTATCTGTGTAATTGGTCTGAAAAGCTATAAAAAACGCCTGACTTCCGGCTGCTGCGGCGCTTCTTCCCAAAAAACAGTAAAGAAGCAGCGGGTGAAGGATCGAGATCCTTCCCATTATCCTTACCGGAAAATTTTAAAAATTGACGGAATGATGTGCAGCAATTGTGTTAACCATGTGGAGAACAGCTTAAACAGCCTGGAAGGGGTATGGGCCCAGGTGGATCTGATGGAAGAGAAGGCGGATGTGTATATGAAGGCGCCGGTTGAGACGGAAAAGCTAAAGCAGGCAGTGGCAGACGCCGGTTACCGGGTATATAAGGTGATTGAGGCAGATGAAGGGAAAGAAAGGCTCTGATGGAAGAATCCAATTGTGGAGTAAGTTGGAATGTGGTAGAATAAGCATGGTTCTTATTGGTATGGCAGCATTGGTGCTGCTTTCGCTGCATTGATGCTGACAACACATTAAGCAGCTAATGAGGATAACCAGATAATAACGGATAAGGAGTAAAACCATGATGAAATATCCATATACCTGCTGTATTTTTGATCTGGACGGAACGATTATCAATACCATTCACGCATTGACCTACACCACCAATCTTGTGATGGCCAGATTTGGCCTGGGCCCGCTGACTGAGGACCAGATGAAGCAGATCGTGGGAGATGGCTATAAGATGCAGATGCAGCGCAGCCTGATTGCCTGCGGAGATTGTGAACTGGCGCATTTTGAAGAATCTCTTCCCATTTATCAGCAGCTGTTCCGGGAAAATTGCCTGTATCAGCTGGAGCCCTATGAGGGGATGCGCCAGCTGCTGGATCTGATGAAGGCCAATGGGATGAAGCTGGCTGTGCTGACCAATAAGCCGCATGACCGGGGAGTGGAGAATGTGGAGGCTGTCTATGGAAAGGGATACTTTGATTATATTCTGGGCGAGCAGGAGGGAATTCCGAAAAAGCCGGACCCTGCCGGGGCTCATCTGGTGATGAAAGCCCTGGGCGTAGGGCCGGAGGAATGCCTGTATATGGGAGATACCAATACCGATATGCGCACCGCTGCCAATGCGGGCCTTGATGCAGTAGGCGCTGCCTGGGGCTTTCGCGGCAGAGCGGAATTAGAGCAGTTCCATCCTAAATTTGTGGCAGACCACCCTATGGATGTGGCGGAGATGATCGGACTGAGCTCGTTTTAAGGAAACTGTAAGATAATGTAAGAGGAATGTCCCTTGCTTTTTTTCATATAATCCGTATAATGAAGACCATAATGAGCGTTTTCAGGTATTATTTTGCCTGCAGAATGGAGGATATTATGAAACAGCTTATCAAGAAAGCAAGGATGAAGCTTGGCGCTTTTTTGTGGATTGCTCTGGCAGCCGTCCTGATCGTACTGAATCTTGGGGTGAAGACTGTCCACGCAGAGACGGTGCAGCCTGTGGAGCAGGTGAATCTGACCTCCTGTGCCATTTCCGGCGACAAGGTGCAGATCACTGGTGTGAATTACGGTGGAGTTTCCGGAAATGACAGCCAGTTTTATTTGTTTGAACTGCAGCCATATGAGGACAGTATTGGCCAGCGGACCGATTATGCGGCAGCGATAGCCAAGGGAACCGATCTGTCCTTTACTATCCCATTAAATTACGGTACAGCCTCCAGCAGACTGTATTCAAAGTTTGTGGCAGCAGTGTGGGATGGAGAACAGTATACGGCGGTCAGCCAGCCGGCTTACATTACCAACCCGGAGGTGGTGGCGAAGAACCAGGATCCATTTAAGGCGCCGCTGACGAAGAAAGGGCTTTTGATCGAGACCTCCATGCTGGATGATGCCTTTACTCTTGGGGTCAAGCATGTGATCGTCAATTTCCCCTTTCAGTTTATCCTGGGAACCGGCATCGATTATGAGTATGAGGGAAAGACCTACCATTTTAATAAAGCGCTGCTGGATGAATATGACAGGATTGTGAAGAATCTGACAGCCAAGGATCTATCTGTGACGGCTGTGATTCTAAACAGCTGGAACGAAGGAACTCCTGACCTGTATTATCCTGGTGTCCAGCAGACGGCTGGTGTGAATTATTATATGTTCAACGCATCCACTCAGGCCGGCTATGAGGATATCAAAGCCATTGCCTCATTCCTGGCGGATCATTACGGCGGTACCGGAAACGGCAAGATTTCCAACTGGATCATCGGCAATGAGATCAATAACCAGGAGTGGAACTACATTGGCCCTATGAGTGTTGACCAGTATGTGAAGGAATATGAGCGGGCGTTCCGCGTTTTCTACACGGCGATCAGGAGCACCAGTGCAAATGACCGGGTATACTTCTCTACCGATTACAACTGGAACCACGAGGCCAACGGCACCACGAAGTACAATGCAAAGGATATTATCGATAAATTCAGCGCCAATGTACAGGCAGGCGGCCAGATCGACTGGAACCTGGCATATCATCCTTATTCTGTTCCGCTGACGGAGCCGGAATTCTGGGATGATGGCCAGACCGGGCTGGTGACCTGGGCAGAAAATTCGCCGATTGTCAATATTGGAAATTTGTCTGTCTTGACGGATTATTTCCAGAGACCGGAACTGCTGAATTCAGAAGGGCAGGTGCGCCATATTATTCTCTCGGAGCAGGGCTTTACCTCCACCAGCGCCACCAGAGGCGACTGCGAGGAGCTGCAGGCAGCGGCCATTGCTTATGCCTATTACATTGTGGACAGCAATCCATATATTGATGCATTTATTATGAGCCGTCAGGTGGATGCGCCTTCGGAGGCACAGCTTTCTGCCAGCTTCGGATTGTATCAATGCGATATGAGCCAGCCCGACCGGATCGTGCCTACCAGGATGAAGAAGAGTTATGATGTGTACCGGTATATCGATAAAAGCTCAAAGACGCTGGAGGTAACGAAATTTGCCAAGGAGCTGATCGGCATCGACCACTGGTATGATGTGATCCCGGATTTCCGGTGGAAAGGACTGGAGAAGCGAACGCAGAATTAGACAGCAGCAGAAAGGAACGGAACCGTAACTGTGAGGGTGCGGAACCGTTTCTTTTTTTACATTATCCAGGCGGCATTGACATTTTTAAAATCCCCATATAAACTAAAAGGGATGTAAGGACAGACCGCTTGTTCGGCGGCAGGTCCTGATAGAAAAGGGATGAAAGAGTTACAAAGGCAGAAAAACAGAAGAGCGAGAATAAGGAGTGGATTGATAAATGGGAAAGGTACTGATACCCCAGGAGATTGCAAGGGAAGGTGTGGATGTGCTGCTTGAAGCCGGACATGAGATCCGGATGGGAACTGGCCTGTCAGAGGAGGAACTGGCCAGGGAGGCAAAAGACTGTGATGCGATTCTGCTTCGGACGGCAGTAGTTACCAGAAAGGTGCTGGAGGCTGGAAAGAAGCTGAAGATCGTGGCCCGTCATGGAGCAGGCTACAATAATGTAGATATCCAGGCAGCCCAGGAGCTGGGGATCTGGGTCACCAACACCCCAGACGCAACCACCAGCACGGTTGCAGAATTTACGATTGGGGCGATCCTGGCAGCGACCAGAAGGATGTTTGAGATGAATCATGCCGTGAAGTCTGGAAATTTTTTCTATAAAAACACGCATAAGGGAACGGATCTGGCAGGAAAGACCCTTGCTGTGATCGGCCTGGGACGGATTGGCCTGGCTGTGGCGAAGAAGGCATATTACGGCCTGGATATGAAGATCATTGCCTTTGCGCATAACAAGGAGCAGAAGGATGTGCCGGAGTATATCCGGCTGGTAGATTGGGAGACTGCCTTCCGGGAGGCAGATTTTGTTTCCCTTCATGTACCTCTCAGGGAAAGCACCCGCGGTTTTGTAGGGGCAAGGGAGATCGGCTGGATGAAGAAGTCTTCTTATCTGATCAATTGTGCCAGAGGAGAAGTAGTAAAGGAACAGGAATTGATCCAGGCACTGGAGCAGGGACAGATCGCAGGCGCTTTCTGCGATGTACTGGAGCAGGAGCCGCCGGCTGAGGATAATCCGCTGCTTTTTATGAATCAGGTATCTGTAACACCCCACATGGCATCTAATACAGAGGAATGTATGGCGAAGATGGCCTGCCAGGCTGCATCCCAGGTAAACCGAGTCCTGGCAGGAATGGAGCCGGACTGGCCGGTGAATCAGCCGGTTGGCCGGTAAATCGTTTTAAACTCTCTAATGAACTTGCAAATATGCTTGGTGTGACATTATGAGGATAGCAGCCTATATGCAGTACAATAAAATGATTCCTCCAACGGTTGAATGTTTTGCTGCTGGAAAAATGAAAAGAGATCATCAATATAGTAGAAAGGATTATGCGGAAAGGAACAAATTATGAAAGATTTAAAACCTTACAGTGAGCAATTTGAAAAAGTAATTGAAATTGTTGAGTCTGCTAAGGAACGTGCGTATCGCAAAGTGAATGAGGAACTAATCTTGATGTATCATGATATAGGCGAATATATTAGTGAACAGTCTAAAAACGCTGAATACGGGGATGCGTTTGTGCAGAAACTTGCAGATTTTTTTGCTGCGAATTACCCTGATTTAAAAGGCTTTAATCGTCGTGGACTTTATAGAATGAAGCAATTTTATGAGCTTTACAGGGACAATGAAAAAGTGTCACCACTGGTGACACAATTAAGTTGGACGAATCATCTTAAAATTATGTCTGCATGTAAGAGTATGGAAGAACGCATTTTTTACATGAATATGTGTATTAAAGAACGTCTTTCAAAAAGAGAATTGGAAAGACAGATTGACAGCGGATATTATGAAAGATATATGTTATCGCAGAAACCGCAGACACCTGCCATTGAACAATCTAAAAGAACAACAGGCAATATTTTTCTTGACAATTATGTGCTTGATTTTCTTAATGTGTCGGAAACCATTTCTGAACATGATTTACAAAAGTCTATTATACGAAATTTGAAAGATTTTATTCTTGAGATTGGTAAGGATTTTACTTTCATTGGAGAAGAGTATCGTGTACAAGTCGGAAATCACGATTATTATATTGATTTGCTTTTCTATCATAGAGGACTTTCATGTCTTGTGGCATTTGAACTGAAAATTGGAGAATTTAAACCGGAGTATATTGGCAAGATAAATCTCTATCTTGAAGCACTTGACCGTGAAGTGAAAAAAGAAAACGAAAATCCCAGCGTGGGTATTATTCTCTGTGCGAGTAAAGACGATGAGGTTGTAGAATTTGCTCTCAGTCGTAGTTTGTCCCCAACAATGGTATCCGAATATAATCTGAAATTGATTGATAAAAAACTGTTGCAGAGAAAGTTGAAAGAATATATCGAGCTAGCAGAAACGGTTTCTGACGGGGAGCAAAATGGATATACCTAATTTAATTGCTGCTTTTCAATGATGTGTTTCAGAATTTGCTCATCGTTCAAAGATTAATATGCCATTGCGATTATATCAATATTGTTCTGACATTGAGAGTAAAGATAAAAACATGGATGAACGGATATGTTTTCGCTAAACAGGAAAAAAGAGTGGCATTGCATTTTCTTTAACTGGAAGTGCAATGCCGTTTTATTATGAATAGTGGCTTATTTGGGAGAGAAATTCGTATTTCAAAACTGT
>JAUNOF010000182.1:0-3503 GCA_030537215.1 Lachnospiraceae bacterium
CTCCAATCTGACGCGGTTATAATCATATCATCCAATATTAGTGCTAACCGTCTGCAATACGGCAGCATCTTCTTTATACAGTTTTCTTCTCACGGCGCAGTTCTATACCGCACCCTGCCGTTTTGGACAGAATAGATCCGGTCATTGGCCCAGTTAAGCATGTCGTAATCCCCCCACCGCATGACGCTGTTGTTATCCAGCTTTATCACATAAATACCGTCTCCGGTTATCAGGTACAACTGCTTACCGCTGCCGTCAGAAAACACACTTCCCCATGCGTCCTTCATCACCATCGTTACCTGGGAGCCGTCCCGATTCATACGCGCCAGACCGTTCTCTTCCTTGCCATAATAAGTAAAATAAATCTGAGAACCTGCAGTCGTAAAATCGATAACATTTCCCTGCCAGATCGTTTCCGCCTCCAGGCTGTCCGGATCGATTGCCCAGATTCCCTCCAAATGGGCATTTTCCGCCGCAGCGCTTAACGCACCAACATCTCCTATCATCTGATAGGTGCTGGCATAGATCGTATTTCCAATGGCGATCCGGTCCAGGAACTCAACCGATTGAAACACACGTGTAATACCGCTTCCGTCCAGTTCTGACCGGTACAGGCTGTTCTCATCTGCAAAATAAATAAATTCTTCTGTTACATATAGCTTTGTAGACCGCTGATGAATCAGAATTTCATTTTCTGTTCCATCCATCCGGACTCTCCAGATATAATCCTGACCGTTTAACTGCTCTCCTGTTCCCTCCGGTCCGCCTCCAATATAGTAAACGTAGCCATTTATTACGTTAATGCAAGGATGGCTGTATGCATTATGAGCCACTACCGTTTCCGTCGTTCCGTCTGTATTCTCTCTTACAATGTCATATAAATAGGTTATAGCATTATGCTGTCCGTTATACCCGGAATATCGTCTGCTCTCTCCCCGGTAATAATACTCTCCCGTCTCATCGTCATACGCCGCGAAGCCGCCGTTGTTTATGTTGTCATTGGTATTTCCCATTGGAAAATACTCCAGATTTGCAATCCAGGTCAGATCCTCCTTTGTCTGGAAGCTGGTGTTTCCAGGCAGGAGCACCACTGCATTCTCCACCTGATTCAGCAGTTTTGCACCAGAGCGGATCTTCCTCTCCAGTTTTTCTTTCACACCAGATTTAATCATGCCGTAATCCAGCAAAAGCTTTCTAGTGGTCATTCCTGCCTTCAGCGAAAGAACCATATCATATTTCAGCTGCTCCAACGCCTTCTCACATTCCTTCGAGCCTGCATACATGTTGTTGTTAAGAAAATTTCTACCATCTTCTTGCTCCATTTCCCAGGCAATGGTATTGATGTCGGCGCATATCTCTGCCTTTGCCAGAGATACCTCCCGTTCAACCAAAGGATCTTCAGAAGCAGCAATTAAAGCAGAGAGGCTTTCAAACAAATCCACTGCAAACATACTGTACCCCCCGGCTCTTGCGTCAAGCAGCGATGAAACCAGCTCCTTCCCCACCTCAAAGGCAGCCTCCTTGTTGGTGGATTTGGCTGTTTCTGCTTTAATATCGTATTCCCCTTCTATTTTTTTCCCCACCTTCTTCGCGCTCTGAAAAAGCCGGGGATACATATTATAAAAATCGCTCCCTTCCCCGTACCGCAGCAGGGTTTTCTCCAACACCTGGGCCTGGGCGGTTGTAATATTGCCGTATTGAGCCGCCGCTTCCAAAGCATCGATATATGCCGCTTCCCGGTCTGACTGAAAGGCGGTTGACTTAAGAGAATAATCCATAAGCTTGATCGCAATATTACTTTCTTTTGAAAAAATCTCACGCACATGAGAAAACCAGGTGTCTGTCAAGCCCAGCCCTGTGTTGAGTCCGACGACAAGCCCCTGTGTTTTTTTCCGGTGCGTATCTCCCTCATCCCAAGCCAGTTCCTGGGTCAGCACGTCCGCACCTTCATTCGTCACAACTGCAAACAAGGCATCCTCTACCTTTGCATTCTCTGCCTCCCCAGAGTTAAAGATATAGTGAGTAATTTTAGGATCATAATGTAATAAGGCTGCATCCAGGCCGGCTGAGAACAGTTTGAATTCCATGTTCTCCTCAGTCTCGCCCCAGGAAAAACGCCATCCTCCTGCCCCTTCATACTCTGCTAATGCATCATAAATCGTATAGGGACAGGATACATACAAATGAACCTCTTCCGTATCATCCTGTGCAAAGGTAATGGGAATCTGCAGATAACGGAACAGATGAAGGATGGACAGATATGTGTTTCCCTGATAGCGGACTACGGGTACCTGAAAATGAATGGTTCTATTTTTTAAATACTCCGTGGCCTGCCCGTCACGGTCAATTCCAATCTGTCTCTGATTGCTGAAAAATGAAAATCCGATCACATCTCCAGACCGTCCCTCTTGGATCATCCCATCCCCTAGCAAACAGATATCCTCCGGGGAAGCATAGAAGGTATTCTCCTTGTAAAGCCCGATCAAGAAGGACCGCTCTGTAAGATTGCTGCCAAGTTTCAGCCTGACCTTTATGGGCGTTTCGGTTCTTTGCGTCTGCTCTGTCTGCTCTGACTGCCCCGTCTGCTCCAGTGCAAAAGATGACCATGGAAGGTAGGCAAAGCACAAAATCACACACAAGAAAATACACAAAATACGCTTTTTCATTCTTCTCCTCCCCCCATGTTATCAATCATTTCCTGCCGATTCTTAGCATAGGCCTGAAGCAGACCTCCGCTTATGGCATTGCTGAATTCCTGATTATTCACCAGATACCATTGATCCTGGAGCATTCGCAGCTCCACTGTTACCGTGCAGGTCATGGTATCGTACTCCTTATCCTCAATGGCTTCCATGACCCCCTTCAAAAGAACTTCTGTATTTTCCGCCTCCACATCTGACACGTCCATCTGGCCGATCACATCCTGAAACAGCTGCGAGGCATCTGGAACCGTCAGCTTCAGCTCGGCCTCTCCTTCTTCCCCCTCCACAGAAAGGGATAGAATCTCAAACTCCATCTCGCCTGCAAGCTGCTCTGCAATGCCGGTATTTTGAATCGTCATGATCGTTTCCTGATCCTCTGCCAGCATGGACACTCCAGGCAGCTCCTGCCCTTCCTTAACATCTGCTTCCTGCTCTCCAGATGATGTTCTTCCGCTCAAGGCGTACAACGTATCCGACACCGCCTGCTTTGCCTTTCCTTTTTTCCCAAGTCCGCCCAGAATGTGATTCTGGATATATTGGTTGGCTTCCTGATAGCGCCTGAAATAAGCCTCTGCGTAAGAGCAGGATACCAGCATGCTGCATGCCAGCACAGCTGCCATCATCACTTTAAGCTTCCCGTACCTCATATCCGTTTCCCCCTTTGTATTGCCTCCTGTACCGTCAGCATACCATACTCTGCCGAAAAAAGATACACTTCCTTCACCATGCCCGGTCCTGCCGCATACATTATCCATAACCCCATTGCAAATGAGTGAACTTATGGAATCAATCCCCATCACA
>JAUNOF010000182.1:3603-5801 GCA_030537215.1 Lachnospiraceae bacterium
CTGGAACGCCTGCTTTTTTCCATGCTGACAGCCGTCCATGCCCCAATCCCGCTGATTCAGTTCCTGTTCCGTGGTATCTTGTACCCCATGCTGTGGGTGATTGCTTTCATGCTTCCGCCTCTCCTGATTTTTCTTCCTTTGTTTTCGCTGCTGGAGGATGCCGGATTTCTCTCCCATGCTGCTTTCTACGCAGATCCCTTCTTCTCCTCCTGGGGCAGCTGCGGAATGCAGTGTTCCGCCATAACCATGGGATTGTGCTGTCATACGGCGGCTGTTCTGGAATGCAGAAAGATTGCTTCGCCCCGGGAGCGTATGGCTGCTGTTTTGACCGTTTCCTTCCTTCCCTGCTCCGGGCGGATGACCATGCTCCTTTCCCTGATCCCGTTTTTTTCTTCAGTTGATGCAGAACGCGATCTGCATCCTGCTGTAAATGCTGCTGTTTGCATTGGATTCCTTCTCTTAGGGGCAGCGTTTTCTCTGGGAGCCGCCCTGCTGCTGTCACGCACAAGCCTGCAGCATTTCTCATCGTTTTTCGCCCTGGAGCTTGAACCCTGCCGCAGGCCGCGCATCTTCCAGCAAGTTCTTCCTGCCGCCCTGGATCGTTTGTCCTTCTTGCTGGGGCGTTCCGCCCTCTTTTCCATTCCTGCTGGAATTTTAATCTGGTTTCTGTCCAGCAGAGAAGTTGGAGGGGATTCTTTGCTGGCCGGATGCATCCGCCTGCTGACACCCATCGCCCGCCTCCTTGGTCTGGACGGCACGATCCTGACTGCCTTTCTTCTTGGAATACCTGCTAATGAAATCACCCTTCCGCTTACAGCATCCATCTATTCTGCAGAAGCCCCTTTCGGCGCCGTATACCCTTCTGCACATTTCCGCTCCATTTTTCTTGCAAATGGATGGACCTGGCAGACTGCCTGCTCTGTGATCCTTTTTACCTTGTTTCAATGTCCCTGTCTGCCGTCCTTAGTCACCATCCGCAAAGAAACAGGAAGCATACGCTGGACGATTGCTGCAGCTTGGCTTCCTGTTCTGTGCGGCTTAAGCCTTTGTTTTGTGAATTCCTGTATATGGAGATTTTTCTTTTGAATGACCGCCGAGTTTGCACCTGTATGACAGCGAATGTGCTCCGCGGATTAAAACTTCCGTCCGCCTCCCCCTGCCCGGTGCCCGCCGTAGCTGTGGGTAGAACTTCTGCCGGATGATCCGCCTCCAAATCCCCTGCCCCCGCCTCTAGGCGGCTGTCTGGGGATGACGATGTGAGAAACGGCAGTGTGGAGCAGCTGATCCGTTGGGTTCTGAAACTGGAAACGACAGTCAGCCCGATAGGCAAGCCGACTATTAACACCGGGATCTTCCTTCATCCCGTACTGGCGCACCACGCCCAGGCAGACTCCGGCCGCCGCCGCTGTGCTGACTAAGAGAGCAAATAGCGCCTCATACCACCGGATGGAGCGGTGTACGCTGATCTCTCCCGTTTCCACATCATAATTATACTGATTGGACACAATGCCTTTTTTAAAATAGTACTGTGCTCCATCCAAACCAGCCATAGCAGCATCTCCGTAAGCACCCTGGGATGCTGCATCGTACATATTATCCAAAATATCCTGAATCCGCTCATCAGTCAGGATCCGGATCATAGAGCCATAGGTTCCCAGGTAAAGCTCCCGGTTGTCCATATCGATCAGCACCACAATACCGTTTTCATGGAAGGACTCTGAAAAGCCCTGATCAAAGTAAAACTGATCTGCTGTGTACTGCGGACTCTGCCCGTTGGCGTCCTCCACCGTCAGCACCACCGCTTCCACCTTCATCTCCTGGCGGAACTGCGCCGTCTTTTCCTCCAATCTGGCAGCTTCCTCTTTCTCGAACACCCCGGCGTAATCAAATACCCGCTGGCTTCCGTCTTTTAATTCACCGGCGAAGGCGGTACCGAGGCAGACAAACCACAGTACCCACACAAAGGCCAGCGCCTTTATAACCTGCTTGATATATTGTCTCATACATTACCTCATAAACAGCTATGTAAGCATTCGCCCTTTTGCCCCTGGCATCGTCATATCATAACAAAGCGGTAAAAGGCTCCGAAGAAGTTTCTTATAATATAAAATAGCACACCGCCAGGAGCAGTGTCAAAAGCGGAAGGAACACTGACAGGAACAAAACACTCAGCTTCCCTCTGTCAACCGGAACCTCCC
>JAUNOF010000183.1:0-1499 GCA_030537215.1 Lachnospiraceae bacterium
CGAGATGCAGCGTCAGAAACCCTGGCTACGGCAGCTGCGATACAGCAGCAGAAACCCTGGCTGTGGCAGCTGCAATGCAGCAGGGCACAAAAGTCAGGGGATAGAAGATAGGAGACGATAAAATTGGAAAGTAAAAATAAATTTTGGAAAGGCGTTCTCATCGGTGCGCTGGTGACCGCATTTGCTGGTCTTTTGATTGTGGGAATGTCGGCAGGAATCTTTTTGGTAGGAAGAAGCGTGATCCGAAACCAGATCCAGACCCAGGCCCAGAACGGCAGCTCTGGAAGCGGCGCCGGGAACAGCGCAAATATCGATTGGAACCAGGTACAATCCAAGGCAAAGCGGATCCAGTCCATCATTCAGCAGTACTTCCTGTTCGATGAAGATGGAAAACAGGTGGAGGAATATATCTACAAGGGACTGATGGCCGGCCTGGACGACCCCTATTCCGTCTATTACACCGAGGAAGAGTTTAACGATCTGATGGAGGACACCACCGGAGAATACTGTGGTATCGGCGCCATGGTGACCAAGAACATGGTGACGGGGACCGTTTCCATTGCCAAGGTCTTTAAAGGAAGCCCGGCAGAGGAAGCCGGACTGCGCAACGGCGATATCTTTTACCAGGTGGGAGACGTGGAGGTAACTTCCGATATGGATCTGGATATTCTGGTAAAACAGCATGTAAAGGGCGAGGAGGGCACTACTGTCCATCTGAAAATGTACCGCCCCTCTGACGAGAACTATGTAGAGATGGATGTAGTAAGACGCCAGATCGAGGTTCCCACTGTAGAATATGAGATGAAGGCGGATCACCTGGGATACATCGTAGTAAGCCAGTTCGACGATGTGACCACAGAGCAGTTTAAAGCTGCCATCAGCGACCTGGAAAGCCAGGGAATGGAAGGCCTGCTTATCGATCTGCGGGGAAATCCAGGCGGCGTTCTGGACACTGCAGTGGATATGCTGGACTACATGCTGCCGGACGATCTGGGACAGTATTCCGAAGGAGACGGGGCCAACAAAGGAAAGACTTTGATTGTATCCACCGCAGACCGGAACGAGCAGGGAGAGAAATATTACTGCAAGGACGGCCACAGCGTAGATATCCCGGTGGTGATCCTGATGGATGGAAATTCCGCCAGCGCATCCGAGGTATTCGCCGGAGCCATGCGGGACTATGACCGGGCCGACCTGGTAGGCACTACCAGCTTTGGAAAAGGAATCGTGCAGAGCCTGCTGCCCTTAGGCGATGGATCTGCAGTAAAGCTGACCACAGCCCATTACTATAGTCCAAGCGGCTTTGACCTCCACGGAGTGGGCCTGGAGCCGGATGTGGAAGTGGCATACGAGTATCCGGAAGAGGCAAATCAGGTTGGCGATGGCGCAAAGGATGACGCCGGAGAAGCAGCGGAAGGCGCTGCAGAAGGCGATGCTGGAGATGGCGCAGAAGGGGAAGGAGCCGACCGTGGGGATGACTCTTCCAATACTTCCGGAAG
>JAUNOF010000183.1:1599-5675 GCA_030537215.1 Lachnospiraceae bacterium
GGAAGTGCAGCCGGCAATGCAGACGGCATAGGCGAGGAAGAACTGCCGGATAATCAGCTTGAAAAGGGCCTGGAGGTTCTGAAGGAGAAGGTTGAGGCGGCTGGGAAGGCTGGAGATGGGAACGGAATGAGCAGCTTGGTGCCGGCAGCGTAGGGAGCCACTTTCATATATTTGTCTCCGATCAGGCAAGCTCAGTTTCAGAAAGGAGTGTGAGGATCGAATGGGATTTTACGTGAATCCCTCTGGGGATGGCTTTGCAGAAATTCTAAATTCAGGACAGTATGTAGACAAATCAGATATGATTGCTTACACAAACAGTGTGCTAAATACACCAAGAAAATTGACCTGTTCCAGCCGCCCGCGACGTTTCGGAAAGTCATTTGCGGCGAAAATGCTTGCTGCTTATTATTCAAAGGGAGCTGATTCAGAGGCGCTTTTTGAGAAACTTAAGATTGCAGGAATGGATGGAACATGCAAAGATGCAGCACTCGGTAAGGAAAGGCCAGATGAGCGGAAACATGTTCATTATAAGGAGAACTTAAACAAGCACGATGTGATATTTGTTGACATCACATCCTTTATTTCAAAAGCAGATGACATCAGAGATACTGTAGAGAATTTGCAGGCAGATGTTATTAAAGAGCTGCGGAAAGAATATCCGGGCTGTATCAGTGAAGAAACAAAGGTATTAGCTTCTGCGCTTATGGAAGTCAAGACGGGGACAGGGAATAAATTCTTTGTGATTATTGATGAATGGGATGCGCTGTTCAGGGAGGCAAAGGAAAACAAGGAATTACAAGAGTCCTATATCCAATTTCTGCGCAGCTTGTTTAAGACATTAGAAACGCCGCAAATCATCAGCGGAGCATACATGACAGGGATTCTGCCAATCAAGAAGTATGGTACACAATCTGCCCTGACTGATTTTAAAGAATTTACGATGTTAAAGCCCGGCCCACTGGCGCCGTTTATTGGATTTACGGAAGAAGAAGTAAAGAAATTGTGTGAAACATATGACCTGAATTTTGAGGAAGCAAAAAAATGGTATGATGGATATCGATTTGATAAATTCGGACATGTATATTGTCCAAATTCGATCATGGAACTTGTTTCCTATAAGGAATATGATAGTTACTGGACTACTACAGAAACCTATGAGTCACTTCGAGATTACATTGATCTGAATTATGATGGGTTGAAAGATGGTTTGGTAGATATGCTTGGAGGGAAGCGGTGTAAAATAAATGTGCGAACGTTCCAGAATGACATGACATCAATTTCCAGTAGAGATGATGTTTTTACCTTACTTGTGCATTTGGGCTACTTGGCTTATGCTTCCGGGAGCAAGGAAGTATTTATTCCAAACGAGGAAGTCAGAGGCGAATTTATTACAGCAGTCAGTGAAGGTCAGCGGCCGGAATTGGCGAAAGCTGTGAAGATGTCAGATAAATTGCTGGCTGCTACTCTTCAGAAGGATGAAACTGCGGTTGCTGAGATGATAGAGGCCGCGCATATGTGGGAGACAACAACGAAAAACTATAATGACGAGCAGGCGTTGCGCTATGTAGTTATCATGGCTTATTTGACCTCGATTGATCACTATATTCGTTTTGAAGAAATTGCCAGCGGAAGAGGTTGCTGTGATATTCTTTTCCTGCCAAGAAGGACATCACCTAAGCCAGCAATGTTGATCGAATTGAAGTGGGATAAAAGTGTAGATAAAGCAATCACACAAATTAAGGAAAAGCAGTATCCAGAGATTATGAAAAAATTTGATTATGAAGGCAAACTCCTTTTGATCGGATTAAATTACAGTACGAAGACGGGTAAGCATACCTGTAAAATTGAAGAGTACGGCGGTTGATATCCAGTTACTACAGCTGTTCAGGTATTTTTCATGTTGGAAAAGGAACGACCCTCCCGCTAATGGCCGACAAACCATTGGCAGGAGGGTTTGTCTTTTGCATCCGTCAGGGATCACACAAGTTTCTTCAGATCCTCCACAAACTGCCGGACAGCCTCCTCCTTCGTAGCCCAGGAGGTAACAAAACGGACAGCAGTATGATCCGCATCAACCGCCTGCTGATTCTGGAACTGATAATTCTCACGAAGCTTTTCAATCAGGTCATTTGGCAGGATGGGGAACTGCTGGTTGGTGGCAGAATCTGAGAAAAAAGCAAATCCACATTCCACAAAAGCCTTCTTTAAGATCATAGCCATCTCATTTGCATGGGAGGCCATCTCATAAAACAGGTGATTCTGGAACAGCTCCTCAAACTGGATCCCAAGCAAAAATCCCTTTGCCAGCATAGCGCCCTTCTGCTTGATCATAAAACGGAAATCCGGCTTCAGATCCGGGTGGGTGATCACCAGCGCCTCCCCAAACAAAGCTCCATTCTTCGTACCGCCGATGTAGAACACATCCGTCAGACGGGCAATATCCGCCAGGGACAGATCATTAATGGAGCTGGTAAGGGCAACACCTAAACGAGCGCCGTCCAGGAACAGATATAAATCATGCTGCCTGCAGTAACGGGACAAAGCCTCCAGCTCCGCTAACGTGTACTGAGTGCCGATCTCAGTGGTATTGGAAATATAAACCATCTTCGGCTGCACCATGTGCTCATCCGTGTGCCAATCCAGCGTCTTCTGAATCAGCTCCGGCGTCAGCTTTCCGTCCGGTGCAGGCTGAGTCAGAACCTTATGGCCGGTAGATTCAATCGAACCAGTTTCATGAACATTAATATGCCCGGTCTCCGCGGCGATCACCGCCTGGTGCGGGCGGAGCGCAGCGCTGATGGTGATCATATTCGTCTGGGTGCCGCCTACAATGATGTGGATATCCACATCATCCCGCCGGATCTCTTCCTTGATCAGCTCCTTCGCATGCTCCGTGTGGGTGTCCATACTGTAGCCGGCATGCTGGTCTAAGCTGGCCTCAATCATGGCCTCCATAATCCGTGGGTGCGCTCCCTCGCTGTAGTCATTATTAAAGCAATACATATTTCTGTTCCTCCAGTTATTTTGTTTCGTAACTGTTCAGTGCCCTCACAGTTACGAGCAAAAATCCATTAAAAATCGCCTATGGCGATGGAATTTTTGCTTTCTATTCCACGTTTTCTTACGGTCAGCGCAGCAAGTGTGCAGACCTACTGAACAGTTACTTTGTTTCTTATCTTGCTGTAATGGGCCGGTCGGCAAGCCACTGCTTTACTGTACTCAAGCTGACCTGAATAATCTCGGAAATTGTCTCAGGCGTCATCTTTCGGTCTGCAAGGGCATAGGCGGTTTCTTTGGCCTGTTCGATTCTGCCTTCGGTATACCATTTCTCACTGATTTCACACATTTCCACATACCCTCCTTCCTCGCATTTTAATACGTGGACACGTTTTGACAGATCCCCCTGGCTGAAGTCATTTGGATCTGAAGTTTTAAAATATTCCATCAGCCTTGCTGTATCACTGCCGTCATTTACCGCTGCATTTACATACAGGATGTAGATCCCATCGTCATATGGCACGTCTGTATTTTCAAAATATTTCTTTACCTGGTAAGTTGTTTTCCCAGCTTCCCATAGATCCGTCTCGCTGATATATATGATATGCACGTCAGGCATTTCATTATATGTCTTTCCCTTCTGCAGATATTCGCTGTCAATCATGGAGCCGTAGAACCTTGTCCGTCTGGCATGGTCGATGGTATCAGCTCTCTGTACTTCCAGGTTGATCAGACGTTTATCCCCGTCCTCCGCCAGCACATCAAGCACCGCATCGTGGGACGTGATATGTGCAATGCGGTATTGAGTCCGGACTTCCTTTACAACAAGTGTCTTGATACCGGTCAGCACACGCAGCACATGCTGGCAGGCCGCCTTATCCTTCAAGGCTACGGTCATAAATACATCGCTGAACAAGGTTAAGCTTCTCGCTTCCGCAATGCGGCGCTCACGGGCTTTTATAACACTTTCATCCTCGATTGGCTGCATATGGATTGGATCTGCAACTGCTTCATGCGTGTCAGCAATTTTTATCAAGTGGGATCACCTCATTTCATATATTACTTTTCATTCTACCATT
>JAUNOF010000184.1 GCA_030537215.1 Lachnospiraceae bacterium
AAGTGCGAAGAAATCTGGTATCAAAGGGGTCAAAAATCCTCTTGCAGGTAAGCCTGCATCAGATTTCCGACCTAAATTTAATCCTTTACAGCCATACACAATGGCTGTATTCAAGTTTTATTCGGAAAAGAGTGAACACATGGCAAAAAAAAACGTAACCTTCGATGACATAGCAAAATACACCAACTTTTCAAAAACCACCATCTCCAGATACTTCAACAATCCTGATTCCCTCACATTGGAAAATCAGCAGATCATTGCAGACGCCCTGGAGGTGTTAAACTATAAGGAAAATAAAGTTGCCAGGATCCTGGCAAACGGAAAAACAGAATTTGTAGGAATCATCATTCCAAACCTTTACATGCATTATCATGCTCACATGCTGAACGAAATCTTGTGCTCCTATGAAAAATACGGCTATAAATTTCTGGTATTTGTGGGCAATGAAAACAAGCAGATAGAACAGCAGTACATCCAAGAGCTTCTGGCCTATAAAATCGAGGGCCTGATCGTCTTAAGCCACACCATATCATCAGAAGAACTGGCTTCTTACAACCTTCCGGTGGTGACCATTGAGCGGGAGGATCAATATACCTGCAGTGTGAATACCGATAACTATATGGGTGCCGTACAGGCCACCAGCCTGCTGTACAAAAACAACTGCGATGTTCTGATTCACATTAACGCCCATGTTTCCAAAAAAACTCCTGGTTATCAGCGAATTCAGGGCTTTCTCGATATCTGCCGGGAACACGCTCAGGAGCATGAACTGATTCAGCTTGATTTTGGAAAGACACATAAAGAAACCGTCAACCAGCTTACCCACATTCTTAATCAACTGGAAAACAAATATCCTCATAAAAAAAAGGGGATTTTTATGTCCAATGACACCCACGCCAATATTTTCCTGAATCTAATCATGCGGAAATACGGCTGTCTCCCTGATGATTACCGAATTATCGGCTTCGACGATTCCCCTATTGCCAGCGAAGCTATTATTCCAATCAGTACAGTAGGCCAGCAGATTGAAAAAATTGCAGACCAGGCTATGGAACTTTTGGTGATGCAGATGAATGAGCGAAAAAAAAGAAAGCCTGTCCCGCTGGACAAGCCCATTCATCAGGTAGTAACTCCTGTGCTGGTACGCAGGGAAACAACCGATTAGCCGCCGATTAATATCTGCCGCTGCTTTTCATTTTTCTATTTTTCAAGCAGCGGCAGAAAGGTTCAGCCTGTCGGCTTTCTAAACCTACTTAATCATTCCCGCCATGCTGGGCAGCGCCATACTGATAGCCGGGATATACGTGATCATCAAAAGACCTGCAAGGATCGCCACATAGTACATTAACATGTACGGCATAACCTTCGACAGCGATGTCTTGCCTACCTTGATCGCCACAAACAAGGTATTTCCAACCGGAGGAGTGATATTTCCGATACACAGGTTATAAACCAGAATCAGACCGAACTGAACGGGATGCATACCAAAGGTCTTCACAATCGGTAAAAACAGCGGGGTGAAGATCAGAATGGCAGGTGTAACGTCCATAAAGGTACCTGCCACCAGCAGAATCACATTCATGATCAGCAGGATAATAATGCGGCTGTCTGTCAATCCTAACAGCGCTGCAGAGATCGCCTGCGGAATCTGGGTAAATGCCATTACCCAGCCAAGAATATTGGACACACCGATGAGGAACACGATCATGCCGCTCATCTTGGCACTGTCCACTACGATCTTCCAAAAGCTCTTTATGGTAATATTGCGGTAGCAGATGCCAAGGATCAGCGCATAAACAACTGCGATAGCAGACCCTTCTGTCGCAGTAAAGATGCCTGCAATGATACCGCCGATTACCACGATGATCAAAGACAAGGATGGAATCGCCCGCAGGGTAGCGGTTCCCAGATTCTTCCAATCAAATTTTCCAGGAGTCCCCTTGTAGCCCTTTCTCTTTGCAATAACAACTGCCACTAAAACACAACAGACTGCCCACAGAATACCTGGCAGATAGCCTGCCAGAAACAGAGCTGCCACCGATGTACCGCCGGATACCAGAGAATAAGTAATCAGCGCATTGGACGGAGGGATCAGAAGTCCGGATGGCGCAGATGCGCCATTGGTTGCTGCGCAGAGAGCGCGGTCATAGCCCTGCTCCTCCTCGCCTTCCTGAACCATGCTTCCTACTGCAGCCGCCGCTGCAGAAGCAGAACCAGAGATAGCGCCGAATAATGCATTGGCGCCCACATTGGTCACTAACAGTGCGCCGGGAAGCTTGCCTAAGATCGCAAGCACGAAATCAACCAGTCTTTTTGCAATACCGCCCTGATTCATCAGGTTGCCGGCCAGCACGAAAAACGGGATTGCAGTCAGGCTGAACTTACTCATGCCCACGAACGTTCTCTGGGCAGCCGTCAATACGGATACGTCAAGCGGTACCGTCTGCAGGATGGCAACCAGCGCCGAAATACCGATGGCATAGGAGATCGGTATTCCCACAACCAGTAATACCACCAGGACAATAATGATAATTGCTAATGATTGCATTGCCATAACTTACGCTTCCCCCTTTTTCAAATCTTTTTCCGTGCTCTCCTCACTGGTCGGCAGCACCGGGATATTGCCCTTAAGGATATCATAAATATTCATAGCGGTGAAAATCATATTTAAAATGCCGCAGACAGGAAGTACCACATAGAAAACGCCGATAGCAACTCCCAGAGAGGATGTCATCTGTCCCATAGCCAGACTGGTGATCTGCATACCGCCGTATAAGAGGATGACTGCGGAGAAGATAAATGCCACGATCTCTGCAAGGATAGAGAATCCCAGCTTTGCGCCCTCCGGCATCCGCTCTACCACTACCGGAATGTTCATATGGCCTCTTTCACTGGTGATCAGGCTGGCTCCCATCAGGGCCATCCAGGCAAACAGGTAAGAAACCAGTTCCTCTGACCAGGAAGACGGATTCTGTAAGACGTACCTGGTCAATACCTGCCAGCAGGTCAAAACAACCATTGCCAGAAAGCTGATTCCGGCAAAAGCCCGTAATATCTGAGTCAATATAGTTCGAAACTGCTTCATGATTTTTCCTCCTATTCTGCCGCTGCCGGATATTTTTCATTATAAACCTGAATTGCATCATAGATGGGCTGCAGCGCCGTGTTGTTGCTCAGAACCTTGTCATGAAGCGGACGACAGGCTTCTACAAATGGCTTTTGATCTGGATAGATGAAATTTACCTGCTGCTCATTGGCAGAGCGATCCTTAGCATTCTCCACGGCCTTTACCCATTCCTCCCGCTCTACCTGATTTACGATCTGGAAGCCGTCCTCAAATACAGCCCGCTCCTCCTCTGACAGCCCTTCCATAAAGGAATTGTTTCCGATCAGAATATCCGGCACCATCTGATGCATATCATAAGAATAATACTTGCACACATCTCCATGTCCGTTATCTGTCAATGCCATTTCATTGTTTTCCGCACCGTCAATAATACCGGACTGAAGTGCCGTGTACACATCGCCAAAGCCCATAGGGGTTGCGGAGCCTCCCAGCAGACGCATCATCTCAATATTAGTAGGGGACTGCTGAACACGGATCTTAAGTCCTTTCAGATCTGCCGGGCTTTCGATCGGGCGGTTCAGGGTATAAAAGTTTCTGGTTCCTGCGTCCAGCCAGGTAACTGCGGTAAAGCCTGCCTTTATTGTGGAATCAAAGATCGGCCCGGTTACAGCAGCATCATCCATAACGTGATGATAGGCCTCTGTGCTTGCAAACAGGTAAGGAAGATTAAAGATTTCATAGTTCTTGCTGAATGTTTCCAAAATCGCGTTGCTGGCTACACAGAAGTCAATGGCTCCCGTCTGGGTCAACTGCACCATATCCGTCTGAGAGCCTAAAAGCTCACTTGGGTACACCTCCACCACATACTTGTCCCCCAGCTTCTCATTGATAAAGTCCTGGAAGGCGGTCAATGCAATGTGGGTCGGGTGATTGGTGGACTGATTGTGGCCAATCCGAACAATCCGCTTGTCCTGGGTACCGGCGCATCCGCTCAGTGACAGGCACAGCAACGCTGCGCTGCACGCCAGGGCCAGCAATCGTGTTAACTTTTTCCTCATGGATAAGACCTCCTTTTTTTCTCCTGCTTTGCGGCAGAATCGCTATAACTAATTTTAACATAATCTTAACGCAATTAAAAGTATTTTGTGCATTTTGCTATTTTTTTTACTTTTTGCTTGTTTGTTTTATGCATTATGTAGTCTTATTTATGCTTTGGCCCAGATTAAAAACCATGGTGCTGCACACAAATCAGACATGCTGCCTGATTGTTCCCAGAGCAAAGCCATTTTATCCTCATTTGCCGATCCAGATTGTCCCCGGCACTGCTCACTCCGGCATATCCCATCATTCTATTCTCCATAGTAGTCATCTTCTTCTGCATTTTTATCGCCGATCTTTAAAATGTTTGAAATTTCCGGACATGAAAATACTCAGCACAGTTTTTCATACAGTGCTGAGTATTTTTGATCACTATGTTATTCCCCATATCCGATTGGCGGCTGCGCAAACGGGGCGCAAACATTCTCATATGCTTGAATTAATAACCCTTATGGGAATTATATATCCTCATCCCACTAAGAATTAAAATATTTTGGGGGCGATTCAATAAAAAGATTCTGCTCTTTAACCGGATGAGAAAATCCAGCAGGTATAATATCTGTTTTTTACTTTCCTGTCGGAATAAAGCGTGCAATCCTGCCGGCAAACTCTGCCACATTCTGAGTCTGAAGAATCACACGTCCAGGTCCTACCAGCTTCGTCAAGAATAGTCCCTCGCCTCCGAAAAAGATATTACCAAGCCCCTTCACTGTCTCAACCTCATACCCTACATTTTTCTCAAAAGCTACTACGTTTCCGGTATCCACCTTCAAAATCTCTCCCGGCTCCAGAATCTTCTCAACCAGGTCGCCGTCAACCTCTAAAAACGCCATACCCTCACCACTTAAATCCTGCAGTACAAAGCCCTCTCCTCCAAATAAACCGGAAGAAAACTTCTTCGTCAGCGTCACGCTTAAATTCACGCTGTCCTCTGCACACAAAAAAGCTCCCTTCTGGCAGATCAATCCTCCGGTCGCACCAACATCCACTGGAAGCACCTTGCCTGCAACCGTAGATGCAAACGCAATACTTGCCCCGGCCCTCTGTGCACGATATGTGGCCATAAACAGAGACTCACCGGCAAACATTCTTCCTATCCCTTTCATCAGACCGCCCTTTGTATTAGTGAACATCTCCACACCTTCCGTCATCCAGGACATGCCTCCAGACTGTGTGTACATGCTCTCACCCGGTGCGTCAAATGTCACTTCCACTGCCGGAATCACATCACCGATCACCTGATATTTCATATTGCTTGCCCCCTATTCCCGGTGACATTTTATTTGCCGAAGCACTGCCCGGCCTGCTCACCAATTTGTTTCATTATAACATACGGCATTCTTTCACACAACTTACGATATTCTTTCTCCACGACGTACGCATGAATCTTTCTTCTGCCTGTACACTGTATGAATCCTCTTTT
>JAUNOF010000028.1:0-1413 GCA_030537215.1 Lachnospiraceae bacterium
GGAATCAAAACCATCAGGATCGAATTTCCAGGCTGGAAGCTGCTGTATAGGATCGCCGCGCTTAAAACCAGGATCCCTGTGATCACTGCCAGCTCAAGAGACAGGCTGTACAGATGGATCAGCATAAAAACCGCCGCCAGACCGGTCAGCGCGCTGAGAGGCAGAAATGCGCTCAGCAAGCTTAACGCCGCCAGAACTGCCGGATTCTTCAAAGCTGTCATAAATCCCACATTCTGATTCAGCATCAGAAAAACCAGCAGCGCCAGCCCGAATTTTTTCAATGAATTTAAAATAAAACTGTACTTCCCATAGAAGGCCTTCAAATGCTCCTTAAATACCAGAAGTCCCATCATGCCGAACGCCCTCCTTTGACATCTCCTTCACCCTGTTCTGGTATTCATACCGTTTTTCAAGGCGTTTTAATTTGGCTATATAGACCCGCATGCCTCCGCTGGCATACTCATACCGCTTCCAACAGACCATGGCTGTAATCAGCAGATAAAGGACCAGACCCAGCAGATAAATAAGGCCCAGCCTCCTGCCAAGAGAAAGGAACAGTTCCATACCGGCACTGTCCAAAAGCATTTCCAGGTGATACAGTACCCAGAGAACTGCTCCCAGAATAAAACACAGGGTATATCCGAAAAACGCGCCGAACAAATGTCTTCCGATGTAATCGCTTTTAAAATAGCAGTTTAATGGGAAGATCCGTTTTCCTTCTTTCTTCTCAAACATGGCAATGCTTGTCATAAGCTTGATTTTCTCTTCATTCAGCATACTGCCAGCTCCTTTAACCTTACGATATCAATTAAGTATACCATATAATTTCTGGGTTTGCGAGTAGTTATACTTATTTTTTATAAAATTGTAATGAAAAAACTCCATCTGCAGAGAAACAGACAGAGCTTTTTAATGATTTTATTATTCGTAGCGCAGTGCATCAATGGGATCGGATTTCGCAGCCTTGGAGGCGGGGTAGAGGCCGAAGAAGATTCCTACCATGGCGGAGAAACCTACGGCCAGAAGAACCACCGCCGGTTTTACGACTACAGGAACGCCGAGCGCCAGGCCTCCTAAGCCTACCAGACCAGTTCCGATGAGAATGCCAAGGATGCCGCCCATAGCGGACAGGATCGCGGATTCGGTGAGGAACTGGATCATCACATCCCTGGTCCTGGCTCCCAGAGCCTTTCGGATGCCGATTTCCCGGGTGCGCTCTGTAACAGAAACCAGCATAATATTCATGATGCCGATGCCGCCGACAATCAGGGAGATGGCAGCGATTCCGCCGACTGCAAGGGACAGGCCGCCCATCATGGAATCGATGGAACCCATCTCTTCTACCGCCGTGTATGTATAAATCTGGTCCGGCGTCCGGTCCTTCAGCTTGGCGATATAGTCGGTAAAACGGGT
>JAUNOF010000028.1:1513-6404 GCA_030537215.1 Lachnospiraceae bacterium
AAATCTGGTCCGGCGTCCGGTCCTTCAGCTTGGCGATATAGTCGGTAAAACGGGTATAAAAATCATTCAGATCTACATCTTCCGACGCGTAAATATGAAGTTCCGAGAAATAGTCGTTGGGCCAGGTAAGGATGGTGTAGGGGATGTAGGCCTCACCGCTGTCCTGGCTGTCTCCCATCATCAGCGCCTGAAAGGGACTGATATCCTTCTGATATACGCCCACCACAGTGTAATCCTGCACATCGCCGTATATGGTAGTACGGAAGGTCTTTCCCACCGCGTTTTCTGTGCCGAACAGCTTCCGGGCGCTTTTCACATCCATAACGGCATTCTGCCGCCTTCCCAGAATATCCCCCTGATTCAAGTATCGGCCGTATACCAGATTTACCGGCTGAACATCCTGAAAATTGTAATCAATCCCGGAGAACGTAAATTTCACCTTGTTCCGTCCAAATACCGCATCTGCCGCCGTATATGCGCTGCTGTCAATGTAGGCGATCTCATCTCCAAAAACCTCCTTCACCCGCTCCAGCTCATCCAGGGTAAACATGTCGCTCTGCCGCCAGTCATCCACCTCCCAGCTTTTTACCTGGCAGTACCCCTGCGTCACGCCGATATCCTTATATAAATCCGCAAACAGGTTCCGCATGGTATCGCCAATGGACACGATGGAGATAACGGAGCCGATCCCGATGACGATGCCCAGCATAGTCAGGATCGACCGCATCTTATTTGCCCGGATGGCAGAAAATGCCATCATCATATTTTCAACCAGCATTTGTCCCCTCCCCCTTCCTTACATCGCTGATGATTTCTCCGTCCCGGAACCGGATGATCCGATTGGTAAAGGCAGCGATATCTTCCTCATGGGTTACCACCACCACCGTGGCTCCATCCTGATGAAGTCGGCTAAACAGCTCCATGATCTCAACAGAGGAGGCAGTATCCAGATTTCCGGTAGGCTCATCTGCCAGGATCAGCGGCGGCTCATTAGCCAGGGCTCTGGCTATGGCCACACGCTGCCGCTGTCCTCCGGACATTTCATTTGGCATGTGCTCATATCTGGCTCCCAGACCTACCCGCTCCAACAGCGCCAGCGCCCGCTCCTGCCGTTGCCGTTTCGGCAGCTTATGGGCATAAGTCATAGGAAGCTCCACATTTTTTAAAGCGGAGGTTCTGGGGATCAGGTTAAAGGACTGAAATACAAAGCCGATCTTCCGGTTCCGCACCTCAGAGAGCTGATTCGGCGTAAGCTCTGCCGTATCGATTCCATCCAGATAATAGTGTCCCATGGTTGGCCGGTCCAGGCAGCCCAGGATATTCATCAGTGTGGATTTTCCCGAGCCGGACTGTCCCATAATCGCCACAAACTCGCCCCGCTTAATGGTCAGATTGATCTTTTTTAAGCCCAGCACTTTAATGACACCAGTATCATAGATCTTTACCAGATTCTCCAGGCGGATCAGATCCTGACTGATATTCTGGGTCATATAAGCCGGCAGTTCCCCTCTTCTTCCAATCAGCTGCCTTTTCAGTGATACGATTTTATCCGTTATAGGATTTCTGTCTTTCATAGATTTCCTGCTCTCCTAATTCATCACCGTAACGGTCATTCCTTCTGTCAACGCAGAGGATGCCGTGGTTACGATGGTATCTCCAGCCTGCAGCGCACCCTCCTCCACAGGTGTTACTTCTATATTAATGTCGCTCTCCACACCAGTCTCCACCGGAATCAGATGAATGGTCTGATTCTCCACCTTCTGCACACAAAGACTGCCGTCCTCCTGCTGATACAGGGCGGAGGCCGGAATTACCAGCACATCCTTTGCCTCCTCCAGCACAATCTCCGCCTTTGCCGTGATCCCGGCGATCAGTTTCGTGTTCTGGTCAGTAATCTCAATGGTGGTGGGGATTACTCGTTCACTGGAGCCTCCTCCCTTCTCTTCTCCAGTAGGGGAGATGGAGGCGACCACGCCGTTTACTGTCTCTCCATTTAAGATATCTGCATGGATGGTAACCGGCTGCCCCTGGCGGACCTTACCGATGGAATATTCGCTGATCTTGATCTCCAGCTCCAGCTGATCCAGATTTTCAATGATAAACATAGGCTTTTCATCTTCCGGCTTATCGGCAAACTGGCCCACCTTGGTATTGACCCGGACCACCGTTCCGGATATGGGACTGGTCACCTGGGCGCTGTCCAGCTCCTCCTTCTTCTTTTCCAGTTCAAACTCTGCATTTTTAATCTGCAGATCGTAGGATTCGTCTGCTGTCGGCTTGCCGCCCACCAGACGGTAGGAATTTGCCTCCCGCAGTGCATCTGCATATGTATTCTGGGCATTTTCCAGATTGATCGGAGGCTCGCCGCCGGACTGCACCATCACTGCGGTTCGTTCCAAGGCTGCCTTTGCCGTCTGACAGTCCTGCATTGCCTTTGCATATCCCCGCTCTGCCTCCCTCTGCTTCTCCTGCCTGGTCACCACAGCCAGATCGTAGGCATTCTGGGCCATCTCCACCTCTTTCTGCAGATCCTTGCTGTCGATCACCGCCAGAAGCTGATCCTTCTCCACACGGTCGCCCTCCTTCACCTTAAGCTCAAGAACCTCTGCATGGAGATTCGATACCACATCCACACTGTCTGTGCCGGATATTGGACCGGTGACGGTCAGCCGATTCTGGATTTCTCCCTTCTCCAGAGTCTGGACTGCCACAGCCGGAGCTGGCTCCTTACCGCCGCCCAGCGCCAGTCTTGCCGCTGCCGCCAGGATCACCACCGCGCCTGCTGCAGTCAGAGCCTTCCTCTTCCGGCTCCACTTCTTCTTTCCTCTCTTCCCGTTCCTTCCCTCCGGCTCCGCCTGCATCAGACGCTCCAGCTCCCGGTCAAAAGCAGCATCCGTTTCATTTCCTGGTTCTATCAGCATGGCTTCCTGCAATTTACGTTTCTCATCCTGTTTTTCCATAAAATAAAAAACCTCCTTCGCTTTGTAAAACGAAGGAGGTTTTCCGATTACTTCAATTTTTTCATATTCTGCTGATATTTCTAACAGACTCTTTTATTCTGCTTCCATTCCCTATGTATGTTATTACGCCTTCCCTTAGAACAGGTTGGGGAACAATGCTGCCGGGATAGCCAGGAACACATCCGAGAACAGGATCATCAGCGCCAGCACAGCCACAGAGGACAAGAAGTAAGGAAGTACACCCTTAAAGGAGTCTTCAATACTGATGCCGCTTATGGAGCCGGCCAGCAGCAGGCACAAGCCGTAAGGCGGTGTTACCAGACCTAATGCCAGGGTTACAACTACGATCAGACCCAGGATGATCGGGCTGATGCCAAGTGCAGTTGCAGACGGCAGGATGATGGGCACGAACAGGATCATAGCTGGAACTGCATCCATAAAGGTTCCCACGAACATGAAGAAGAATACAACCACGATCAGGAATACGATCTTTCCGCCAGGCATTCCTACGAAGAAGCCCTGAACCATCTCATTTAACTGATAGTAGCTTAACAGCTCGCCCAGTGCATTTGCTGTTGCCAGTGCAAACAGGGACAGGGAGGATAATTTCATGGTTTCGATCAGGATCCGCGGCAGGTTCTTTACCTGAATGGTGTGGTAGAAGAAGATGCCGATGATCAGCGCATAAACACAGGCTACTGCTGCAGACTCGGTTGGGGTAAACCATCCGGTTACGATACCGCCGATCAGGATAATAGGGGTTAACAGTGCCGGAAGAGAGCTCCAAACCTGCTTTAAGATCTCCTTGGTTGGAACACGCTCACCCTTGGGGAAGTTCTTTCTCTTGGAGTAGAATACAACTACCAGCATCATGGCCACTCCCAGCATAATGCCGGGAATCAGGCCAGTCATGAATAAGGCTCCGGTACCAACATTGGCAATACCTGCATATACTACCATGGTGATACTTGGGGGAATGATGGAGCCAAGTGTAGAGGAGGCTGCGGTGACACCAACCGCAGTTGCTTTATCATAGCCCTGCTTTTCCATTGCTGGAATCAGGATCTTACCTACACCGGCGGTGTCTGCCTGGGAGGAACCGGAAATACCGGCAAAAATCATGGATACTAAGATATTGGCATGTGCCAGACCGCCCCGCACATGGCCTACACAGGCAGTGCAGACATCGATCAGACGGTCGGAGATGGAGCCTTCATTCATCAGGTTGGCTGCCAGAATAAACAGCGGCACTGCCAGAAGAGTAAAGCTGTTTAAGCCGTTGAACATTTTTGTAAACACAACGCTGTTTGGGATAATGGGGAGCGCTGCAATACCGGCAAAGGAGACGAAGCCCAGTGCAAAGGAGATCGGCACGCCCAGCGCAACAAACGCGATAAATACGACTACTAATAAAATCTGCATACTACTTACCTCCATTCATAAGAGCTTTTACGTCTTCCACAATCTGACCGATCAGATAAAGAGAAGAAGTTCCGCCGCATACCGGGATACACAGCCAGGTGGGGCCTCTCTTAAAGTCCGGAAGACTTACCCAGCGGTAATTCCAGAACTGCTTGGTGATCTTACATCCGTAATAAAACATCAAGATGGAAAATACCAGCATCACCACAGAAATTCCCAGGGCCAGCACACGCTTTAAGGTCTGATTCGTCATCATGTCGCTGATGGAGGTAAATGCAAAATGTCTCTGCTCATAAACCATGGCAGCTCCGCCCATAAAGGCTGCCCAGATAAATGCATACATGGATACATCTTCGGTCCAGATGGCCGCAATGCCAGCATACCGGCAGCCCATCTGAATCACTACGCTGCATAAAAAGATACTTAAAAAGATTCCGCCGGCTGCGATCTGCAGCTTCTGGAGATAACCTAACGCTTTTTTCATAGCAATCCCTCTGCTTTCTCAATTA
>JAUNOF010000028.1:6504-24616 GCA_030537215.1 Lachnospiraceae bacterium
ACCTTCGCCTTGGACTCTTCAAACATATCATAGGTTACCTGGCGGTTCTCCTCCGTCGCCAGACGGCAGGCCTCGTCAAACCATTCTCTCTGTTCATCTGTCAGCGCATTGTAGAACTGTCCGGTAGTCAGGAAAAGACGGGTGGTGTAATCATGATGGGTCTCGCTGACATATTTGCCGTTGTCAGTCTTATGATGCTCTTTTAAGCGGAAGCTGGTGTAATCATTCTCAGCGGAATCCACCACGCCCTGGCTCAATGCCTGGTAAAGCTCGCCCCATGCTACTGAGGTAGGAATGGCGCCGCACTTTTTCCAGAAATCCTGCACCACCGTGGTGCTCTGGGTACGGATGGTCATACCCTTTAGATCCTCCGGCTTTACCACCGGCTTCTTTCCGTAATAATCACGAACGGAGGAAGTCCAATAGCCCATGATGCGGAACCGGTCGTCCGTCTTTTCCGCCAGAAGCTTGCTCATATCCTGTCCGAACTGACCGTCCACGCAGGCCTCCCAGTGATCAAAACTGTCAAACAGGTACAGGAGGGAAAACATGTCGATCTCCTTCACGCCAAGCAAGGTCATAAATCCCGGAGAAGCCACAGTCAGATGGATGGCTCCCAGCTCCAGCTTTTCCACCAGCTCTGATTCATTCTCTCCCAAGGTTCCGTGATGCAGCGTTGCAGTGGCCCGTCCGCCGGATACCTCCTCCAAGGCTTCCTTGAATTTGATTGCTGCCTTCGTATATGGATTTTCCATAGAGGTCTGATTGTGTGCTAAAATGATATTCAATTCCGGCTTCGGCTTGCCGTCATCGGCCTGCTTGGATGAGGAGCAGCCTGCCAGGCTGACTGCCGTCATAACAGCCGCTAATAATAATGCCAACTTCTTTCTCATGATTGAAAACCTTCCCTTTCCTATCTTCTCCTTGCCTGCGGCTGGATTCCTTCCAGCCGCATTCTTTTCCCTTACCGTTTCCTGTCGTCTGCCTGCAATGGCAGCCGTTCAGATACCTTGAACCGTTACCTGCAGTGCTCTCCTTCCGCTGCTTTGCAAAAGGAAACGCGGCAGTTCCGTACCTTCACAGCCGCAGACAGCCTACATTGCCAGAACCTGATTCCACTTTTCCTCGATCACCGGGATGCCGTTTGCCAGGTTATCCTGAATGGTCAGGCTCTCCGGCTCGCCTGGGTACAGTACCTTTCCGCCTTCCTGTACCGGCTCGGAGGACTTGATGTCTGCGATAATATCATCTACGATCTGATCAGTCAGCTCCACGCTGTTTGCCTTGGATGGGTCGATGGCAATCATGATCTGCGTTAAGCCCACCTCATCACCAAAGGTGCCGATGGTATGTACAGAATTTCCATTTGTCAGAACGGTTGCGATCAGATCCAGAGCGATGGAAATGCCGCTGCCCTTCCAGTAACCCATCGGCAGTACTCTCCAGGTCTTCTCGATTTCAGCCGGATCGGTTGTTAAGTTGCCCTTGGTATCATAGCCGCCCGGAACCGGAAGCTGCAGTCCTTTCAGCTTGCAGTCCTCAATCTTTCCATAGGAGAACTGAGATACGGCGCAGTCGATTACCACATGCTGTCCGTTGCTTCTTGGTACGGCGAAGATCAGCGGATTATTGCCGATCTTTCTGTCCTTGCCGCCCCATGCCGGCATGTTGGGGCAGGTGTTGGACCAGCAGATGCCGATGCAGCCCTTGTCTGCCGCCTGGAATCCGTAGCTTCCGCCTCTCATCCAGTGATTGTTATTGCCAAGAGCTACGATACCGATGCCGAACTCTTTTGCCAGCTCACAGGCACGGTCCATAGCCAGCTTTGCATTCAACGGGCCGAAGCCTCTGTGTCCGTTCCAGCGCTCAAAAGCGCCTAACTGCAGTTCGCAGGTTGCTGCGATATCCGGATTGATCTCGCCCTTCTCCAGATATTCAACGACTCTTGGGAAACGGTTTAAACCATGGGAATATACCCCTGCCAGGCTGTTCTGAGCGAAGATCTCTGCTGCTGCCTGGGCCCGATCCTCAGTGAATCCCTTCTTTACTAATACTCTCTTAAACTCGCCTACCATGGTTTCATATGGAACTCTCTTCATGTTCTTATCCTCCTATGCGACCGGAATTCTTCCTTGATTCCGCGTCATTTCTTTATTATTCTTTGTTAATGCAATCGATTGTTTTTTTGATTAAAAAAATTATGCAACTGTGAAGGTACGGAACAGTTACAAAATTATATGCTGTCCACATCAATCTTTATTACGATCCGCTTTACCACCTGTGCTTCTCCCATCTGGCAAAACGGCCGGTGGACATCCTCCGGAAAGAATACAGCGTAGCACCCTGCTTCCATGGGAAGCATGATTTCCGAAGCGCCGGGATCTTCCTCATAATATAAGGTATCCTTTTCCTTCAGCCGGTCTTCCCGGACCCGGCTTCCGCCGCAGTCTGGATAATATCCGATGTATTCTCTTCCTTCCGCCATAAACTGAAGCTCAATATACCGTCTGTGCACCTCCGGAAGCTTCTCCTCCTTCGGCCCTGTTTCCCGGCTGAACACCTGGGCAATCCATCGATCCCCATCCAATTCATAGCGCCCTTCCTTCCAGTCATCGATCTCTGCTTCCCGGCAATAGGCAATGGCTCTCTCAATTGGTTCCGGATAAGCCCGGCTGCCTGATGGAGCATCGATATGACCATAGATCATAGGCCTTCCCCCTTTCGCTGTTGCGATCCTTTTTCTTTTTATTCCTTTTTCGACTGCAGCTTTCTTCTTTGTCAGCTTTGTGTAACTCTTTGTCTTTGCAATCGATTGTTTTTCTGTATCTTTATAATAGCACATTGTCTTTCATTTATCAACCACTATTTTAACGTCATTTTTTACTATTTTTATGTTTATTTTTTATGCACTTATTACAAATCAGCAATTCACCTTCCCGTTCTTCATTTTATTAGCCAATTATTTTTTTGCGTTCATTTTGCAATCGATTTTTATGTGCAGGGATGCCAAGCGCGCCCGCCAAAAACTTCATGTTCGATGGTATATCTGCCTGCCGGGCGCGTGAAGGTTACTATGTAACAAAAAAAGCGGACTGCACTTGTTTTATGCAATCCACTTCATTCACCAGAACTATTTGTTTCTCTGCCTATGTGCTCTCCCGCTCCACGATATTAGAAAAAAGCATGATCTTTTCCGGGTTCTTTCTTCCCTCCAGATCATCCAAAAGGATTCTGGCTGCCTCAAAGCTCATCTCCACCATTTTATTATTTAAGGATGTCAGCTTCGGGTAACAAATATCACAGTAGCGAGAATTATCAACTCCGATCACCGCAACCTGATCCGGCACGGCAATCTTGTGATCCAGCAGCACCCGGATCCCGCTGACTGCCGACAGATCCTCTCCGAAAATGATTCCTTCAACGTCTGGATGCTCCTTAAGGATCTGCTCTGTAACCCGTTTCCCATCCTCCAGGGTGGTGGGGGCTGTATAGATCCACAGTTCCTCCCGCTTCCATCCCAAATTCTCCATCCCTGCCACAAAGCCCTTCTGCTTAGACAGGTTGCTGGGAGTCTGATTGGGAAGCACAAACGCCAGTTTTTTATGGCCCTTTCTCACCATCAGCTCCACGCAGGCCGCCAGGCCGTCCTTCTCATCAACCAATACCCCTTTTACATTCGGAAGATTCACATAGCCGTTGGTAATGACCACCGGTTCCTTTGGAAAACAGGATGCCAGCGCATCCTTCACTGCATCGCACTGGAAGGTAGATCCCACCAGGATCACGCCATCCACCCGGCGCTGAGAAAGCATCTTGATGGCCTGCACCTTCTTCTCGTCCGACAGGCCGGTATTCAGGATCAGGCTGCAATAGCCCTGCTTTTCCATTTCCTTCTCAATATAATATGCGATATCCACATGGTGTGCATACCGGATATCCGTAATCAAAATCCCAATCATTTTGCTGGACTGATTCACCAAGCCTCTGGCCGTCTCATTTGGCCGGTAATCGTACTGGTCCAGAAGAGCCTGTATCTGCTTTCTGGTTTCCTCCTTAATTCCAGGCTTGTTATTTGCCACCCTTGACACGGTGCTGGCTGAAACCCCTGCAAGCTTTGCGATATCATAGATCGTCATCCCGCCAACTCCCCTCTCCTGTTAAGGATAATATTTACTTGCAATCGATTAATAAATATTGTAGCATGATGATTTTATTCCTGCAAGGCAAAGATTAGGAAAATGCAGGGTAATCATTTGTGATATGCGGAATATTTTTCGATCAGAAATGCTGGTTTATAGGATTCCTTGGCTATCCGCAGGTTTTCATGCCCCATGTCCTCCTCGCGATTGATATAGGCAAGTCCTGGATGGCGCTCTAAAAGCATCCGCGCCATCTGGCGGTTGACCATGGCATATGCGCCGTTAATATGGGCATAGGCCTTCTCAAAGTGAACATCAAATCCATTTTCCCCCAGCATTTCCCCAAAGGAAAACCCAACCAGCTGCTCTCCGGCGTACAAGGCAATTCCCTCCATTTTAAGCTCCTGATAATGGCGGAATGCCGTTTTAACTGCAGTCTGTTCTGCATCCTGCATTTCGTCTGCCGCCTCCTGGTGCCCCTCCTCCCAGTCTGAAAGGAGAGCCAGGCAGTCTGAAACCTGCTCTGCTCCCAGAATCTCACTGTGCCAGTCCGGATAATCCCGTTCAAATCGGTTGCAGTGATTTTTTTTGCTGTGCAGCTTCTTTCCTGACAGCG
Source organism: Lachnospiraceae bacterium (assembly GCA_030537215.1). Classification (GTDB taxonomy): domain Bacteria; phylum Bacillota; class Clostridia; order Lachnospirales; family Lachnospiraceae; genus Caccovicinus. The sequence continues at coordinate 11,260 of JAUNOF010000028.1, forward strand.
ATGCCAGCTTTTCTGCACTGTAAATATAATCCGCCCGGTCACGTTTTTCCTGGAAAGTAAAATACCCAGGCATGGCCTGCTCCAGTTCCGCCTTCTGGGACTGAGTCACCCCATTGATTATCAGAACAGCGCCCTGTTCTCTGGCAATCCGCTCCATCTCACAGAGTACCGGCTTAAGCGGTCCTCTGCCGTGAGGATAAAAAAAGCGCAGCTCTTCACCTCTTCCGCAGTATGCCGCCAGCCGCCCTCCGAAGGAAGAAACCTGCAGGCCAAAGGCGTTTCCCCACAGATAATAGGTACCGAAGCAGTTATCGGTAGCAAGCCCGTTTTCTGCCGTGATCAGCGGATTCATCCACTCCCGGTCCGCCAACCTGATCCTGTGATATTCTTCCATATCTGACAAATAAGGATTCTCCCGGCACAACAGGTTCTGATCTGCCATCTGAATCTGTCCTTCCTGTATCTCTCTCATAGTTCATTCCCTTCCTCAATTCATACAGCCATCTGCCGCCAGCATAGACAGGGCGGCTCGCTAACGCTCACTATATCATGAATTGCAAAAATAAGCAAGTACACTCCCTCTCCATAAAATCTCCCATCTGCCTCCAGGAGAAGCCTGTCAAAAAACCGTTAACATTTCATACAGATTTTGTTAAGGAATCCCCAAATCTCTTTCCATTTAAAAAAAAGACGATACAATAAAAGCAAAACAGCAAAATCAGGAGGTTTTTATCATGAATATTGGAATGTATCTTATTATGATCATCTATGTTATTATCGGCGGTGTTTCTACAATCTTTGCTACTGCAGGTATTATTGGAACCATTGCATGGAAAATTTACCGCAAGGTAACATTAGGGATCCCGCTGACCTGTTGAGCCAAGGCCCATTTTCCCAGGTACAAACGGGTCCGCCGCAGTGCATCTACATTCCACTTCGGTCGTCGCTGAACGAGCGCCACTGGCACTCAGCGATCCGCGGAGCATTTTTGTTACATAGGAGACGAAATTTCCTAGGTAACGATAAAAGAATCCTGCTCTGCAGGATTCTCCGCCTGCGGCCATATTTCATTGTTCTATTATCTTCCAAATCTGCTCCATCACTTTTTCCAGCTCCTCAAAGCCAACTGCCGGCTCGCCAAACCGTTCCTGCTCCCAGTCTGTTACAATCAGAAACCGTCCCTCCGGATTGGAAACCGGGGCTTCCGATATGGCTTTTCGGATCACCTCGATTTTCGGATAAGAGCTCTCCTTCATCCCTTCAATGAAAAGAAGATCTGCTTCTGGAAATTGTTTCATCAGTTCCCCCAGATCCGGTTCTCCCAGTTTATGGATAAATGTTCGATATCCAGAGAAAACGGCAGTTCCATAAGCTCCTGCCGCCTGGAACCGGTAGCTGTCCGTGCCGGGAATGTCGCAGGTGAAATCATGACCGTCATGCTTGATCACGGCAACCCGAAGTCCCTTCTCGGAAAATGCCTGAACCAGGCGGACTAACAAGGTAGTCTTTCCTGAATTTTTAATACCGCAGATTACAATTGCCTTTTTCTTCTTCATGGCACCCGATCCTTTCCGTGGCTTCTGCGTTTGTAACGGTTTAGTACCCTCATTTCGCCTGGGGAGACCTGCGGAACCGTTACCTGCGTTTTTCTGCATGCTCTTTGTTTTTTGCAAGCGCAGCATATTCCTGCATGGTATTGACATTTCTCAGCATATGACGAAGCTCTGGCTGACCGCTCATATCCACATACAGAATATTCAAGCACTGCAGCGCATCCCTAAGCCGGTAATTTCCTTTTTTAAGCTGCTTTTCAAAGCAATCTGCTGCCTGCTTTCGGTAAATAGCTCCCAGGGGATGAACCCGCCCATCCGCCGCCGGAACCGCCCCATCATACAAAAGGCCGGGATGGATGCGCTCTGCCTCTGCAAGCTGTTTCCGCAGATACCGGTATACACCGATCTCCAGAAACGGCATATCACAGGCAGCCGCCATGATAAGCTGGCTTCTGCACCGTTTCAGTCCGGCATGAAGCCCTCCTAAGGGACCGCATTCCGGATAATGATCCAGAACCCCTTCGCAGCCTGGATATTCTCTCCGAATCTCTGCTCCATAGGAGATCCAGATCTTTCCATCCTCCTTTTGGAACTCATGAATAATCCGCTCCAGAAACGTCTCATTTTGATAGATCAAATCGCCCTTATGGCTGCCGCCCATGCGGCTGCTTTTGCCGCCTGCCAGTATTAATCCGTCCATCTTTCTTATGTTTCCCTTCTTTATCCCGTTCCCCTGCGCTTTTGTTATTTTCAAATTTTTTATCATTTTCCTTACAATTATTTGTTTTTTATCTGTCATATTCTGTCGAATTCATAACACATATTTCTTTCTGTTCCTATATATGATACAATAATTTCAACGAAAAACCAAGGTTTCCAAGCCAGAAAGGAGCTTCTATGCTGCAATTCTTATTACCTTACCTTGTTCCAGCCGTTTTGATTCTGGTCCTTCTTATTATCATCCTGACCCAGGGCTATGTGAAGGCTCCGCCGGATCACGCCTACATCATATCCGGCCTGCGCAGGGAGCCGCGGGTGCTGATCGGCCGTGCAGGATTCAAGATTCCCTTCTTTGAACAGTTAGATAAGCTGTACCTTGGACAGATTACAGTAGACATTAAAACAGACGAATACATCCCTACCAATGACTTTATCAATGTAATGGTAGATGCCGTAGCCAAGGTGCGGGTAGCTGACGAGCCATCCCAGATGAAACTGGCCATGCGGAACTTCCTGAATAAAGAGCCTGCCAAGATCGCATCTGATCTGCAGGATTCTCTTCAGGGCAATATGCGTGAGATCATCGGCACCCTGACCCTCCGCGCCATCAATACCGACCGGGATTCCTTCTCCGATCAGGTAATGGCGAAAGCTTCGAAGGATATGGAGAAGCTGGGCATCGATATCTTGTCCTGCAATATCCAGAATGTTACTGATGAGCATGGTCTGATTCAGGACCTTGGTATGGATAACACTTCTAAGATCCGCAAGGATGCCTCTATCGCCAAGGCAGAGGCAGAACGAGATATCGCGATCGCACAGGCGGCGGCAGATAAGGCGTCCAATGACGCAAGAGTTCTTGCCGAGACGGAGATCGCCCAGAAAAACAACGAGCTGGCCATCAAGAAGGCGGAGCTTCAGAAGGCTTCCGACACGAAGAAAGCAGAAGCTGACGCTGCTTACGAGATCCAGAAGCAGGAACAGCAAAAGACCATCCAGACGGCCACAGTAAATGCCCAGATCGCCAAAGCAGAACGAGAGGCGGAGCTGCGCAAGCAGGAGGTTGCTGTACAGCAGCAGGCCTTGGAGGCAGAAATTAACAAGAAGGCGGATGCAGACCGATACGCCATCGAGCAGGCGGCCGCCGCAGAGCTGACCAGACGCCAGCGGGAGGCCGAGGCAAAACAGTATGAGCAGGAAAAGGAAGCCGCCGCCAGAAAGGCACAGGCTGAGGCTCACAAATACGCCATGCTTCAGGAGGCAGAGGGTATCCGCGCCAAGGGCGAGGCGGAGGCTGCTGCGATCCAGGCCAAGGCGCTGGCAGAGGCGGAAGGTATGGAGAAGAAGGCACAGGCCTACCAGAAGTACAATAAGGCTGCCATGGCAGAAATGATGATCAAGGTTCTTCCGGAAATCGCCGGAAAGATCGCAGAGCCGCTGTCCCAGATCGACAAGATCACCATCATTGGAGGCGGAAGCAGCGGCGACAACGGCGTCAGTACGGTGGCCGGGAATGTTCCTGTGGTAATGGCGAAGCTGTTTGAATCGGTAAAGGAAACCACCGGAGTGGATCTGGCAGAGATCATGAAGGCAGAGACCTACGATGCCAAGGTAACCCGGAACGTAAATCTCACCGGTGCGCCGGACATCGTCCTTGGCGGCCGGCCTGAGGAAGAATAGTTTTCACAAGGCACCATAAAACCGGGGATAGATATCCCCGGTTTTGATTTCTTAGAACCTACGGCTGCTGCATCCCTGCCCGCGCCATATTTTCTGTCATCTTCTCCACTACCTGCAGAAAAACTGCCAGCTCCTCCTTGGAGATCCCTTCTGTCAGATCCTCCTCCAGCTGCATTAAGCCGTCCATCACCGGCTTCTGGTACTGCATGGCCTTTTCGCTGACAATGATCTGCTTTAAGCGGGCATCATAAGCTGTAGGCTCGCGGCGGATCAGGCCATTCTGTTCCATCTTTTTCAAAATTTCGGTAGCAGTCGGCGGGCGAAGGCCAAACTCCTCCTCCACATCCCGCTGAAATAATTCCTCCGGCTGAGACAGGATAAAGTGCAGCACTCTGCCCTGGGCGCCGCTGAATTCATCCTTCGATGCCAGCGCATCGATCCTTCGCCGGATCTGATTGGAAAGCTTACTGATGCACCGGGCTACCGGCTTTGATAATGCTTCATAGTTATCCATTAATCTTCCTTTACTGCAAGCACATCCTGATAGAAGGCATCCATCTCTTCCTTCGTCTTGAACACACCTACATACATCTGATTCCCCATAGCGCCGGACAGCACATCCGGGATACGCTCCTCCATCTTAAGCTGAGCGCCGTACTTTTCCATAATGTCTTCATGACTCATCACAAAATTCTTTCCGTCCCGAAGTCCGGCAAATGCACAGTAGCCGTGCTCTCCGTCCGGCTTGGTGGAACGGTCAAATGCAATCATATCAGCCCAGATCTTATAGACATCGGTGCTGTTGGCAAAATTCATCATATCGGGAGAAAATCCGCCGCAAGGACGCATGTTCACCTCCAGAGCCACCACATCACCCTTCTTGCCGATGTGCTGGTCGCTTAACAGGCGGAAGAACTCAAAATGTACGAAGCGGCTCTTAACGCCGAAGCTCTTTACCGTAGCACGTCCTGCCTTGCGGGTGTCCTCCGGCAGATCCTTTACGATATAGTAGATGGAGTTATCTGCATTGTTTACGATATCCATAATGGAGTTCGGCGTTACATTGCCGGTCTCAAACATAGGCTCGCCATTGGAATCGATGATGGCATCGTAGGAATTTACTTCTGCATCAATAAATTCCTCCATGATATAGGAAACCTCCGGCTCCTTCTCGCCTAAGAAGGTCTTTAACTGATCCTCATTGCTGATCTTGTATGTATGGGACGCGCCAACGCCGTTATCCGGCTTTACGATCACCGGATAGCCCACTTCCTTGATAAATGCGGCGCAGCCCTCCAGGTCATCTACAATATGATAACGGGCTACCGGAATGCCGGCCTTGATGTAGAATTCCTTCATCTTGGACTTAAACTTAATCCGCGGAATATCCTCCTCCTGGAAGCCGCTGGTGATATGGAAATCGGTGCGGAATCTGGCATCCCGCTCCAGCCAGTACTCGTTGTTGGACTCCAGCCAGTCAATGCGGCCATGCTTAAAGGTCAGGAATGCAATGGCACGGTAAACCTCATCATCATTTTCCAGATTGCTGACCTTGTAGTACTCGTTTAAGCTGTCCTTTAACTCCTGGGTCAGCTCATCGTAGGGCTGATCGCCGATGCCGAGAACATTCATTCCATTGTTCTTCAGCTGGCGGCAGAACTGCCAGTAGTTGGTGGGAAAGTTGGGGGAAATAAAAATTACGTTTTTCATAGCTCATCCTCTTTATCTTTTAAATTTTCTTATTACTCGCTTGTTTGTGCTTCTGTCCGTATTCTTTTGTGCAGCAGTTTTGTTTTACTTACGGCTCCAGAAAATGAGGTACAAAGTAATCTACCTGCTTGTACCACCATGGCCAGTCATGAGCACAGTCATATCCCCAGAAATCTACCCATGCCCCAATCCCCTTGCTCTGAAGGATACCCTGAAGCTGTCTTGTGGAATCCGGGATCTCCCATTGCCCCTGTCCAACACAGATAACAGCCTTTCTCTGGTTATACATCTCTATATATGGATGATCCGTCGGCATGTTTGCCAGATAATGTACCGGGGAATTATTATAAACCAGGTCATTCATAAAGGAGCCAAAGCCATATTCTGCTGTATAAATGCCGCTCAGAGCCAGTACTCCGTTAAATAAGTCAGGGCGGCGGAAGAACAGATTGGCTGCATGGGTCGCTCCCAGACTGCATCCGAAGGTAATGATGCCGGTATCGTTCTCCCCTCCGTTCCGCTCATTGACCATAGAGCGGATAAATGGAACCATCTCATCGGTAATATACTGGATCCACTGCTCATAGCGCCAGATCCGCCAGCCTGGGTCCCCATTTTTATTGGACCAGGTTTCTGCATCGATGGTGTCGATCGCAAATACCATCACCTGACCGGACTCGATCCACTTCCCCCAGGCATCGGTCATCTTATAATTTTCAAAATCATAAAACCGGCCATCCTGACAGGGGATAAATAACACCGGCTGTCCTCTATGTCCGTAAACCTTGCATTCCATGTCACGGTTCAATGCTGAACTGTAATCCTTAAAATATTGTACTTCCATAATACTCCTCCATTTCCTCATCGACTGCAGCCGCAATTTGTATCAGATTTCCTCGTACAGCAGTGTATTCATAAAGAAGGGGATCTGCTTCTCCCAGCTTGCCTCGCTGTGGGTACCGCCTGGGATGATCCGGCAGTTCAGCAGCACGCCCCGCTCCATCAGCTGTGCAGCCGTCCTGCCGAAGCTCTTCATCATCTGAGGATGATTGCTCATCTCCTTCTGACCGTAATCCATGTATAAAACGGTGTTTTTCCGGATCCTGGTGCAAAGGATCATATTCTCGATCTTATCTGCCGCTGTCCACAGGGAGGGGGACAATGCCGCCGCCTTAGAAAACACCCGGTTGTACTTGATCAGCGCATATACGCTCATCAGGCCTCCCATGGAGCTGCCCGCAATCCAGGTATGCTCCCGGTCGGGCAAGGTGCGGTAACTGCTGTCGATCTCCTTCTTAAAGGTATTCACCATCCAGTCCATGGTCTTTTTCCCGCGGCCTGTTATCTTTCCGAAATAAGGATCCTGGAAAGAAAATGGAGAATACTCCTTCAAACGCCCATGATCTGGGCTGTGATTGCACTCTACTGCTGCGATGATCACCTGGGTTTCTGTAAAATCCATGTATTCCTTCATTCCCCAGCTCTTCCCATAGGTGGCATCCTCATCGAAAAATACATTGTGTCCATCAAACATATATAATACCGGGTACCGTTTGTCCGGCTCATATTCATAGGATTCCGGCAGGTAAATATAGGCACGTCGAACCTCCTCACCTGTCAATTCCGGTATGGTGATTTCCCATTTCTCTACCATAATATCCTCTGTATCCTCCTTCTTCACAGTAAACCTTCATGCGCCCGGCAGGCGAACGCTTCACGCCGCCTATTCGGCGGCGGACTTTCCCAGTACTATACCACAAAGATGGACAAATATCAAGACGCCGCATCTCCCCGCTCATTGACTAACTGATATCCCACGGACGCCACCCGCCGCGCCAGACAGCCACAGCATTCTGCGGCCTCCTCGCCAGTACAGATCTTATTGTCATACAGATCGTACTGTTTCCGGTTCTTCACCGGTGACAGGTTGGGCATTACCACATTGGCACCTGCTGCCAGCCCCTTCTCCCGCCCCTTAGGATCCATGGTTCCCAGCGCTGTGGTGGCGGGAAGCAGAACCTTAGGGAGGAGGATCCGGATGATGGACAGCAGATACAGCGTCAGTTCCACACTGCCTGCCGGCTCCGATGCAAATTTCGTGTCATGATGGGGGATAAATGGCCCGATTCCTACCATCTGAGGCTTCAGTTCCTTTAAAAACATCAGATCCTCCGCCAGATCACTGAGCCGCTGCCCCGGAGAACCCACCATAAAGCCGGCGCCTACCTGGTAGCCCAGCTCCTTCAGGAAATACAGACATTCCTTTCTGGTCTTCAGGCTCATTTCCTCTGGATGCAGCCTTCCATAATGCTCCTCATCAGCGGTCTCATGGCGCAGCAGATACCGGTCAGCCCCTGCCTCCCGAAGCCGCTTATAGCTTTCGTAACTCCTCTCCCCCAGGGAAAGGGTCACGGCACAGTCGGGATACCTGACCTTGATGGAGCGGACGATATCCGCCATCCGGTCATCCGTATAGTAGGGATCCTCTCCGCCCTGCAGTACAAAGGTTCGGAAGCCCAGTTCATAGCCGCTCACGCAGCAATCCAGGATCTCCTCCTTCGTCAGCCGATACCGCTTGGCATTCTGGTTTCCATGGCGGATCCCGCAATAATAGCAATTGTTTTTACAGTAATTAGTAAATTCAATGAGGCCTCGGGTGTAAACCTTGGTTCCGTAGTGCTGCTTCCGTATCTTCACGGCCTCTGCTGCCAGGCGCTCTGCTGCGGAAGGGTCATTCCAGCAGCCCAGCAGCTCCACATACTCTTCCTTGGTAAGCTGACGCTCTTTTATAAACGTTTCAATGATATCCTTCATCTTCACTCCTAAACCTTACGCCAAACTCAAGTCGCTGACTCCGCTTCGTTTCAGCGCTTCCAGAAAGCTTTCCCGGCTGCGGCTGGCGATCAGCTCCTCAGGGAAATGGATCTCCTCCAGCAGCTGGAGCGTCCGGTCAAATTTTCCAATAAAGCAGGACACATGGGCATCCGTTCCCAGAGAAACCATGACTCCCAGCTCGGCACACCGCTCCGCGATCCTGCGGCACCGCTTCACTCCAGCTTCCCCGCCATTGTCAAAGCTGTGCTCATTCAGCTCAATCAATTTATTCATAGACTTTGCCGCCGAAAGCAGCGCATCCACATCAATGGAAAGACCGCTTCGTCCGATATGCCCCAGGATCAGCACCTTTTGATTTTCCAGTGCCTTCACATACATATCGGTCAGCTGTCCCACCGTAGCGCCTTCCAGATTCCGCTTTCCATGAACGCTTGCGATCACATAATCCTGTTTCGATGCCACAAATTCATCCAGATCCCGAATCGTCTTAAAAGGCATTCCCACAATGTTGCAGTTCACAGCAAAGCCATGACCGAACAGGTGCCCCTCCAGATCGATGATGTCCGCCTCAACGCCCCGCAGCAGGGTAACTCCGTGCCAGGTTCTGGGCAGCATGGTCTGATTGAACAGATACTGGTAATGCTTGATCGTCACTTCCGGATAGAGCATATCGCTGAAATGGTCGGTGGTAGCCAAAAGCTCCATTCCCTGCTCCGCCGCTGCCCTGACATTTTCCTCAATCGTGGAAAAGGCATGGCGGGAGTAAAGAGTATGGGTGTGAGTATCGCATTTATTTGTATACATGATATTCTGCTGTTTCTCCTTCATCAATATCCTCTTTCTTTTCTACTTTAAATCAACAAAGCACTATTATTCTATCATTATCGTCCCGCCTTTTCAATGGGTATTTGATGAGAATATGATGAAAATGCCAAGATCGGGCAGATGCAAAAAGCATCTGCCCGATCCTGGCCATTCCTTCTAGCTGTTCCTTAAATCTGTTTTCATTTAGCTGCCGTAGCTTGCAATAATGTCTTCGATCGGCTCCACCTTCTCCAGCTCATCCATCATCCGGTTGTAGCCCAGACGGTCCAGCTCTGCCAGGTATTCATCCCAGGTGCTGTCTACATCGATCTGTCCCATGATGGCCTGGGTCCGGTAGTTGGATACGTAGGCATCCAGATCGCTTTTGATCTCCTGGAAAATTTTCTCGTACTCTGTCTCATTGGCCAGATCTGCCTTATAGGGACGGTGCTGCCACTTCAGCCAAATGCCGTTATCCCCTGCGGACCAATACTTTCCTCCGGCCTGGAACAGCTCCTCTTCTCCTACCCATCTTGTCACCTGCTCCGTCTGTCCAAACTGACTGAAGGTCCAGGTTCCCTTGTCCCCGGAATTCAGCTTATTCAGCTTCACCGGCATCTCGCCTGTCTCATCCCACTCCCAGTCAACTCCTTTTTCTCCAAAGAACAGAGAAGCAGTTGTGTCCTTATCATTCTCATCACCAAATAAACTGAAACTTAAAAACTGTAAAATCTTCGCCAGCTTCTCATCGCTTACATTGGCATTGACATAAAACTTTCCATATGCCGGAGATGGATTGGTGGTTGCCCGCACCTGACCGCCGTCCGGCTTGATGCCTGGTGTTACCAGGATCTTTGCGTTAGGATCCCGCTCCAGAAGAGTCAGCGGAGGACGGTCGATGGCCCAGCTGTTTAATGCGTTGGTAGAGGTGATCCAGTAGCCTACAACACCAGTGTTTACCTTATCCCAGAACACGGTACGGTCATTTCCGATGATCTCCGGGTCGATCAGATTCTTTGCATACAGCTTGCCGAAGCCCTTTAAGAATTCCTTGTACTGGTCGGTTGCGTAGTACCACTCCGCTCTTCCGTTTACATCGTTGATGTCGGTGGAGAAGCCGTAAGCAGAGAAGAACGGCCCCTGGGCAAGGCTTGGAAGAGAGGAACCGCCGGTGGCGCCCAGAGTATCCTGTTTGCCGCTCTTATTGGGATCCCCGTTTACAAATCCGTCCATGATCTCAGTAAACTTGCTCAGTTCAATGCCGTCATCTGCCACATAAATACGGTCTGCAACCTGCTCCACATTCACACCTAAGTCGATGCCCAGATTCTCGATCCAGTCATACCGATAAAAATCACTTGGCAGATAGTAATCCACAAACTGGAAGGTAAGACCGGCCAGATAGTTAAATTCCTCCTCATTCTGAGGATTTAACACCTGCTTGTAGATCAGCGGATACTTCTCATAGTACTGAATCAGCTTGGGGCAGTATTTTTCCACCATGTCCTTGGGAATGGTCCGGATCAGTTCCTGCTCCATCATCCAGCTTGGCGTCTTGGTCTCGGTCCACATGCAGTCCGGCATCTCACCAGAAGCCAGCAGCAGGTCAATGGTATCGCTGGTCTCCGCCTTTTCCACTGTGATATTGATATTCAGTGCGTCCTCGATCATCTTCTCCACATAGGAGCCATCCTCATAATCGGAAAAGCACCACTGTCCGGTATAGCTGATATCATAGGTCTTATTGGGATCCGGCTCCGCCATCACGCCGCCGCTGCTTCCGGAATCACCGCCAGAACCGGCAGAACCGGAACAGCCCGCTAATACCATCGCTCCGCATACGGTCAATGCTGTTAACTTTGTTATTCTTTTTCTCATCGCTTCGCTCTCCTTTTTTTATTCTTTCCATTCTGTGTATGCTTCACAGCAAGCCTTTTCTTTTCTCTTCCTGTCATCCAATTTTTTCAAGCTGAGAAAGCGGGATCCGGCGAATCCTGGTTCTGGCAAGACAGCTTCCATCCTCCGGGCCGCCTGCATTGTACCCAAGCAGCATGGCTTCCTCCGTAAAAAGAATGGCGCAGTAACAGTATCCGCTGTTCTCATCGGTTTCAAATGCCGCAGGCTCTGAAAAGCTTTTCCCGTTATCCCGGCTGACCGCTATTACATAGGGAGTCCGCCCTCCGGTAAAAACCTTTGTCTTTTCCCGCCCATTATACTCCGGAATTGGATTCCAGATGGCGTAAATCCGTCCCTTCTCATCCCGCTTCATGCACAGAGGGCTGTTGGGAGAGGTGAACCTGGAGGGCTGAGCAGCCGTCCAGGTATTTCCGTTATCCACAGAAAACATCTCATACTGCCTTCCCAGATCGGTTCTGGACCAGCACCAGATCACGCCTGCAGCCAGCTCCAGCACTCCCGGCTCCTGCAGCCCGGAGGTACAGCCGGACAGGTGCGGCATGCAGCATTTGCCCTCCGAGCAGTTCCAGGTAGCTCCGTCATCATCGGAGTAAAAGAACACCACCTCAGAACGGCTGTCAAAAAAGCTGTCACCAGTTCTGTGACATGCTGCCGGAACCAGAATCCTTCCATCAGAAAGCCGTGTCACCCGGTCATTGTTGACCACGAAAAATCCCTCCTGAGGCGTACACAATACCCGTTCACTCCAGGTTTGCCCTCCGTCCGACGAACGCCGCAGGTACATCTGCATCAAGGTGTAGGTGCCCCGCACCAGATAAAACAATCCAATATCGCCGTTTGTCATATTCATCAGGGAAAGAGACATAATATTCACAGCCTTCTCCTCCTCACAAGTCAGCACAATCCTTCCATTTCCAAAGGAATGTCCTCCATCCTCTGATGTTACCAGACAGATATCGGCAGGTGCATGATCCGCCCAGTTTTCTCCTTTAAACCTTCCATAAACAAAGATGATTCTGCCGTCCTGCAGCATGAGAAATGCTCCCTCGCTGTTTCTCGGATTCTTCTCTTCCAGTACCGGCGGAAATTCTGCCGCAATGGTTCCTAATTCCATCCTGTTCATAGTAATCTCCATTCATTTTTCCCAGTCTTCTCCTTCCCCCTTGATCCCTTCTTCTCTTTATCCCTTCACTGCGCCTACCATAATGCCCTTTACAAAGTATTTCTGCAGGAACGGGTATACCGCTACAATGGGCAGCACCACAAGGATGGTGGTTGCCGCCTTGATGGTGTCCGGATTGGTATCCACCAGTGCGCCGATGGCCTCTATTCCGGATGCAGTGGAAGAAGTGGACGCAGTCAAACTGTCCAGCATTCTCCGAAGCAGATACTGCAAGGTGGTTAAGCTGGCGCTGCGCCGGCAGTAGATCATGTTGTCAAACCAGGCATTCCACTGTCCTACCATCTGCCACAAGGCAACGGTAGCGATTACCGGCTTGGATAGAGGCATAATGATAGAGGTGAAGATCTTCACCTGGGATGCCCCGTCAATGCTGGCTGCTTCCTCCATTCCCTTGTCGATGGAAAAGAAATAGTTTCGGATAATAATGGTATTGTAGATGGAAAATCCTGACGGCAGGATGTACACCAGGAAATTGTTCAGCAGCCCCAGCCGCTTCATGTTCAGGTAGGCTGGGATCATACCTGCTGAGAAAAACATGGGGATCAAAAGGATCGCAGTGATCACCTTCCGAAAGGGCATCTCAGTTCTTGTCAAAGCATAGGCCGCCATGCAGCACACAATCACATGAACTGCGGTGCCGGTGATGGTTCTTAACACAGAGATCAGAAATGCGGTGATGATCTCATTATCCTGGAAGCAGTATTTGTAAGCATCCAGCGTCCACACCTTGGGCAAAAAGTTAATGTGCATATAGGAGATATCCTGCGCTCTGGAAAACGAGCGAACCACTACATCCCAGAAGGGAATGATAACGGTAATGCAGAACAGAACCATCAGCACTGCATTGCAGATATCAAAGATGCGGCTTCCCGCAGACTGTTTCATTTTCATTCTCGGAACTTCTTCCTTTGGTTTACGTGCCATACTTCCTCCTCCTCTTAAATATGATTGTCTT
>JAUNOF010000029.1:0-4102 GCA_030537215.1 Lachnospiraceae bacterium
ATTGAGGCAAGAGACGGCACCATCATGGATGTGGTTCGTCAGATCAAGCCATTTGCTTTTGCGGAATAGGCGAGTCATATAAAAGACAGAACATAAAATTTATTTTGAGAAAAAGAGGCGGATACCATGGAAGGATATGTGACAGTAGAACAGATGATTGAATTTCGGGAAATGAAGGCTGCGATACAGAAGGAGCTGCTCCGGTGCTGTCCAGGAAGCGTAATCACAGCTCTGGGAATGAATATTCCAGGGCCTAAAAAGACCAGTGAAGAAATCCAGGCTGCATTTGAAGCAGGCGTGGAAGCATTGAAGGAAACCTTCTGCAGAGAAGGCATTCACATCATAGGGCAGCGTTCTCTGGTGGTGAAGGCCGGGTCTGTGATGTTTTATGCGCTGTCCTGTCCAGGTGCCGCCTATGTTAAGAAGCTTACCGTTTATCTGGAGGAGACCCATCCCCTTGGACGGTTATTTGACATTGATGTATTATGGCCAGATGGAAAAGGGATCAGCAGAGAGGCGCTGGGACTTCCTAAGAGAAGGTGCTTTTTATGTGATCAGGAGGCGAAAATTTGCGGACGAAGCAGAGCCCACAGTGTGGAAGAGCTGCAGCAGGCCGTGGAGGAAATGATTACGTGCTGGATGGAAAACCAGCCGGATTCATCGATGCAGACTGTGAAGCTGGTGCCATCGATGCGGTCCAAAGAGATGCAGACTGGGTCAATAGCATCAGGAATGATGCAGCTGTCAGCAGAACAGGGGGATAACCATGGCAGTAATGTGCAGAGAAACATGGGGCGAAGTAAGATATGGCAGGATTCCATGCGGCATAATTATGCCGCACAGTGAAAAGCAGCTGGATATAATAGCTTATGCAGACTGGATCGGAGGTCTTGCAAAGACAGCTCTTCTGGAGGAGGTATATACAGAGCCAAGGCCAGGGCTGGTGGATCCGTTCAGCAGCGGAGCTCACCGGGATATGGATCTGCACGCTTTTGAGCGAAGTGCGCAGGCTCTGGAGCCGTATTTTGCCAGGATGGCAAAGGCTGGACTGTTAAATTCCGAGGATCCGCAGCATTTGTTCCAGATCATACGCCGGATCGGGATTCAGGCAGAAAAGGTCATGTATCAGGCAACGGATGGCGTGAATACCCACAAGGGCGCTATTTTCACCATCGGGATTCTGTGTGCGGCTGCCGGCGCATGTCAGGCACTTTATGGGAATATTACGACGCCAAGGCTGATTCAGATGGAGCAGCGCATGGTCCGGGAAACTCTTTTAAACGAAATTTCTCAGATTTCCGGAATGTCCGAAACTCTTTCGATCACCAACGGACAGCGGAATTTCAGACGGTACGGCGCTCTCGGTGTTCGGGGAGAGGCGGCTTTCGGCTATCCGTCGGTGACACAACTGGCGCTCCCTGTGCTGCAAAAAGGATTAAAAGAAAAGAAAAACTGGAACCGAACCAAGCTTCAGGCTCTTTTTACCTTGATGAGCTGCGTAGAGGACGGCAATGTACTGTCGCGCACCGGAAGGACGGGAATGAAGGCGGTACAGCAGATGGCGGCAGCCTTTCTCAATGAGGGCGGCGCTTACCGAGAGGATGCATTGGAACAGTTAAAGGTGATGGACCGGTATTTTATCTGGAAAAATTACAGCAACGGGGGCTGTGCCGATCTGCTGGCGGCGGCAGTTTTTGCGGTGTTGGTAACAGAAAAAAATAATAACAGAAAGGATAAAATATGGTAAAATAATAAAAAATGCAGGAGTGCTAACATGCAAAGCAAAAAGGAGAGGTACTATGCTGGAAGGAAGGCCATTTAAGGGAAGTGAATTAGAGCAGTTAAAACAGTTTTTAAAGAAAATGGATTTGGAATATGATGATGGCATCGAATACAGTATATGTATGGTAAATGAGGATTATGAGATCATCGCCACTGGTTCTGTGGAGGAAAATGTGCTGAAATGCATCGCCATCGATCCATCCTGTCAGGGTCAGGGGCTTTCCGGCACCATCCTGTCCCAGCTGATCCAGTATGAATTTGAGCATGGCCGTTCCCATATTTTGATGTATACCAAGCCTAAAAATCAGGCCATGTTTGAGGATCTGGGTTTTCACACAATTATTAAAACCACGGATGTGCTGTTTATGGAAAATAAGCGGGATGGATTTTCGAAATTTATGACACAGGTGAAGGCGGAAACGCCAGAGGAAGCTTCCAGTGCATGCCTTTGCATTGGAGCGATCGTGGCAAACTGCAATCCTTTTACATTAGGCCATCGTTATCTGATTGAACAGGCATTGACCCAGTGTGACTGGCTCCACCTTTTTGTGCTGTCAGATAAGCGGACATTCTACAGCGCACAGGACCGGTTTGAGATGGTGAAGGCAGGAATTGCTGATCTGGACCGGGTAATCCTGCACAGAACCTCCGACTATATGATATCGGCGGCCACCTTCCCCACCTATTTTATGAAGGAAAAGGCCCAGGCGAAAAAGGCCAACTGCCGTCTGGATCTGGAGCTGTTTGCCAATCGGATCGCACCGGAGCTGGGAATCCGGAAACGGTTTGTAGGGACAGAGCCCAACTGTCTGGTGACGGATTGCTATAACGACACTATGAAGGAGCTTCTGCCGGAGTATGATATTGAGGTGGTGGAAATCCTTCGGAAAGAAACAGAGGGACAGCCTATCAGCGCCTCCAGAGTCCGGGAGGCGGTGAAGGAAGGCAGGTTTTCGGATATTCAGGACATGGTGCCGGAAAGTACGTATCGGTATCTGCTGGAGAAGCAATCTTGATCGATGGGAAGGGGCGAAGCTCTCCAGGCAGGATGCGCATGCCGCGCAGAGCGGTTTGGCTGCAAAAGCAGCCGCGCGGCAGCGCCGGAAGCCGATTTAAAATGGATTTTTGCTCGTAACTGTGAGGGTACGGGAAGTTACTCTTCGGGATAGAATAACCCCCACGTTTTTCTTATTTCAGTCATCACAGACATCACATCTGCGGTATAGTCTAAATGCATTTCATTTCCCATTCCTGATACTGCTTTTTCCATATCAAGAATCTCATATCGTAATGCATGGTCGGCTTGGCTGCTTGTAATAATTTCCTGACGATTATCTGCCGTATAAGTAATTACTGCCTTATCTGCCCGCGGATACTCGTATATCTCAATATAACCTTGATCAAAGGCAAGCATACCTCTTTTTGGCTGTTTTGCGCGCAGGGTAAGGGCGATAGTCGCCATTTCGCCAGCGGGATTCATCAGCAAAATTCCTGCTTGTTCGTCAACGCCGCTGGGCGCCATTTTTACCTGCGATACAATCTGATCCGGGGCAGCAGACATAAACCATCTGACAAAAGAAAGGGCGTATACGCCGATATCCAGCAGCGCGCCGCCTGCCAGGGAAGGATTAAAAAAACGGTTGTTCTTGTCATACTCTTTGTAACTGCCAAAATTCATTTGAGCCATCTTAAACTGGCCCAGGCAGCCGTTTGCTATCATATCATGTAACTTTTTATACAGCGGCATGTGATAAATCGTCATTGCTTCTGCTAAAATCAGATGATTTTCTTCTGCTAACTGCTTCGCTTCCTCCAATTCCTCTGAATTCAACGTAATGGATTTTTCGCATAAAACATGCTTTCCATGCCGCAATGCCTCTTTTAAATACTGGATATGTGTGTTATGAGGCGTGGCAATGTAAATAATATCCACATGATCATCTGTAAAAATATCCTGAATATTTTCATATACCTTAGGGATGCTGTACTTTTTCGCAAAGTCAATTGCTTTGCTGTGGGTTCTGCTTGCGACTCCGTAAAGACTGCGTCCTTCCTGCTGCATGGCATTTGCCAATTGATTTGCAATGACTCCAGAGCCTAACGTTGCCCAACGATATGTTTTCATGTTCGATCCTCCTGATTAAAGTGGTATCACCATCATATAATCCTCTTTTTGGTTTGTCAATTTATATTGAAACGATTTCCCTCCTGTTATTGGCCTGGCGCAGAAGCTTGTTTGATAGACCTGGATAAGATTTCACAGAGGGAACACAAATTTTACAAGAAATTGACACAGATTCTCTGTATTCTGTAGAGGTAC
>JAUNOF010000029.1:4202-24538 GCA_030537215.1 Lachnospiraceae bacterium
GGAACACAAATTTTACAAGAAATTGACACAGATTCTCTGTATTCTGTAGAGGTACACAGCCGTGAGGCGAAACAAAATCAGCAGCGGTTCAGTACCCCTCGCAGTTACCGAAATCGACCAAATTCAGGCAGCAGTTCAGAACAGACCGAAGCAGGCCTGAAATATCAGGAAGGAGGATGCAGATGGCTCAGGAAATCTTTCAAAGATATGAAAAAAAATATCTGCTGACAGAGGAGAAATACCGTCAGATGATGCTGCTGCTTGATGGAATACTGGAATTAGACCAGTACGGACAGCATATGATCAGCAATATTTACTTTGACACGCCGGATTATCAGCTGATCCGGACTTCGCTGGAAAAGCCGGTATATAAGGAAAAGGTAAGGCTGAGAGGATACGGGCAGCTTCAGAATGACAGCGCAGAAGTGTTTTTGGAGCTGAAGAAAAAGTACGACTCGGTGGTCTATAAACGCAGGATGGAAATGAGCCTTGGAGAGGCCAGGGCATACCTTTATGAAGGAATCTGCCCATCCAGGCAGGATCAGATTTTTCAGGAACTGGATTATTGCATGAAACTGTATGACCTAAAGCCAATGGCGTACATTTCTTATGAGCGGATGGCCTATACCTGCAGCCGTGATTCGGAGGTTCGGGTGACCTTTGACCGGAATCTGTTAGGAAGAAGCAGGGAGCTGGAGCTTGGCTTGGGAGCCTTTGGGATGAGGCTCCTGGAGCCGGAGCAGGTGCTGATGGAAATTAAGGTACCGGGAGCGGTTCCGCTGTGGATGAGCCGCACCTTCAGCGATCTGGGGATTTTCCCAACATCCTTTTCTAAATATGGAACCTTTTATCAGACTTACATATGTGCCCCGCCAGAGCCGAAAGCAGCTTTAAGCAGAAGGTCTGTTCTGACGGAACAGAATGAAGCTTCCTGGGCAATGAGGGAAGCTGATTACGGGGAGCCAGAAAAAAAGCCAGAGAATCAAGGAGGACGAATTTGTGCTTGAAAGTATTTTAAATGAAACTGCATCCAACATTACAATGACTCATCTTGTAATTTGTACCTTGTGCTCCATCGGGCTGGGAAGTGTTCTGGCAGCGATCCATCAATATCAGAATCACAGCAGCCGCAGCTTTTTAATGACGCTGGTGCTTCTGCCGGTGATCGTTCAGGTGGTGATCATGCTGGTCAATGGAAATCTTGGCGCCGGAGTTGCGGTGATGGGAGCCTTCAGCCTGGTACGATTTCGGTCGCTTCCAGGAAATTCCAGAGAAATTTCCAGTATTTTTCTGGCAATGGCCATCGGACTGGCAGATGGTATGGGATATGTGGGAATCTCAGTGCTGCTGGTGGCGGCAGTGGCAGCTATTACAGTGATCTTTCTTCATCTTCCGGTTCCTGATGATCGGATGCTTCGGAAGGAGCTGAAAATCACCATTCCGGAAAATTTGGATTATAATGGGATTTTTGATGATGTATTTGAGAAATTTACCAGGAAAGCAGAGCTTGTACGAGTGAAAACCGTGAATATGGGAAGTCTTTATGAGCTGGATTATGCTGTGACGCTGAAGTGTCAGGAGGAAGAGAAGTTGATGCTGGATACCATCCGGTGCCGCAATGGGAATCTGACCGTGATATGCGGCAGGAAGGCGGAGCATGGGGAAATTCTGTGACAGGTAAAAATCCTATTAGAAAACAATCAAAGAAGGAGGAAAGACAGAATGAAAAAACAAAATAGATGGAAACGAGGAGCCGCAGCAGTAACGGCAGGAATTTTGATCTTGCAGGCGGTTGGCTGCGGAAATTCTTCTAATACGGCAGGAAACACCTCTCAGGCAGAATCAGCAGACCTTTCCAAGAGTACGGCGGAGGGGAATGCAGCAGAAAATCCAGGCGAGGACTATTTGGAAGATTCTGACAATCCGCCAGGCTTCGGTAATCCTTCAGAACAGAGACCAGGAAGGCCGGAAGGCGTGCGTGAAGTAGCCGATGTGGAAGAACCGGAAGGCAACGGCCTGACAGCGGAGTATGATGAAGCAGATCTGGATGACAGCTGGCAGGAGGAAGGCTCCACAGTAATTTCCTGTACTGGAACCAACGCAAAGATCGAAGGCAGCGGTGCTTCCCAGAAGGATGGGGTGATTCAGATCACCAAGGCAGGAACCTATATCCTGCGGGGTGATTACCAGGGACAGATCTGTGTGGATGCCGGAAAAGAGGATCAGGTACAGCTGGTGCTGGACGAATTCAGCATTACATGTGAAAACTCCTCTCCGATTTACGGGCTGCAAAGCGGGAAGATCATTCTGACGCTGGCGGATGGAACAGAAAATCAGGTTTCTGACAGCAGCAATTATGTATTTTTATCTGCCGATGAGGATGAGCCGGATGCCGCCATATTCAGCAAGGATGATCTGACCATCAACGGCACCGGAAAGCTGATCGTTCAGGGCAATTACAGCAATGGGATCCGCAGCAAGGATGATTTGAAAATTATTTCAGGAGAATTGTCTGTGACAGCGGTAAAGGACGGGATCAAGGGAAAGGACTCCGTATCTGTCCGGAACGGTCAGATCCAGGTGGAAAGCGGGGAAGACGGGATCAAGTCCAACAATGACAGCGATGCAGAAAAGGGCTATGTGATCATTGACGGCGGAACGATTGAAATCAATGCCGGTGATGACGGAATCCATGCGGAAACCTGGCTGACCATCCATGATGGAAGCATCAATATTGCGGAAAGCTATGAAGGGCTGGAGGGCATGAAGGTGGATATCAATGGAGGTACTATAACGGTGAAAGCCAGCGATGACGGGATCAACGGCGCGGCTTCAGGAAGCACTGAGGAAGACAACAATGGGGAACCAGGTGGAGAACGAGCCAAAATGGAGGCAGATCCTGATGTTTATGTTCGAATTACAGGCGGACAGATTCAGGTAGATTCCGGCGCAGATGGGATCGATTCTAACGGAAATTTGTTTGTGCATGGAGGAATTACCTATATCAGCGGCCCGGTGGATGGAGCAAATGGGGCATTGGATTACAATGGCGGGGCAATCATCAGCGGAGGCGTATTCGGGGCAGCAGGAAGTGCAGGGATGATGCAGACGTTCTCTGAAAGCTCTCAGCAGAGGATGCTGATGGTATATTATGACCAGAGCCAGGAGGGCGGCACGGAGGTTTCGCTGAAGTCGGAACAGGGAGAAGCTGTGTTTAGCTGGAGCCCGGAGAAACGGTTTGAATGCATACTGATCAGTGTTCCGGAGCTTGCAGATGGAGAATCGTATGAATTGACCACTGGAAGCGAGAGTCAGAAAATTACCATTGATGGAATCCTGACTCAGGCAGGTGAGCGGTCCGGCCGGGCAGGAGGCCGGGGGGGATTCGGAAGGCCGGAAGACTCTGTGGGTTCAGGAGAAAAGGGCGGACCGGGAAGAAAAGAACGGCCGGAGTAAGAAATTTTTCCCGCAAAGCCTGGGCAAACTGGTAGTAAAAATAAACCAGCGATGATATACTTTATATAAGGTTGATTTTGTTTGGGAAGGCGGTGACCGTATCATGGGAAGAACAATCGGAATTGGAATACAGGATTTCGCAGACATCAGGCGTGAGAATCTTTTTTACATTGACAAAACGCTTTTCGTAAAAGAATGGTGGGACAATAGGGATAGTGTTACCTTGATTACCCGCCCACGCCGGTTTGGAAAGACATTGACTATGAGCATGGTGGAACAGTTTTTTTCTGTGAAATATGCAGGTCAGGCGGACCTGTTTGACGGCCTTGCCATCTGGCAGGAGGAACGTTACCGCAGCCTTCAGGGAACTTATCCGGTTATCAGTCTTTCCTTTGCTAATGTAAAAGAGAAAAATTACCAAAATGCCAGAGAAAAGATCTGCCTGCTTCTGGTTAATCTGTATGGGGAACATTCTTATCTTTTGGACAGTGATGTGCTGACGGAAAAGGAACGGGAATTTTTTCTAAGTGTATCGGAGGATATGACAGATGTAAAGGCTACGATGGCCATTTATCAGCTGTCCGGCTATCTGTCACGCTATTATGGCAAAAAGGTGATCATTCTGCTGGATGAGTATGATACTCCTATGCAGGAAGCGTATATAAATGGGTTCTGGGAGGAATTGGCTGGTTTTACACGCAGTTTATTTAATTCCACATTTAAGACTAACTCATATCTGGAGCGGGCGATCATGACAGGAATTACTCGGGTTAGCAAGGAATCAATTTTTTCAGATTTGAATAATTTAGTTGTAGTGACAACCACTTCCGATCTGTATGCAGAATATTTTGGATTTACGGAAAGAGAAGTATTTGACGCTCTGGAGGAATTTGGATTGTCAGATCAGAAGCAGAAAGTAAAGGAGTGGTATGACGGATTTATTTTTGGACATTTGAAGGATGTTTATAATCCATGGTCGATTTTAAATTATCTACGGACAGAAAAATTTTTCACTTATTGGGCAAACACCAGCAGCAACAGCCTGGCCGGTAAACTGATTCAAGAAGGAAGCCGTAGCATCAAGCAGTCCTTCGAGACGCTGATGCGGGGAGAAACGCTGACAAGACAGATTGATGAGCAGATTGTTTATAACCAGCTGGATCAGGATGAAGCCTCTATCTGGAGTCTGCTGCTGGCCAGCGGCTACCTGAGGGTGAAAAATTATCGGATGATTAATTCGGATTTTGGAAACTGGACAGAGGAGTATGAACTTGAACTGACAAATTTTGAAGTGAAGGTGATGTTCCGTAATATGATCAGAGGCTGGTTCGGTGCTTCTTCTTCTGATTATAATGATTTTGTAAAAGCGCTTTTGCTGGACGATATCGATGCGATGAATGAATATATGAACCGGGTAGCGCTTTCCACTTTCAGCTATTTTGACACAGGAAAACGGCCATCTGGACAGACTGAACCAGAGCGGTTCTATCATGGCTTTGTATTGGGGCTTATGGTGGAGCTGGAAGATCAGTACCGCATTACTTCCAATCGGGAAAGCGGCTTTGGACGGTATGATATTATGCTGGAACCCAAAAAGTGCGGTCTGGACGGGATCATCATGGAGTTCAAGGTGAGAAATGCCAGAAGAGAGGACAGCTTGGAGGAGACAGCTGCGGTTGCTTTGGAACAGATTGAAAAGCAGCAGTATGTGGCAGACATGATTCAAAGAGGGGTTCCGGAGGATAAAATCCGAAAGTATGGTTTTGCTTTTGAAGGCAAGCAGGTTTTGATTGAGAAATAAGGAGTGGTCACATTTAAGGTTTTATTAACCTTTTATGTGACCATTCCTTGCTTTTCTTTACAGGTTTCTATTCCTGAATTTCCCGGATCAGGTTTACCATCTCGATTGCCCCTAAGGCACAGTCATAGCCCTTATTGCCTGCTTTGGAGCCGGCGCGTTCGATAGCCTGTTCGATATTCTCCGTGGTCAGCACGCCGAACATAACAGGAATGCCGCTTTCTAAGGAAACAGAGGCGATTCCCTTGGAAACCTCGTTGCATACATAGTCGTAATGGCTTGTGCTGCCCCGGATTACTGCGCCTACGCAGATGATGGCATCATATTTTCTGCTTTTTGCCATCTTGGAAGCGATCAGCGGGATCTCAAATGCGCCGGGAACCCATGCTACATGGATGTTTTCCTCCTTCACCTCATGCCGGATCAGACCGTCCAAAGCTCCGCTTACCAGCTTGGAGGTAATAAATTCATTGAAACGGGCGGCGACGATGCCCACTTTTATATCCTTTGCTACTACATTTCCCTCGTAAGTTTTCATGATTTTATGCGCTCCTTTTCCTTATCTTTTTTATTAATTTCATTTTCTGACCTTTTGCCCCTGATATCATAAAATTATCGGTAATATAGGATATGTCCCATCTTTTGCTGCTTGGTTTTCAGGTAAAATAAATCCTCTGCCGTAGCATCCATCTGGATCGGCACCCGCTCTGTAATCTGCAGGCCGAAATCGGAAAGCTGATACACCTTGTCTGGGTTATTGGTCAAAAGACGCAGGGTCTTGACTCCCAGGTCATGGAGGATCTGAGCACCGATGTAGTATTCTCTCTCATCACCTGCAAAGCCGAGAGCCAGATTGGCTTCCAGGGTATCCATTCCCTGTTCCTGCAGCTCATAGGCCCGCAGCTTATTGATCAGTCCGATACCACGTCCCTCCTGACGCATGTAAAGCAGGATGCCGCGTCCCTCCTTTTCAATGCTGGTCATGGCAGCGGCAAGCTGCTGGCCGCAGTCGCAGCGCAGGGATCCAAAGGTATCGCCGGTGAGGCACTCGGAGTGTACCCGGCAAAGCACCTGTTCACCATCTCCGATCTTGCCCTTTACCAGGGCTACATGGTGTTCGCCGTTTAAACGGTTCACATAGCCGTAGGCGGTGAATTGTCCGTACTTGGTAGGCATTTTAGTGACGGTTACCCGGTCTACCAGTTTTTCATGGCGCTTGCGGTAGGCTTGCAGATCCTTGATGGTAATAAAGGCCAGATTCCATTTTTCAGCCAGTTCCATCAATTCCGGAGTCCGCATCATGGTGCCCTCCTCCCCCATGATTTCGCAGCACAGACCGCATTCCTTTAAACCGGCCAGCCGCATTAAGTCTACGGTTGCTTCTGTGTGGCCGTTCCGCTCCAGCACGCCGTTTTTCTTCGCCAGAAGAGGAAACATGTGTCCCGGGCGGCGAAAATCCTCCGGTCTTACCCCATCCTCCACGCATTTCATGGCGGTAATGGAACGCTCTGCAGCGGAAATGCCGGTGGTGGTGCTGACATGATCGATGGATACGGTAAAGGCGGTTTCGTGATTGTCCGTGTTCCGAGTCACCATCTGGGGGATCTGCAGCCTGCTGACGTATTCCTCGGACATAGGCATACAGATCAGGCCTTTTCCGTGAGTTGCCATAAAGTTGATGTTGGCCGTGGTGGCGAATTCTGCGGCGCAGATAAAATCTCCTTCATTTTCCCGATCCGGGTCATCAGTAACCAGGATGATTTTGCCATTTCGTAAATCCTCCAGTGCCTGTTCAACTGTGCTGAATGTAAACATCGATATTCCTCCTCGCTTAAAATCCATATTTGGCCAGAAATTCAGGGGTAATAGATTTTCCGGTATTCACAGATACAAATTTTTCAACATATTTTCCAATGATATCCGTTTCCAGATTCACAAGATCCCCCACACGCCGTTCCTTCAGTGTAGTGACCTCTGCCGTATGAGGAATGGCGGAGATGGAAAAGCAGCGGTCTGCTGTCTTTGCCACGGTCAGGCTGATGCCGTCGATGGTAATGGAACCTTTTTCCACAATATAGCGCATCACAGGCGGCGCGGCCTGGATGGTGTACCAGACGGCATTGTCATCCTGCTGGATCCGAAGGATCTTGCCGGTACCGTCCACATGACCGGCTACCAAATGTCCGCCGAAGCGTCCATTTGCTGCCATGGCCCGCTCCAGGTTTACGTGGCTGCCTGGCTTTAGCCTGGTGAGAGCGGAGCGGTTTAAGGTTTCATGCATCACATCAGCGGTGAAGCCGTTTTCATGGAAGGAGGTGACGGTCAGGCAGATCCCGTTGACGGCGATGCTGTCACCCAGCTTCACATCTTTTAAAACCAGCTTTGCCCGAATGTGGAGCACGGCAGAATTACGGCCGCTCTGGATTCGGTCTATGGTTCCGATTTCTTCTACAATTCCTGTAAACATGTTATGAAACCTCGCTTTCAATGAGAAAATCATCTCCCAGACGGGTGATCACGCTGTTTTTTAACGGAACGGCATGATCTGGAAGGGAGAATCCGGTTCCGCCCACCGGAGATTTGGCAGAGGCGCCGCCCAACACCTTGGGAGCTATATAGGTATAAACCTTATTGACAATGCCGCTTTCCAGGGCTGCCCAGTTTAAGGAAGCGCCGCCTTCCAGCAGAATGCTGTCCATTCCTCTGGCGCCAAGCTGCCTCATCAGCTCTGGAAGGCGGATATGGCCCATGGGGGAAGCTGGGCATCCTGGCTGGGGAAACGCTTCGGATGCTTTTGATGATCTGCCGCTGGCTGAGTCAGATGGAATTACCAGAATCTCACATCCGGCCTCCAGGTACGGTGACTGCCGTGCCGGGTCGTCACAGCAGGTAGCCAGAATCGTGGGGATCTGGCGGGCTGTTCTCACAATCTGGGAGGAGAGGGGAGTACGAAGCCGGCTGTCGCAGATAATGCGGATGGGATCGCGGCCTCCCTCCATGCGGCAGGTCAGCAGCGGATCATCGGCCAGCACCGTTCCGATCCCAACCATGATGCCCTGGTACCGGTGGCGCAGCTTATGGACATGCTCCCTGGAAGCCTCTCCGGTGATCCATCTGGAAGCGCCGGTATAGGTGGCGATTTTTCCGTCCATGGTCATGGCATATTTCATGGCCACGTAAGGCAGCCTGGTCTGGATGTAATAGAAAAATACATCATTGATCCGGTCGCATTTGTCTTTCAGCACATGCTGGGTGACGGATACGCCGTGACTGCGGAGAATCTGGATTCCTTTTCCGGCTACCAGAGGATTGGGGTCATCGGAACCGATCACTACCCTGGAAATTCCAGCTTCCAGGATCGCATCTACGCAAGGCGGCTGCTTTCCCTGGTGGCAGCAGGGCTCTAAGGTGACATAGATGGCGGCGCCTTTTGGGGATTCAGTGCAGGAAGCCAGGGCATTCCGTTCTGCGTGAAGGTCTCCATACCGTTCATGGTATCCCTGGCCGATGATCCGCCCGTCCTTTACGATGACGGCGCCCACCATGGGATTAGGGGAGGTCCAGCCGCAGCCCTTTTTGGCAAGCTGGAGGGCCAGCTCCATATAGTCGTTATCATTCATGAAAGTGCCTCCTGTTAAAAAGAGATGAGAGGTTCGGAAGGGATCGGGAAGTTTACCAAACGTTCCGATTATGACAAAAATGTCCCGAACCAATTCGTTCAGGACATCAGCGTATTAGAAAGCAGATTAGAAAATTCATTGGAAATAGGAATCGGAGATCAAACTGCTGTCTGCGGAGTCTAAAATAACAAAAAACTCTGAAATGGAAAACCATCTCAGAGCAATTACACGCAGACAAGCAGAAAAAAACTGCCTTTCACATCTTCTTTCATCCAGACTTTACTGTCGGCTTCGGAGTTTCACCGAATCATGCCTTGCGGCTCGTGGGCTGTACCACCGGTAGGGAATTGCACCCTGCCCTGAAGATTTGTATTCAACTGGTACTTAGTATAGTCCGAATATGCAGAACTGTCAAGAGAAAAAATCAGAAATTTTCTGCAAAAGATTTGGGGTATTTTCAGAAATCTACTTGACATTTTTCATGGGAAGTAGTAGGATAAACACATGAACAATTATTCATATGATAAAAAGAAAAAATAAAAGCGGGGAAGTGATGATTTGGCGATTCACGATGTAGAATGCTGTGATACCTGCCTGGTACATGAGGAGCTGGTAAAAGCAGTAAATGAAAAGATGCCGGATGAAGATGAGCTGTATGATCTGGCAGAGCTTTTCAAGGTGTTCGGGGATTCCACCCGGATCCGCATTTTGTATGTGTTGTTCGAAGCAGAGCTTTGCGTCTGCGACATTGCCCAGACACTGAACATGACCCAGTCTGCGATCTCCCATCAGCTTAAGATCTTAAAGCAATCGAAGCTGGTAAAGAGCCGCAGGGAGGGGAAGCAGGTCTTTTATTCCCTGGCAGATGACCATGTGAGGACGATCATCGATCAGGGCCGGGAGCATATTGAAGAATAATCAGGAGGATAAGGAAATGAAGAAGAAATTTAAGTTACAGGATCTGGATTGCGCAAACTGTGCAGCAAAGATGGAGGATGCCATTAAGAAGCTTCCAGGTGTCCATGATGCCAGCGTCAGCTTTATGATGCAGAAGATGACCATCGATGCAGAGGATGACAAGTTTGACGAGATCATGAAGCAGGTAGTTGCATGCTGTGCAAAGGTGGAGCCGGACTGCAAGATCCTGATGTAGCCGGCTAAAAAGCAGCCGGGCGGCAGTAAAATCACAGAACGAAGCAGAAGAGCGTGTTTGAAGGATTTCCTTTACGTAAATGGGAGGGGATTTTCAGGCACGCTAAAAAAAGGCAAAAAATCCCTTTATGCCCGGAGAAAACGGGCAGAAAGATGAAAGGAGACGGAAGGAATGACCGAGAAGCAGAAGAAGATGCTGGCCCGCATCCTGGTAACATTTGTATTATTTGCAGGGCTGATGGCTGGAGATAAGAGCGGAACGCTGCCCTGGCTGAAGCAGTTTCCCCTGGGATTTGCAGCGTATTTGCTCCCATATCTTTTGATTGGATATGATATTATCTGGAAAGCGGCACGTAATATCCGCCATGGCCAGATTTTTGATGAAAATTTCCTGATGATGATCGCCACCTTCGGCGCGTTTGGCGTAGGAGAATATTCAGAAGCCCTGGCGGTTATGCTGTTTTATCAGGTAGGAGAGCTGTTCCAGAATTATGCAGTAAGCCGTTCTCGTCAGTCGATTACGGAAATGATGAACATTTGCCCGGAATATGCTAATATTGAGCAGGATGGACAGCTGGTGCAGGTGGACCCGGACGATGTGGAGCCGGGAGATATTATTGTGATCAAGGCAGGAGAGCGGATTCCTCTGGATGGCCGGGTAGTGGAAGGAGAGTCCATGATCGATACGGCGGCGCTCACCGGCGAATCGGTTCCGCGAAAGGCTTCCGTGGGGGATGAGATCATCAGCGGCTGTGTGAATGGCAGCGGAACGCTGAAGGTACAGGTCACCAAAGCATTTGAGGATTCCACAGTAGCCAAGATCCTGGAGCTGGTGGAGAATGCAGGAAGCAAGAAGGCCAAGGTAGAGAATTTTATCACCCGGTTTGCCCGCTATTATACTCCGGTAGTCACCATCGGAGCAGCGGTCCTTGCGGTGCTGCCGCCTTTGATCTTAGGCGGCGGCTGGAGTGAATGGATCCAGAGGGCCTGTATCTTCCTGGTAATTTCCTGTCCCTGTGCGCTGGTGATTTCGGTTCCTCTGGGATTTTTCGGCGGTATTGGAGCAGCATCGAAGATCGGTGTGCTGGTGAAGGGAAGCAATTACCTGGAGGCAGTGGCAGAGATGACAACCATTGTCTTTGACAAGACCGGAACGTTGACCAAGGGAGAATTTAAAGTGACCCAGATCATTTCGGAGCAGGAGACAAAGGAGCAGGTGCTTCGCCTGGCAGCCTTTGGCGAAGGCTATTCCAACCACCCCATCTCTAATTCCATCAAGGCAGCCTACGGAAAGCCGATTGACGTAAGCCTGGTGGAGGATGTGGAGGAGATCCCGGGACATGGAATCCGCGCCAGAGTGGAAGGCCGCGCTGTGCTGGTGGGCAATGGAAAGCTGATGAAGCAGATGGGGATTCCTTATGTGGAGTGCCGTAGTATTGGAACAGTGGTGTATGTGGCATGTGACGGAAAATTTGCCGGAACCATCGTGATCTCCGATACCATCAAGGATGGGGCAAAGGAAGCCATCCGGGCCATGAAGCAGGTAGGTGTTAAGAGATGCGTGATGCTGACCGGCGACCGGAAAGAAACAGCCCAGGCAGTAGCGGATGAGCTGGGCCTGGATGAGGTGCATGCAGAGCTGCTGCCTGCGGATAAGGTCAGCAGGGTGGAGGAGCTGCTGAACAAGCAGCCGGAAAAGGAACGTCTTGCCTTTGCAGGCGACGGCATCAATGACGCGCCGGTGCTGACCCGGGCAGACATTGGAATCGCCATGGGCAGCATGGGCTCTGATGCAGCCATTGAAGCAGCCGATGTGGTTTTAATGGATGATGATGTAAGAAAGATCGCATCGGTGGTAAAGATCTCCAGAAAGACGCTGCGGATCGTAAAGCAGAATATTGTCTTTGCCCTTGGAGTCAAGGCGCTGGTGCTGATCCTGGGCGCCTGCGGTATGGCCAATATGTGGGAGGCTGTGTTTGCAGACGTGGGAGTATCGGTGATCGCTATCTTAAATTCCATGAGAGCGCTGAAGGAAAAATAAAAGAATAGAACGTTACCTGTTACTGTTACCCTCATCTGAATGCTAAAAAGAATAAAAAAGTAGTTGACATTTACCAGTTTATTCCGTATAATTCAACACAAGCAATAAAACATACTAAACCGATATGAATTATATGAAAATGAAAAAACGAAAGCAGAACAAAGCAGTCAGTTCACTGTACGCACAGGAGGGAGATTGAACCATGAGAAAGTTTAAGTTTGAAACCTTACAGCTTCATGTAGGACAGGAAAATCCAGATCCGGCAACGGATGCCAGAGCCGTGCCGATTTATCAGACGGCATCTTATGTATTTCATAATTGTGACCATGCAGCAGCCAGATTCGGATTGTCTGATGCAGGAAATATTTATGGAAGACTGACGAACCCCACCGAGGATGTATTTGAGCAGAGAATGGCGGCGCTGGAGGGCGGAGTGGCCGCGCTGGCAGTGGCTTCTGGAGCGGCAGCAATCGCCTATACCTTCCAGAATCTGGCTCACCAGGGAGATCATATTGTTTCTGCCAACAATATCTACGGCGGAACTTATAATTATCTGGCCCATACCTTTCGGGATTATGGCGTGGAAACCACCTTTGTAGATCCATTTCAGCTGGATCAGCTGGAAGCGGCAATCCAGGAAAACACGAAGGCAGTTTTCATTGAAACCCTTGGAAATCCTAATTCAGATGTAGTTGATATAGAAGCGGTGGCAAGCATTGCCCATGCTCATAGGATCCCCCTGGTGATCGATAATACCTTCGGCACCCCGTACCTGATCCGACCTATCGAATACGGAGCTGATATTGTGGTTCACTCCGCTACTAAATTTATCGGCGGTCATGGAACTACCCTTGGAGGCGTGATTGTAGACAGTGGAAAATTTGACTGGGAGGCATCTGGAAAGTTCCCTTCCCTGACAGAGCCCAATCCAAGCTATCACGGCATCAGTTTTACCAAGGCAGTAGGAGCGGCAGCTTTTGTGACCAAGATCCGGGCCGTCCTTCTGAGAGATACAGGAGCAACCTTATCTCCGTTTAATGTATTTCTGCTGCTCCAGGGCCTGGAAACCTTATCCCTGCGGGTGGAGCGCCATGTGGAAAATGCCCTGAAGGTGGTTCAGTTCCTGGAGTCGCATCCCCAGGTGGAGCGGGTTCATCACCCCTCTATCACAGACGATCCCCAGCAGAAGGCTTTGTATCAGAAGTATTTCCCAAATGGAGGCGGTTCCATCTTTACATTTGAGATCAAGGGCGACCGTCGAAAGGCTATGGATTTTATCGACCACTTGAAGCTGTTTTCCCTTCTGGCGAATGTGGCGGATGTAAAGTCACTGGTGATCCATCCGGCCTCCACCACCCATTCTCAGCTCAATGATCAGGAGCTGGCAGAGCAGGGAATCTGCCCGAACACGATCCGCCTTTCCATCGGAACCGAGCATATTGACGATATTATCTGGGATCTGGAGCAGGCGTTTGATGCGGTGAAAGAGTAAATCAGAGTTAATCCATCAGAGATGTGGAAGACCTTGTTTTCCACATCTCTGATTTTGTCTGTTTGCAGCGGCTTAATAACCCTCACAGTTATGAGCAAAAATCTATTGAGAATCGTTACTTGTATTCATTTGTAAAATACGGTATAATTGCCAGGAAACTTGCAAAGAAATGAGGAAATGACTTGAAAAAGAAGCGAATACTAGCAGGCGTTCTGGTAATGGGCCTGACGATGGCGGTATCCGGCTGCAGAGCCCAAAAGATTTATGAAGCACAGCCGCCAGCTGCAGGCAGCGGGGAAAATGGAAATGTCCGATCAGAGGACAGCCAGGTGCTGAATCTTCAGTTGGATGCAGAAATTTCCACCTTGGACCCTCAGGCAGCTGTGGACAGTGCCTCGTTTGAGGTGATCGCATGTCTGATGGAAGGACTTTACACCATAGATGAGAATGGAAATCCGGAACCGGCTATGGCAGAGCGGATGGAGGTTTCTCAGGATGGCAGGAACTACCGGTTTTATCTGCGGGATGCCGTGTGGTCGGATGGCCAGCCGGTGACAGCAGCGGACTTTGTGTACGGCTGGCAGCGGGGAGTCGACCCGGATCAAGGCAATG
Organism: Lachnospiraceae bacterium; assembly: GCA_030537215.1. Lineage (GTDB taxonomy): Bacteria > Bacillota > Clostridia > Lachnospirales > Lachnospiraceae > Caccovicinus. Next base: position 18,374 of record JAUNOF010000029.1, read on the forward strand.
AGAATGCCGCTTTATTCCGGATCGCCGGACTGCTGTATGCAGAGGAGATCCTTTCCGGCGCTGCGGATGCCGAGCTGTTAGGGGTGAAGGCGGCGGATGAGAAGGTCCTGGAGGTGGAGCTGTCGCGGCCGGTGCCTTATTTTATCTCTATGCTGGCCCTGCCGGAATTTTATCCCATGAACCAGGCTTTTTTTGAAAGCTGTCAGGGACAGTACGGAATTTCTCCGGACACTGTGCTGGAAAACGGCCCCTTCTGTCTGGAGTATTATCAGCCTGCGGGACAGGAGATCCGTCTGGTGAAAAATCCAGATTACTGGCAGGCAGACAGGGTAAAGCTGGAAGAGATTTCCTATCAGGTGGTAAAGGATTCTCAGCAGGCCTTGATGGTATATGAGCAGGGAATGCTGGATATGGCTCTTCTGTCTGGCGAGCAGGTGGAGCTGTACAGAGATTCTCCGGAATTCCGGTCCCTTCCTCTGGGCTCCCTCTGGTACATTTCACCCAATCTGCGCACGGCAGGATTGGAAAATGAAAGCCTGCGGATGGCTCTTGCCTTGTCCTACGATAAGGAAACAGCGGTTTCTATGGTGATGAAGGACGGCTCTAAGGCCGCCTGCTGCGCAGTTCCGGCTAATTCCATGTATGGACCGGATGGGCAGGATTTTCGGGATGGAGCTGCAGAATATCTAAAGACCGATAAGGAGCTTGCAGCCGTGTATCTGGAGCAGGCAAAGCAGGAGCTGGGGCAGGATGCATTTTCCTTTACCCTGCTGATCGAGGATACGGAAGCAGCAGGAAACCTGGGGCAGTTTCTGCAGGAAGAGATCCAGAATGCTCTTCCCGGTGTTACCATACAGCTGGAGCCAGTTCCCAAGAAAATGCGTCTGGAGAGAATGGCGTCTGGTGACTATGAGCTGGGACTTACCAGATGGGGGGCCGATTACAGCGACCCGCTGGCATTTCTTGATATGTGGACCACAGATTCCGCTTTTAACTACGGAAAATGGTCCGATCCGGTTTATGACCAGCTGATTGCGTCAGCCAGCCAGGAGCCGCTGACGCTGGATGCTGCGGCCCGGTGGGAGACACTTCATCAGGCTGAGGCCCGGGTGCTGGAGCAGGCTGCGATCTTCCCGGTATGTGAAAAGGCAAACGGCGTGCTGCTGCGCAGCACCGTGAAAAATGCTCAGTTCCATACCATTGGAGTGAACCGGGTGTGGAGTCATGCATGGAAGGAAACAGGTGAGGCTTCGGGCAGGTAGATGTTATAGGATGGACAGTTACCCGTAAATAAAAACAGAAAGGAAGGAACCACACATGGCAGAGGAAAAGACAGGAAAGCAAGCAGCAGATTGGGATATCTCCGAGGATTTTTACCGGGCTGAAGAAGGAATGGAGGAACTGAGGCTGGAGGATTTTATGAGTCCCGAGGATGATGAGCCATTCCACTTAAATGGTGATCTGGAGGTAGAGCGGACCGCAGAGGAGGTAAGGCAGGTGCTGAAGCTGGCAGAAGAAGGAAAAACCATAAAAGAGATTGCTGCTGCATTAAGCCTTGCAGAAGAGCATGTTTACAATATCCAGATCTGTTCCCAGAGCTTTGCGGACAATGATCCGGTTTCCATTGCTCATATGGTGCTGATGGGATAAAAGAATAAAAAGAAAGGTACCTGTGAACCGAATTCAGAATTAGATTATTTCAGCGGAGAATCCTGCAGAGCAGGATTCTTTTTGCGTATCCTCCAGAACCTTTTTTCAGCGAAGGCATAGGTTAAAGTAGTGAGGTGAGAAATTTCATATGAATTCGTTTTTAGGAATTATGATCCCGTTTATGGGAACTACTGCCGGAGCTGCCTGCGTTTTCTTTTTGATGGGCGAGATCCGGGTAAATGTGCAGAAATCGCTGCTTGGATTTGCAGCCGGTGTGATGCTGGCGGCCTCTGTCTGGTCGCTTTTGATTCCATCCATCAATATGTCAGAAGGGATGGGAAGGCTGTCTTTTGTTCCGGCAGCGGTGGGCTTTTCTGCAGGCATTGCCGCCATGCTGCTTTTGGATCAGGTGGTGCCGGAGATCTATGTACAGGAAAAAGGAGGGAAGGCCGGAAGCAGACTGTCCAAAAATGCCATGCTGATCCTGGCCGTTACCATCCATAATATCCCGGAGGGGATGGCAGTGGGAGTTGCCTTTGCGGGAATGCTGTCTGGGGCTGCCGGAATTACCGCAGCGGACGCCCTTGCCCTGGCGGCAGGGATCGCCATCCAGAATTTCCCGGAGGGCGCCATCATTTCTCTGCCGCTGCGGGCAGAGGGAATCAGAAAGCGGCGCGCGTTCTGTTACGGAACGGCATCCGGTGCGGTGGAGCCGGCAGCAGCTCTGCTGACCATTTTGCTGTCGGCCTTTATTACCCCGATTCTGCCCTATCTTCTAGCCTTTGCTGCCGGAGCCATGGTGTATGTGGTGGTGGAAGAGCTGATACCGGAGGCAGCCCAGGAGCCTCATTCTCATATTGGGACGGTAGGCGCAGCCCTGGGATTTCTGATCATGATGATTCTGGATGTGATGCTGGGGTAAATGGGGCCCACAATCATCAGATGCCTGTTTCCATCCCGAGAAAATCGATGCTCCTTTGCTTCTTGCAGATATTCCGGATAAATTTTGAAAAAATGGGAAATATGATTGCAGAAGCGATCACGCAGGATCGATTTTGGTCTGCAGGAGAGAACGCTATAAGCGGCTGCAGACCATGAATGCGGTCCTGAAATTATGAGGAGGAACGAAATGCTGGAAGAAATGGCGATGGTGCATTTTCTGGAACGATTTGATCAGGTCCCATTTTCCATTAGGATGAAGGAAAAGGAATATCAGATCGGGAAGGGAGCGCCCCGGTTTTCTGTGACAGTACGAAAGCCGGTCTCTGTCAAACGGCTGCTGGAGGGAACCTCGCTGGCGCTGGGAGAGGCCTATATGGATGGAGATCTGGAGATCGAGGGGGATCTTTATCAGGCGTTGGATCTGTTTTTAGGTCAGATGGGCAAATTTTCAAAGGATGAGAAAGCGTTAAAAAAGCTGCTGTTTTCCTCCCTTTCCAAGGGAAATCAGAAGAAGGAGGTGTCCAGCCATTATGACATCGGCAATGACTTCTACCGGCTCTGGCTGGATGACACTATGAGCTATTCCTGCGGGTATTTCCGCAGCGAAAGCGACAGCTTATATCAGGCTCAGGTAAATAAGGTAGATTATATCCTGAAAAAGCTGTATCTGAAGGAGGGAATGGGTCTTTTGGACATTGGCTGCGGCTGGGGATTTCTGTTGATGGAAGCGGCGAAAAAGTACCATGTCCGCGGGGTTGGGATCACCTTAAGCAAGGAGCAGAAAAAGGAATTTGAGCAGCGAATCGAAAAAGAGGGACTGCAGGATCTGCTTTCCGTCTATCTGATGGATTACCGGGATCTGCCCTCTGCCGGAATGACCTTTGACCGGGTGGTCAGTGTGGGAATGGTGGAGCATGTGGGACGGGAAAATTATCAGGAATTTGTGGACTGTGTGAATCAGGTGCTGAAGCCTGGCGGCGTGTTTCTGCTGCATTTTATCAGCGGATTAAAGGAGCATCCCGGTGATCCCTGGATCAAAAAGTATATTTTTCCCGGCGGTGTGATCCCAAGCCTGCGGGAGATGCTTTCCTGTATGGCGGAGGATGAATTCCATACCCTGGATGTGGAGGATCTGCGGCTTCATTATAATAAGACGCTGCTCTGCTGGGAAGAAAATTTCCGCAGGCAGGCCGGTCAGGTGCGGAAGATGTTTGAAGAGCGTTTTGTGCGGATGTGGGAGCTTTATCTGGCTTCCTGTGCGGCTACCTTTCACAATGGAATCATTGACCTGCATCAGATTTTGGCTACGAAAGGAATCAATAATGAACTGCCCATGGTAAGGTGGTATTAGAGAGAGAAGAGAAATCTTCTCTTTTTTGATGTTTGATATTGACAATAGGGGAATTCCTGTTACAATAAAATACTTAGGAACCGAAATAAAATTCGGAGAAATATCAGGTAAGGAGTGAGTATGAGATATGGCACAAAAGAATCAATTGTCGGATGATTTTACTCAGGGCAGTATTTTGGGTAAGATGGTGAAGTTTATGATCCCTGTGCTGGGAGCATTGATCCTGCAGGCAATGTATGGAGCGGTGGATCTTCTGGTGGTGGGGAAGTTTGGCACAGATGCCGGGATTTCCGGTGTGGCCACCGGCAGCAATATTATTAACCTGGTCACCTTTGTGATCACCTCTCTTACAATGGGAGTAACCGTGCTGATCAGCCGGTATCTGGGAGAGCGGCACAATGAACGGATCGGGGCGGTGATCGGCGGAACGATCTGCTTTTTCTTCCTTTTTACTATTGTGGTGATGGCGCTTTTGCTGGCAGGCGCTCCTGCTTTTGCTTCCTGGCTGAATGCGCCTGAGGAGGCATATGAGGTTACTATTGATTATGTAAGGATCTGCGGCGGAGGAATCGTGTTTGTAGTGGCTTATAATGTGATCAGCGGTATCTTCCGCGGCCTGGGAAATTCCAGACTTCCGCTTATTTTTGTGTTCATTGCCTGTATTGTGAATATCATTGGCGATCTGTTTTTTGTGGCGGTGCTGGGCTTAAATGTAGCCGGAGCAGCTCTGGCAACGATTCTGGCGCAGGCGGTCAGCGTAGTGCTGTCTCTGGTCATTATCCGCCGCCAGAAGCTTCCCTTTACGGTGTCCAGATCAGATATTCGTTTTAACCGGGAAATCGGGATCTTTTTGCGGCTGGGAATCCCGCTGGCATTTCAGGAGGTCTTGACCAATATGTCCTTTCTGATCCTGTGTGCCATCATCAATGGGATCGGTCTGGAGGCTTCTTCCGGTTATGGAATTGCACAGAAGGTAGTATCCTTTGTCATGCTGATTCCTTCCGCCCTGATGCAGTCTATGTCTGCCTTTGTGGCTCAGAACGTGGGCGCAGGCAAGGAGGATCGGGCCAGAAAGGCAATGATCACCGGAATGGGAATGGGAGCTCTGATCGGCGTGCTTGTGTTCCTTCTGGTATTTTTCCGAGGAGATATTCCTTCGGCTGTGTTTACAGACAATCCTTCCTATATTATGCGGTCGGCGGAGTATCTGAAGGGCTTTAGCTTTGAGGCGATCCTGACCTGTGTGGTATTCAGCTACATCGGATACTTTAACGGCCATGGAATGTCCATGCCGGTGATGCTGCAGGGCGTTACCGCATCCTTCCTGGTACGTGTGCCGCTGTCCTATCTGTTCAGCTTAAAAGAAGGCGCCAGCCTGTTTGACATCGGACTGGCAGTTCCCATCGCATCAGTATATGGAATTATTTTCTTTACGGTGTACTATGTGAGGTATACGCAAAAGAGAAAGGAATAAAAGTAAATCATAGTTTCAGATCATAGAATCAATAACCGCTGCATCTAAAAAGTGGGGTATCAGATGATACGTTCCTTTGTGGATGCAGCGGTTATTTTGCGCAGGGAGTTATTGCTTGCGCCGTCCCTGACGTTTTGGAATTTTGTTTTCTTCAAAATCCTTGCAGATGACTTTGTAGTAAACCGATATTACCTTATAAAAAGTATCGATCTCTGCAGGGGTGCATTCCTTTTGGATTTCGCTGAGCGTTTTTGTGATATCCAGGGTATCGTATAGCTTATGAGCCCGGCTGATCTGGAAGCCGCATTCTGTGACATAGAGGCATACGTTTTTGGCGTTGCCTTCTTTTTTGGTCTTTTTCACAAGGCCCAAGCCTTCCAATCTGCTGACGATCTGGGAGATCGCCCCTTTGGTCTTGTGCCAGTAATTTGTCAATTCTGTGACGGTAGTTCCGGGATGGTCCTCAATATAAGTAAGGGTGTGAGCCTCGATCATGGTTAATGGATCGCCGTTTCCATAATCGTGTTCCGCGTAAATATATTCATTGTAACGCATTACAAATTCGTAGATTACATTATGGCGGTCATTCAGCACCTGGAAGGTTTGGTCGATGAAGCTGCTTTGTGCATCTGATATATTGAGGAGATCCGATTCCTCAGGTTTGGGGAAGGCATTCATATCTGCCATGTATTCCCTCCTTTTATTGAATAATTATTTTGATTGGATTCGTGATGGAACAAAAAGTTGT
>JAUNOF010000030.1 GCA_030537215.1 Lachnospiraceae bacterium
TGTTAATATTTTCATACACCTGGCCGCCGATCAGCACGGTAAACAGAGCGCACAGCACAAACACCAGAAACAGCAGCATGGTAAACAGAACATTGATCATCTGTCCGTGATTTCCGGTATTGCGCTGATTACGTGTCTGGCCCGCCCCAGATCCATTGGATTCCAATCCCCCTGCCATATCTGCTCCCTTCTGCTTATCGCCGCCATTTTTTTCCAGATATCATGCGATCTCCTGTATCATATTATTGTTCCGCAGAGATCACCGTGATCTCCGGCATAATATTGGAGGCAAAGCCTTCATAAAATACATGATAACGCCGGCGGTCGATCTGGATCCCGTAGTGCTCCTCTAAATACTCCACACTGGGAGGATACCGCCCTTCTATGGCATAGCATTGAACCGTCGCCCGGGAAATAGCGTTTTTCAGCGTCACATCACCCTCCGACCTTGCTTTTCCGGAAAATGCAGAAGCGCCGTTCAGAAAGGCGCCGATTACCAGCAAAAATAACAGTACAGAAAGGCAGAATCCAACTCCGCTTATGTTTTTTTTGTTTCTTCTCACAACTTTCACCTGATCTGTTGAATCTCTATCCGATGGCGGAAAGCACACCCACCAGCGGCAGCATCACAGACAGCAGAACCAGTCCCACAGCAACTGCCAGCACAGCAACCATGGTAGGCTCAAACCGCGAAATGATATTGTCGATGGCAGTATCCGCCTGCTGCTCGTAATCTCTGGAAATATCTTCCATAACCCGATCTAAGTGACCACTTCTGGTACCGGTTCGGATCATCTGGATGTGGAAGCCGCTGAACAGGCCGGTAGCCTTCATGGCCTCATAATAGCTTTGGCCGTCCTCCAGCATCTTGCGGCACAGCCCGATCTTTTCCTCTACCGCCGGATTTTCCGCAAGCTCTGCCGCAAGCGCCAGCCCCTTCTCCAGCTCCAGACCGCTCTGCAGCGTCAATGCCAGAACCGAGGTAAATCTGCGGTTGGAAACTGCCAGGGCAATCCGGCTGCGTTTCTTTCCCCGCTGAATCAGCTTTTCAATCAAAGAAAGCCGCCCTCCCAGCTTCGAAGCCATCCACAGTCCGGAGCAAAGCACCAGCAGCACAGCGCTCACTGCTAATGCCGCGCCGCTGAACCCGCCGCCGAACCGGATGGCAGACCGGGCTGCCCCGGGAACTTCTGCTCCAAGCTGGGAATAGACATCCTCAAAAATCGGCATTACCTTGACAAAGAGGACAAAGAGCACAGCCAAAAGCATAAATACCATAATAATCGGGTAAGTCAAGGCATTCTTGATATTCCGCATCAGAAAAAATTCCTTCTCATAGTATTCCGACAGCGACAGCATCATCCGGTCCAGAGTACCGGTGCTGTGCCCCAGCTTCGCCATCCGGACCACATACGGCGGAAAGGCCCCGGTATCCTCCAGCACCTGATAGAAGGGAATTCCCAGCTCCACGCCTTCTGCCATGGAAAGGAGCATCTCCTTCTCCCAGGACTGGCCTGCATCCTCTGCCATAATGGCAAGCCCTTCATCCAAAGGAACGGCTGCCTCCAAAAGCAGGGAGATCTGCAGACAAAAGGCAGAAAGCTCCTGAAGGCGGTACCGGTTGGAAGTCTTTTTGGTTCTCCCCGGATGGTCTGCTTCCCGGGAATCTGTCATGCTTTCAGAACCATTCATTTCCCAAAGATCTTCTGTGCTTCTGCCCTCATTTCCGGCTTCCGCCTGACTTTCCAAGCCATCCTTCTGATCCAGCGTTTTTTCGTCCCCGTACAACCAATCCCAATCTGTCATAGCAATCCCTCTAATATGTATACTTTGCCTGATAGGAGCTGTCTCCTGCTCCATAGGCCTTGCCGCCGCTGGAAGCAAAGGTAGGGTCCATCAGGCTCCAATTTGCGCCGTCAAAATAGATCACATTTTCCACCCAGCCCTGATTTTCCAGATAAACGCTGATCCAGGCATGATACAGCTCGCCGGTATAGCCGACTACCAGCTTGGTGGGGATATCCTGGGCACGAAGCATAGAAGTCATCAGCGCTGCATAGTCAAAGCAGATCCCTTTTTTCGCGTTCAGCGTAGCATCCACATTGGGAAGATAACCGCTCTGTACGGCTGCAGCCTTATCGTAATCGTAGCTCAGGTTATCCACTACATAATTGAAGATCTTCGTTACTACATCCAGCTTCGCGCTGGCTCCGGCTGCTACCTGATCGCTGACTGCCACCGCCTGACTGTTCTGATTAAAATTCACATACTGGTTCGGATACAAAAACGGAGCATACTGGCTTGCCAGATTGACCTGCACACTCTGGCTTAACGCCTGGGCGTACTGATTGCCGCTGACATTCTCAAACACCTTGATGGTATAGCTGCCGTTTCCTTCTGTCAGCGGGAATACCTCATAGGTGTCCCTGGCATTCAGATCATAGGTGTAGGTAACGCCTTTTGTAATCTGCACCTTGATTCTGCTGTTGCCTCCTTTATATTTTATCATCACATAGCCCTGATCCGAATGGGAGGCATCCACTGTTACCTTATCATTTCCATAGGTAGTGGAGCCTGATGCAATGGGTGTCCGCACCATCCCATATGATGTCACAGAAAGGGGCGCTGCTGCAAGGCAGATTGCCCCAGCCACTGCCGCCAGCTTGGTTCCCAGCTTAAAATGTCTCATAAAGTCCTCTTTTCTTAGCGTTCTAATTTTATGTTCCTGCCCGCCGTTCCTACTTTCCGCCTGCCTGCAGCCGCTGGCGCACGATCTCATAGGCCAGGACTCCGGCTGCCACAGAGGCATTCAGAGAATCAATATCGCCTTTCATTGGGATGGAAGCCACCATATCGCAGGTTTCCTTCACCAGCTTTCCCACGCCCTCCCCTTCATTGCCGATCACCAGTCCGATGGGGCCGGTCAGATTCAGACGGTACATGCTCTCGCCTCCCATATCGGCGCAGACGAACCACAGCCCTTCCTTCTTTAACGCCTCCATGGTGGCCGCCAGATTGGTCACCTTTGCCACCGGCGTATAATTCAAGGCTCCGGCAGAGGTCTTTGCCACAGTTGCCGTCAGGCCAACTGCTCTGCGCTTGGGGATGATCACGCCGTGGGCGCCTGCCAGATTGGCAGTACGGATGATCGCCCCCAGGTTATGGGGATCCTCGATTCCGTCTAAAAGAAAAATAAAAGGAGGCTCTCCCTTCTCTCTTGCCGCCTTCAGGATATCCTCCACCTCAGCATATTCATACGCCGCCGCATATGCGATCACGCCCTGATGCTTGCCGGTAGCAGACATCTGGTCCAGCCGCTCTTTGCTCACAAAGGTGATGATCGTATCACCCTTTCTCGCTTCCCGGGTAATGGTCTGCACCGGGCCGTCATGGCAGCCGTCCAGCACGAACAGCTTATCGATGGTCTTTCCGGAGCGAAATGCCTCCAGCACCGCATTGCGGCCTTCTATGGTCAGTTCTTCGTATCGCATTGATCAAATTCTCCTATCTTTTCCAATCCATGGCTCACCAGCTCTATCAGCCGTTCAAACTGCTCAGACAAGAAAAGCCAGCCAACCAAGGCCTCAAATCCGGTGGCCCACCGGTAATCTGCCACAGAAGCATTTTTCGCAGTAGTGACCGACTTGGCATTCCTTCCCCGCTTAAAAACGGCCCGCTCCTCCTCAGAAAGCTCCTCCACCAGAAGCTTCACCATATCCGCCTGGGCCTTGGCGCACACCAGGCGGGAGCTGTGCTTATGAAGCTTGTTGACCTGGATGCTGCCGCCGTTAATTACTTTGGTCCGCACCATCACCTCATAAACCGCATCCCCGATGTAAGCAAGGACCAGAGGAGAATAGGTCCTTGCATCCATCTCCTCCAGCCGCATTGATTTTTTATAAAATTCCAGCAGGTTTTCCATTACACCCGTTTCCATTTCACACCTTCTCTGGTATCCTCCAAAACGATTCCCATATCCAGAAGCTTTCCCCGGATCTCATCTGCCAGTGCAAAGTTTTTGGACTTTCTGGCCTGCTGGCGTTCTGCGATCATCTTCTCGATCTCCTCGTCCAGAATCTCTTCCTTCCGCTCCGTGATAATGCCCAGCACATCGCACAGCTTCTGGATCTCATCCAGCAGCAGGGACACGTATGCCTTGGAGCTTGCCTCCGATGCAGTGGTGTTAGCCAGCTTAATGATCTCAAACAGAGCGGACACTGCATCTGCCGTGTTGAAATCATCCTCCATGGCAGCCTCAAACTTTTCTACCAGAGCCTTCAGAGCCGCCTCCTGCTCCTTCTCACTCTCCAGAAGGGTCTCGCCGGCAGTCTTCCCAGCCAGCTCACGCAGCCGCTCTGCAGCCGTCAGGATCCGCTCCAGGCCATTCTTGGATGCTTCCATCAGATCCGCGCTGAAATTCAGCGGGCTGCGGTAATGAGCACTCAGCATAAAGAACCGCAGTACCTGCAGATCGTATTTCTCACTGATCTCACGAACGGTGAAGAAATTGCCCAGAGATTTGGACATCTTCTTATTATCAATATTTAAGAATCCATTGTGCATCCAGTAGGCAGCAAATGGCTTTTCATTGGCCGCCTCACTCTGGGCGATCTCATTTTCATGATGAGGGAAGATCAGGTCCTCGCCGCCTGCATGGATATCGATCTGATCTCCCAGATACCGCTTGGACATGACAGAGCACTCAATATGCCAGCCTGGACGGCCCTGGCACCAGGGAGACTCCCAGTAAGGCTCTCCTTCCTTCTTCGGCTTCCAGAGCACAAAGTCGTTGGGATCTTCCTTGCCCTCCTCTCCCGTCACCTTGATCTCGCGGAAGCCGGACTGCAGGTCATCCAGGTTCTTATGAGACAGCTTTCCGTATTCCTTAAAGGATTTCACCCGGAAGTATACGGTACCGTCTGCTGCCACGTATGCATGGCCTTTGTCAATCAGTGTCTGGATCATCTCCAGCATGCCGCTGATCTCCTCGGTAGCCAGCGGATGCTTGGTAGCCGGTTTCACATTCATGCCTTCCATATCCTTCTTGCACTCTGCAATGTAGCGCTTGGAAATGGTGTCGGCATCCACGCCTTCCTCAATGGCCTTCTTGATGATCTTATCATCCACATCTGTAAAATTGGAAACAAAGTTTACCTCATAGCCCTTATACTCAAAGTAACGGCGGACTGTGTCGAACATGATCATCGGACGGGCATTGCCGATGTGGATAAAGTTATAAACGGTCGGGCCGCACACATACATTTTTACCTTTCCCGGCTCCAGCGGCACAAATTCTTCTTTCCGTCTGCTTAACGTATTAAAAATCTTCATAATCTTCTTTCCCCTGTCTGTTTTTGTCAGATTCGCAGCAGTCTTTGGTCCCGGCCGCTGCTTCCATTCTATACTTAATGATATGCTGCCGAAAGGTTATCCCTTCCGACAGCCCGGACAGCCTGCACAGCCGCCCTCCCGGTCTTCCTCCGGCACTTCTATTATGCCTTCTGGTCCGGTTAAAACCGCTGTTTTTCCATCCTCTGCATCATAATAACAATAATTTGCCACTTCTGTCAATAATGCAATGGCCTGAGAAGAAATCCCCTCTCCGGTTCCGGTAAAGCCAAGCCCCTCCTCGGTGGTAGCCTTCACGCTGACCTGGCTGACCTTAAGTCCTAATGCGGATGCTATATTCTCTGCCATCTGCGGCCGGTAAGCCGCCAGCTTGGGGCGCTGTGCAATGATGGTGGCATCGATATTCTCAATCACATAATGCTTCTGATCCAGAAGCTTTCCCACATGCTTTAACAGCTCAATGCTGGAGATTCCTTTGTACTGCGGATCGCTGTCCGGGAAATGCTGCCCGATATCTCCCAAGGCAGCCGCGCCTAACAGCGCATCCATCACCGCGTGCACCAGCACATCTGCATCCGAATGTCCCAGAAGTCCCTTCTCATAAGGAATCTCCACGCCTCCCAGGATCAGCTTTCTGTCTTCAACTAAACGATGTACGTCATAGCCCTGTCCAATTCTCATACCATTTTCCTTTCTGTCATACAATCATCCGGATTTTCTTTTCAATACATTCAGCCTGCAGATCCTCCCAGATCCCGCAGCTCTCCCCATCGGCATGAACTGCCATAGGCCCCTCTACATGAAGGAATGCTTCCCTGCACTCATAGGTTCGGATCCCTTTTCGGTACTTTTTCCGTTCTATAAAGGAGGAGGCCAGGATGGAAAGCAATTTCCACTTATTTTCATGACTAACCACACAGATCGAAAGCTTGCCGTCACTGCCGTCCGCCTGCGGAGCAAACTGGAATCCGCCGCCCTCAAAGGGATGAATATGGACGGATATAAAATAAATATGATTAAATTCAATTTTCTTGACTCGATCCAGAATAATATAGCCCTTTGTAGGCTTTGCTGAGAGAAGCTGCTTCAGCCCAAGGACCAGATACGCTGCTTTTTCCAGATGGAGAAACCGGATCGACCGTCTGGTTTCCTTTTTTAAAAGCTCCTGGCAGACGGCTGCGTCCAGCCCCAATCCTGAGCTGACCAGAAATCGCCGGTGCTCCGCCTTAGTTCCAACCGTAAGAACACCATAATCCAAAAGCCGAACGCTCTTCTGATCCAGAATCCGGTTTATGCACCGGTATGGATTTAAGGGAAGCCGCAGGCTCCTGGCAAAGTCATTGCCCGATCCGGCCGGAACGTAGCCCAGGGTGATGGTCTGGCACAGACACAGTCCGTCCAGTACTTCATTCAGCGTCCCATCCCCGCCCACGATTATGATCACTTTCGGTTCCCGGCAGCTTTCTGTCAGTTTTCTGGCAAATACCCTGGCATCCCCCGGCTTCTGCGTCAGATAACACTCATATACAACTGCTTTTTTCTGCAGTATTTTCTCCAGTTTTTCCCATGTCTTTTCTCCCCTTCCGCAGCAGGAATGGGGATTCACAATAAAAAAGTACATGCAAAGCCTCCTAGCGTAGTCCTAACTTTAAGTATATCATAAAATAAGAAAAAACGATATATTTCCCCATGTATTTTCTCCAAGATTGGGCCGTAAAATCACGAATAATTTTTTTCAAAAAAATTGTCAAAAAAGTGTTGACAATTGGAACAATAAGAGGTATACTGATGGAGCAGTCGGGTGAGGGACAAAACTTAACAAGTAAAGTTCCAAAGCGACAAGCACTATGGGGTCTTAGCTCAGCTGGGAGAGCATCTGCCTTACAAGCAGAGGGTCACAGGTTCGAGCCCTGTAGGCCCCATATATCTGGCGGAATAGCTCAGCTGGCTAGAGCACGCGGTTCATACCCGCGGTGTCGTTGGTTCAAGTCCAATTTCCGCTACTAACCTCACTGGTTTTCCAGTGAGGTTTTTTATTGCAATTCATCTAAAATAGCGTTTCCCGCCTTCCAATGGATAAATAAAACTCCGATTTCTGCAATCCTCTCACAGAAACCGGAGTTTATTATTTATCTTTAGCTTAATGCCTTCCGCACCGCCTTCTTCTCTTCTAACAGCTCGCTGGAACCATAAACAGCATAATACAAAGCATATGCCATAATCCCTGCCCCCACTCCGTCGATTACAGAATGCTGCTTCAGAAACACAGTCGCCAGACAAATGGAAATCATCAGCGCGAAGGAACCGATGGAAAGCCAGCGGTGTGCTCTCAGCTTCTCACTTCTGCGGATCGCCACATGAGTACAGATGGAATTATATACATGGATGCTTGGAAACACATTGGTACAGGTATCTGCCTGATACAGCATGGATACTAAATAAGAGCAGATATTCTTATCCGGGTCAACTAACGGCCTGAAATTTGTCCCATTGTGGAAAAATGTACAGACGATCAGGCTGATGATCATACCGGAAAACAGGTAAATGCACAGGCGGTAGTACTCTTCCCTGCTGGTAAAGAAAAAGTAGAGAACCGTCGCCGCCACATACACAAACCACAGCAGATAGGGGATAATAAAATATTCATTAAATGGAATATAGTCATCCAGCTCTACATGCATCACATGATAACGGTCTGTCACAGTACGCTCCAGATAGGAAAACCAGATCAGATAGATCACCCCGAAGCTCATCACCCAGGCATGCCTGTACTTCTTTAAAAACTGCTTCATAAAATCGCCTCCCATTCCGGGAACCTTATAAAGCTGCGGTCTTGCAGCTTTATTCGCCTATCATTATCAAGAAGGGATTATAGCACAGTCTAAGTCCAGTTACAAGGATGTTAAGAAATTGTTAATAAAAAAATAGCTTGTATTACTCGATGGTCGTTCCCGCCTTGCCGGAAATGCTGTCCCACGCCTTGCCGAGAGAGGTGATGATCGCCTTCCGACCCTTGCCGTTTTCAATGAAATCCACAGAAGCAGTGATCTTTGGCAGCATGGATGCAAATTCAAAATGGCCGCCTGCCGCAAACTCCTTTGCCTCCTCCACCGTCATGTGGCTGATGGGCTGCTGCTGGGGGGTTCCGTAATTTAACGTAACATTGTCCACACTGGTAACGATCATCAGCACATCTGCATCCACTTCCTTCGCCAGAAGACCGCTGGCAAGATCCTTCTCAATAATCGCGCTGGCGCCCTTTAAATTATATCCCTGCTTCATCACCGGGATACCGCCGCCGCCGCAGGCAATCACCATCTGGTCTGCATCCAGCAGCGCCTTGATGGCATCGATCTCTACAATCGCTACCGGCTTGGGGGAAGCTACAATACGGCGAAAGCCCTTGCCTGGCTCCTCTGCCACATAATTTCCCTTGGCCTCCTCCTCGGCTGCCTCCTGGGCTGTCATATAGCGCCCGATCTTCTTCGCCGGCGTATAGAATGCCTCGTCATAGGTATCCACAGTCACCTGGGTCAGTACCGTGGAGATCGGCTTATAGATGCCCCTTCGTACCAGCTCGGAACGGATGCCGTTCTGCAGATCATAGCCGATATAGCCCTGGCTCATAGCAGAGCATACCGACATAGGAGCCTTGCTGTAGCCGTCATGCTGCTTGCCGAATTCGTTCATTGCTGTGTGAATCATGCCAACCTGAGGTGCGTTGCTGTGTACGATCGCCACCTGCCAGCCCTCCTGAATAAAATCCGCAATCACCTTTGCAGTCCCGGCTACGGCTGCTTTCTGCTCCGGAAGATTAGTTCCTAATGCATTATGGCCCAAGGCCATTACAATTCTTTTTTTTGCCATAAATATTCCGTCCCTTCCAAAAATATAGTAACCGCCCTATCCTGGCAGCTACAAAACATAAATGCATAAAATAATTATAGCCATGAGATGCTAAAAATGCAACCACATGCCCATATAATTCCTCTTAAGCTTTCAACAGATTAACCATTAAATCAAAAAGACCCTGGAAAAAAATACCGTTCCATGTTATGATAACATAAAACTGGCGGACAAGATCCCCGCTTATTTGCAGCGCAGGCCGCATATTCTTTTGCGCTGCAAAACGTCAACTTACCGAGAAAGGAGATCAATCTTGTGAAACTATTATCCGTAGCAATTCCCTGCTACAATTCAGAAAACTATATGGAACATTGTATCCAGACTCTGCTTACCGGCGGCGAGGATGTGGAGATCCTGATCGTAGATGACGGCTCCACAAAGGACCGCACCCCTGAGATCGCAGATGCATATGCCGAAAAATATCCCGGTATATGCCGCGCCATCCATCAGGAAAACGGCGGCCACGGCGAAGCAGTGAATGCCGGTCTCCGTAATGCCACAGGAACCTTCTTTAAAGTTGTGGACAGTGATGACTGGGTCAATGAAGAAGCCTACCAGCAGATCCTTTCCGTACTGCGTCAGTACCAGGAGCCAGAATCGGAAGAAAATTCCCTTGACATGCTGGTCAGCAACTTTGTCTACGAGAAGCAGGGTGCCAAACGGAAAAAGGTGATGAATTACCGCACTGCCTTCCCCAAAAACGAACTGTTCGGCTGGGAGGATGTTCGTTTCTTTATGAAGGGCCAGTACATCCTGATGCACTCCGTCATCTACCGCACCAGCATGCTCCGCGAATGCGGCCTGGAACTTCCTAAGCACACCTTTTATGTGGATAATATCTTCGTCTATCACCCGCTGCCTCATGTCCGCAAAATGTACTATCTGGATGTGAATTTTTACCGTTACTTCATCGGCCGTGAGGACCAGTCTGTTAATGAAAAGGTGATGATCGGACGGATCGACCAGCAGCTTTTAGTCACCAGGCTGATGCTGGATTACTACGATGTGACCAAGATCACGCCCAGAAAGCTGCGCCATTACATGATGTCCTACCTGGAGATCATGATGACTATCTCCTCCATGCTTGCCATCCAGTCCGATGACCCGGTCAACTTCCAGAAGAAAAAGGAATTATGGCAGTACTTAAAGAAGCATAATCTCCCGCTCTTCCTTCGGCTTCGCTGGGGCTTCCTGGGACAGGGCGTCAACCTGCCAGGCAAGGGCGGACGCAAGATCTTCAGCGTGTGCTACAAGATCACCAGAAAGTTCTACGGCTTTAACTAAATGTTGCTGTTTGCGTGCGTTCACAGCAACTGGCAAAAATCCCTTCCCAAAGCATCCAAATCGGATCTGCCAGGGAGGGATTTTTTATATCTTAATATCTTATTTTATCTCTTATCGTATTTTTATCTCGCTTTGTCCCTTACACGGTGGCAATGTCGATCAGCGTCAGCTCATTCGCCTTATTCTCCATACTGGTCACCAGCGCAGCCGCCGTATCCAGTGAGGTCAGAACGTTCACGCCGGTTTCAATGGCATTCCGCCGGATCACAAATCCGTCATGGCTCCGCTCTGCACCCTGCTGCGGGATATCAATTACCAGATCGATCTCATGTCCCAGCACCAGATCCAGGATATTAGGCGACTCCTGCTCCAGCTTTCGAACAGCAATGGCCTTTACGCCTGCCCCATTCAGCGCCCTGGCGGTTCCCTTGGTGGCAAAGATCTTGTATCCCACATCTGCAAACCGCTTTGCAATGGGGATCACTTCCTCCTTATCCTGGTCACGGACGGTAATGATCATATTCTTGTACTTCGGAAGCTTGATGCCTGCGCCCTGGAACGCCTTGTAAAGAGCTTCGTTAAAGGTCTTGGCGATGCCCAGGCACTCACCGGTGGACTTCATCTCCGGCCCCAGGTTGATATCAGCGCCGCGGATCTTCTCAAAGGAGAATACCGGCATCTTGATGGCATAGTAATCCGCCTTCGGCTGCAGCCCCGGCTGATAGCCTAATTCCCGGATGGTTCGCCCGCAGATGATCTGGGTGGCCAGAGGCACGATGGGGATTCCGGTCACCTTGCTGATATAGGGAACGGTACGGGAGGAACGTGGGTTTACCTCGATAATATATACATCCTCGCCGTCCACGATAAACTGGATATTGATCATGCCCTTCACATGAAGAGCCCGGGCCAGCTTCTCGGTGTAGTCCACAATGGTCCTTATATTGCCCTCGGTAATGTTGTAGGCCGGGTACACGGAGATGGAGTCACCGGAGTGCACGCCGGTACGCTCGATATGCTCCATAATACCGGGAATCAGAATGTCGGTGCCGTCGCAGATGGCGTCAACCTCCAGCTCCTTGCCCATAATATACTTATCCACCAGAATAGGGTGCTCCTGGGCAATCTGGTTGATGATTCCGATAAACTCATCAATATCCTGGTCATTGATAGCGATCTGCATACCCTGTCCGCCTAACACGTAGGAAGGACGAACCAGCACCGGATACCCCAGCTTATGAGCTGCCTCCTTGGCCTCCTCTGCGGTAAATACGGTAACGCCTGCCGGTCTTGGGATCTGACACTTCTCCAGGATCTCATCAAACAGCTCCCGGTCCTCTGCTGCATCCACATCCTCCGCAGCCGTGCCTAAGATGGGCACGCCCATCTTCATCAGCGCTTCGGTCAGCTTGATGGCGGTCTGTCCGCCGAACTGCACCACAGCTCCATCCGGCTTCTCAATGTCCACGATGCTTTCCACATCCTCAGGCGTCAGCGGTTCGAAATACAGCTTGTCCGCAATATCAAAGTCTGTACTAACGGTCTCCGGGTTATTATTTACAATGATCGTCTCATAGCCTTCCCGGCTGAATGCCCAGGTGCTGTGCACGGAGCAGAAGTCAAACTCGATCCCCTGTCCGATCCGGATGGGACCGGAGCCAAGTACCAGAACCTTCTTCCGGTCATGGGTGGCAGCCGCCTCATTTTCCCCGTCAAAGATGGAGTAATAGTAAGGAGTCTCGGCTGCAAACTCGGCCGCACAGGTATCTACCATCTTGTAGGCTGCACGAATTCCGTTTTCATAGCGAAGCGCCTTCACCTCGGCCTGGGGAATGCCGGTGAGACGGCTGATCACATTGTCCGGGAATTCGATACGCTTTGCCTCTTTCAAAAGGTCAGCCGGCAGCGCCTGGGAAGGGGCGGCTCCCGCCTTTACCGCTTCTCCAGCTGCCTTTAAGGCATTTTCCATCTCCACGATAATGGCCAGCTTATCGATAAACCAGATGTCGATCCTGGTGATCTCATGGATCTTCTCATAGGACATGCCCCGGCGCAGCGCCTCTGCGATCACCCAGATCCGCCGGTCATCTACCTTGTGCAGCATCTTATCCAGCTCATAGTCGGAAAGGCCGGTGAAATCATAGCTCATCAGGCAGTCCACATGCTGCTCCAGAGAGCGGATCGCCTTCATCAGGGCGCCTTCAAAGTTGGTGCAGATGCTCATAACCTCGCCGGTTGCCTTCATCTGGGTTCCCAGAGTTCTCTTGGCGCTGATAAATTTATCAAAGGGAAGTCGAGGCATCTTCACCACGCAGTAATCCAGCATCGGCTCGAAGCTTGCGTAGGTTTTCTTCGTCACCGCGTTCTTGATCTCGTCCAGCGTGTAGCCCAGAGCGATCTTGGCTGCCACCTTGGCAATGGGATAGCCTGTTGCCTTAGAGGCCAGGGCAGAGGAACGGCTTACCCGGGGATTTACCTCAATGACGCAGTATTCAAAACTGGTTGGATGAAGGGCATACTGAACATTACAGCCGCCGGTGATGCCAAGCTCCGTGATGATGTTCAAAGCGGAGGTACGCAGCATCTGATACTCCTTATCCCCAAGAGTCTGAGAAGGAGCCACTACGATGGAATCGCCGGTGTGAACGCCTACCGGGTCAATGTTCTCCATGTTGCAGACGGTGATCACATTTCCTGCAGAGTCACGCATTACCTCGTACTCGATCTCCTTCCAGCCTGCGATGCAGCGCTCCACTAACACCTGGCCCACACGAGACAAGCGGAGACCATTTCCCAGGATCTCGATCAGCTCCTCCTCATTGTGTGCAATACCGCCGCCGCTGCCGCCCAAGGTGTAGGCAGGACGCAGCACCACCGGGTATCCGATGGTATTGGTAAAGGCAATGCCGTCCTGGATGTTCTCCACTACCAGGGAAGGCGCTACCGGCTCTCCGATCTTCTCCATGGTCTCCTTAAATTCCAGACGATCCTCCGCCTTCTTGATGGTCTGGGCGGTGGTGCCGATCAAGCGCACATTGTGCTCCTTTAAAAATCCGGCTTCCTCCAGCTCCATGGCCAGATTCAGTCCGGCCTGGCCGCCCAGGGTAGGCAGCACGCTGTCCGGCCGCTCCTTTAAGATCAGCTGCTCCACCACCTCTGTGGTCAGTGGCTCGATGTATACCCGGTCCGCAATATCCTTATCGGTCATAATGGTAGCCGGGTTGGAATTTAACAGGACCACCTCGATGCCCTCCTCCTTCAGAGAACGGCAGGCCTGGGTTCCGGCATAGTCAAACTCGGCAGCCTGGCCGATGATGATCGGGCCGGAGCCGATCACAAGTACTTTCTTGATATCAGGATTCTTCGGCATTATTCGTTCACCTCCATCATCTTTAAGAACCGGTCAAACAGGTATCCGGAATCCAGCGGCCCGGGGCAGGCCTCCGGATGGTACTGTACGGTAAAAATATTCTTTCCGATATACTTCAGGCCCTCGTTGGTGCCGTCATTTACATTGACAAAAGCAGCCTCTGCCACCTTCGGGTCCAAGGTGGAGGCATCTACGGCATAGCCATGGTTCTGGGAGG
Organism: Lachnospiraceae bacterium; assembly: GCA_030537215.1. Lineage (GTDB taxonomy): Bacteria > Bacillota > Clostridia > Lachnospirales > Lachnospiraceae > Caccovicinus. The sequence continues at coordinate 14,127 of JAUNOF010000030.1, forward strand.
AGATATACACCCGTCCCGTCTCCAGATCCTTCACCGGATGGTTTCCTCCCCGGTGGCCGTACTTTAATTTATAGGTAGAAGCTCCGGTAGCCAGAGCCATCAGCTGATGTCCCAGGCAGATGGCAAAGATCGGCACATCAGACTCATAAAGCTTTCGAATCTCCTTAATAATTTCCACATTCTCCGACGGATCGCCGGGTCCGTTGCTCAGCATGATTCCGTCCGGATCTGCTGCTAAAATCTCTTCTGCTGTGGTGTCGGCGGGGTAAACTGTCACCTGGCAGCCTCTCTCATGTAAGGAGCGGGCAATATTCTTCTTTGCGCCCAGATCTAAAAGCGCCACCCTTTTGCCGGCGCCCGGCAGCACATATGTTTCTTTTGTGGTGGTGGCCATCACCACACCCTTGACACGGTAAGCCTTCATGCGGGAAATAGGCTCGGAAAGGTCGGCATACTCCTTTGTGGTAATCATGCCGTTCATGGTTCCTTTTTCTCTTAAGATCTTTGTCAGGGCTCTTGTATCGATACCGCAGATACCGGGAATATCATGCTTCTCTAAGAAATGCTGGATAGTGTCCTCGCTTCTGAAATTGCTGGGGATTCGAGATAATTCGCGGACAATATAGCCGTCCGGCCAGGGCTTTAATGATTCCATATCTTCATGGCAGATGCCGTAATTTCCTATTAACGGGTAAGTCATCACGACAGCCTGTCCTGCATAAGAGGGGTCAGTCAAGACTTCCAGATAACCAGTCATCGAGGTATTAAAGACGATTTCACTGATGACTTCTCTGGCAGAACCGATACTGATGCCTGTAAACACGGTTCCGTCTTCCAGTATAAGGTATGCTTTCATGTGGGGGTACCTATCCTTTCCTTTGATCGTTGGTTTGGGCAGTCAATGTTGCCTCTGTCTTTACTTTTGCCCAAATTGAAAAGATTATATATTATTTCATTCTATTTTTCAACATCTTTCGATCATAAATATTATTTAGGCAGCCTAATTTTTTTTGTTTGCAAAATTCAGGCATGAGAAGGGAGCACTTCCCATTATACTATAGCAATACTATCATCATCGCAAAACAGGAGCAAATTATGAAACCTTTTTTTCATGTAATGGAAACACCGCCCCCAGCCTCATCTGATCCAACCAATCTGGCTGCCCCGGCAAGCCCGTCGAATGTAAACCGCGGACTTCTCCAGGTCCATGTGATCTCCATTCAGAACAATTTTCCCATCCAGAACGCTGTGGTCACGATTTCAGAGTCAGGAGGTGACGGACGGATTCTGGAACGCTTAAATACCAACAGCTCCGGCCAGACAGAGGAAGTCTCCTTAGCCGCCCCGCCGGAAAGCATCAGCTTAGATGCTGCCGCAGCCACCTCGGAACGTCCTTATGCCGAATACGACCTGCAGATCGAGGCCCCCGGCTTCCAGCCTCTGACCATCAACGGCACGGAGATCCTCTCCGGCTCCACCGCCCTTCAGTCCGCCGCCTTAACTCCCATCGGCGCCGGCGCTCCTCCGGAAACAACCGTCAATATTCCGGACCACACCCTTTACGGCACCTTCCCGCCCAAGATCGCAGAACCGGAAATCAAGCCGGTAGCCGAAAGCGGTGAGATCGTCTTAAGCCGAGTAGTGGTTCCGGAAACTGTGATCGTCCACGACGGCGTTCCCAGCGACCGCTCCGCCCCAAATTACTACGTACCCTACCGGGATTATATCAAAAATGTGGCATCCAGCGAGATCTACTCCACCTGGCCGGAATCCACCATTCTGGCCAATGTACTGGCAATCATGTCCTTCACCATGAACCGGGTCTACACCGAATTTTACCGGAATCAGGGATACGACTTTACCATCACCTCCTCCACTGCCTTCGACCACAAGTGGATCTATGGGCGGAATATTTTCCAGAGCATCAGCCTGATCGTGGATGAGGTTTTTGACAATTACCTGTCCCGCCCGGAGGTCCGCCAGCCCATTCTGACCCAGTACTGCGACGGGAAGCGTGTCCAATGTCCGAACTGGATGACACAATGGGGATCCTGTGATCTTGGGGAGCAAGGCTACAGCGCCATCCAGATCCTCCGCTATTTCTACGGCGACTCCATTTACATCAACACCGCAGAACAGATCTCCGGCATCCCCGCCTCCTGGCCGGGCAGTGAGCTTACCATCGGCTCCTCCGGCCCCAAGGTGCAGCAGCTGCAGGAGCAGTTAGATGCCATCGCCACCGTATACACGGCCATTCCACGGGTATCTCCTGACGGCATCTTCGGGCCTGCCACCCAGCAGGCGGTAGCAGCCTTTCAGTCCATCTTCGGGCTGCCTCAAACCGGCGTGGTGGATTTCCGCACCTGGTACCGGATCTCTCATATTTATGTCAGTGTGACGCGGATCGCGGAATTAAACGGATAATATTTCAGAAAGATTTGGTACTAATCTTCCAATCAAACAAACCAGATAAAATTCCACAAAAAGCAGCGGCAGTTTCCCTTCCGTCAGGAAAACTGCCGCTTTGCAATCGGATCCGGCTCTTCACGAGCCTTTCTGTTATAAAAATCGGTTATAGGAATCCATTAGAAACTCTGCTGTTCCTCCATCAGAAACAACCGTAATTCCTGTCATACGTCAGAAATGCGAATCCTCTGACGTTAAGCCGCCTCCTGGCTTTCCCGGATCAGACGACGAACTTCCCGCTTCCGCTGATTTTCCAGCGTCCACTCCTGAAAGCGGTATCCTCCGATGGATAAGATCACCTCATAACAACTTTTCTTTAACTGGTTCATCATAGTCATCACCTCTCTCAAAAAATTTGAACCGCTAAGGAGATGTCCCCTTCGCTTCATGTGACTATCATACCACAGTTTTTCTTTTTGTTTATTAAGAAAAGCTGACGTTTTTTCGTCAACTTTCCTTACTGTGAAAGTTCTGCCGCCAAAACTTTCTTTTGATTACACCAGTTCATTCCAGCATTCTGCACCATATGGACGAATGCTCATCTTATATGCACAGCCCTCGCCCATAGCCTTCTCAATGTATGCAACGTACTCATCCACCAGCTCATTAGGCAGCATTGCCATGATCACGCCGGCAAATCCGCCGCCATGTACCCGGCATGCGCCTTTCTTTTTCTCGGCAATAAACATCTCAGTGAGAGCCAGGGTGACTGTAATGCCCTGCTCCTGATAATTGGAATTGGTATAGCAGTTCTGCAGCCACTTCCAGGAGGAATTGCCGGAAGCGGTGATATTGGACAGGAAATCCTGGAAGCGTCCTTCCTTCAGTGCAGCAACCTCTGCTTCCACCCTCTTATTCTCCTCAAAGAAATGGAGGGCTCTCATCACAGAACGGTCTCCTGCATATTCCCGTACTGCCTTCAGATTGTCGATCACAGCCTGTTCCTCCACATCAGCCAGCACTTCCTTTTCGAAATACCGGGCCACCTTCTTCATCTCGTTGGGAACGGAGGAATAATCCTCGCTTAAATCGGCATGGCCTTTTCCGGTCTGAACGATGATCAGGCTGTGTCCGGCAGAGGCAAAATCAAAATCGATCTGCTCTACCTTCGGAGCCTCCGGGTTCTTAAAGTCAATGGTGATCAGGCCGCCCACTGCACAGGCCATCTGATCCAGCAGTCCGGATGCCTTATTCCAGTACTTATTTTCTGAATATTTTCCAATATGGGCATATGCCACCTTATCCATCTTTCCTTCATTGAAGAAGGTATTGATCATGGCACACAGCAGCATCTGATAGGAGGCAGAGGAGCTGACGCCTGCTGCGCTGATCACATTGCTGGTGATATACGCGTTAAAGCCTCCGATCTGATAGCCCATTTCCAGGCAGCCCTGTAGCAGACCCTTGGTCAGATCGATGGTCCCTGCCATCTTAGAGCTTGGGGACAGGTCGTTTAAGTCGATGGTAAAATCCTGGTGATAGGTTTCACTGATAATGCGTATCTTCTGGCTGTTATTCCTTGCCGCAGCACCCACGCAGTCCAGATTAATGCTGCCTGCCAGCACCTTTCCATGGTTATGGTCCGTATGATTTCCGCTGATCTCGGTACGTCCTGCGGATGTGAACAGCAGCAGGTCCTGGTCGCCATAAATCTTCTCAAAGCCTTTTACCAGCTCCTGATACCGTGCTACATTCTTCTCTGCCTGATCTGCACCGTAAAGCTGAGTCATCAGCTGTCTGCTGTTGCTGCTCTCTAAAAGCTGTAATGTTTCCTGAACTTTCATAAGTCCTATCTCCTTTTCCCATAAAAATAAAACGTTCTCCCCAAATCGATTCTTCTGCTGCAGCTTCATACCCTGGCTGAAGCCTGCCGATTACCCTATATCAAGGTTAAGTATAGCAAAATTCCCCTTCCCCAACAATAGATAATTGTATGTAAAACTATTAATTTTGTTAGATTTGGTTTATAGTAAAGGGAAAGGATATTTTACAAGAAAGGATTCGGACAAACCATATTATGACCAATGATACCATCACCCTGCGTTCCAGTTTAAGCATAAGACCAGACTGGAACGGCAGACCTTACCATTCCCTGGACAGCTGGCTGAAGGAGCAGTTTGGCGCCAAGGTTTATAAGCTTTCCCTGGACGGCCGGATGACCTGTCCCAACCGGGACGGAACCCTGGGTACCCGTGGCTGTATCTTCTGCAGCGAAGGCGGCTCCGGCGAATTTGCCGCCAGGCAGGCTGCTTTTCCTTCCATTTCTGCCCAGATTGAAGCAGCGAAGAAACAAGTGGCAAAAAAGACAAGCTCCGGGCCTTACATCGCTTATTTTCAGTCCTTTACCAATACCTACGCTCCCCGTTCCCGGCTGGAGCCTATGTTTCGGGAAGCAATCATGCACCCGGACATCGCAGCCCTTTCCATCGGGACACGCCCGGACTGCCTGGAGCCGGAAACGGTTCAGCTTTTAAAGGAACTAAATCAATGTAAGCCGGTGTGGGTGGAGCTGGGCCTGCAGACCATTCACCCCAAAACCGCCGCCTTCATCCGCCGTGGATATGACCTGGACTGCTTCGAAGATGCCGTAGGACGTCTGAAGGAAGCCGGTCTGACCGTTATCGTCCATCTGATCCTGGGCCTTCCCGGCGAGAGCCTGGAACAGATGCTGGAATCGGTAAACTATATCGGCAGCTATCCCACAGGCCAAAAGGGCTGCCCTTCCTCCGGCAAAGACCTTCCGTCTCCGGCAATCGACGGCGTTAAGCTGCAGCTTCTTCACATATTGAAAGGAACTGACCTGGCGGCTGAATATGAGCGCCATCCATTTCCACTGTTCTCCCTGGAGGAATATGTAGATTTTGTGATCACCTGCATCGAACATCTGCCTCCCTCCATGGTCATCCATCGCCTGACCGGCGATGGACCGAAATCTCTTTTAATCCAGCCGGCCTGGAGCGGCAACAAGCGTCTGGTGCTGAATACGCTGGCACGCCGCTTCCGGGAGCGGGATACCTGGCAGGGGCGGCTTTGGCCTCATGAATACAAACAGAAAGGATAAAAATTATGAACACAATTCCAGCAAAATATAAGGGCATCTTCTGCATCATCCTGTCATCCTTAAGCTTCGCCGTGATGAATCTGTTCGTCCGGCTATCCGGCGATCTTCCTTCCTTCCAGAAAAGCTTTTTCCGCAATCTGGTGGCGCTGGTCTTCGCCTATCTGATCATAAAAAAAGATCACGCCAAAATATCCTATAAAAAGGAAAATCTGCTGCTGCTGATCCTCCGCTCTACTTTCGGCACCATCGGTATCCTCTGCAATTTCTATGCGGTGGATCATCTGGTTCTGGCAGATGCTTCTATGCTGAATAAACTGTCGCCTTTCTTTGCCATCCTGTTCAGCTATCTGATCCTGAAGGAAAAGCTGAAGCTTTACCAGATCCTGGCGCTGATTTCCGCCTTTGTGGGCGCCCTTCTGGTGGTAAAGCCTACCGGTGCCAATATGAATCTGATTCCTGCCATGGCCGGACTGTGCGGCGGCATGAGCGCGGGGCTGGCTTACACCCTGGTCCGCCAGCTGGGACTGCGGGGCGAAAAGGGACCGTTTATCGTCCTCTTCTTCTCCGGCTTTTCCTGCCTGGTACTGCTGCCGCTGATGCTCCTGTCTTTCCAGCCTATGACGCTAAAACAGCTTCTGATGCTTCTTGGTGCAGGACTGGGGGCTGCCGGAGGACAGTTCGGCATCACCGCCGCCTACTGCTATGCACCGGCAAAGGAGATTTCGGTGTATGATTATTCCCAGATTCCATTTTCCGCTCTGCTGGGCTTCCTGTTCTTTGCACAAATACCGGACACCCTCAGTATTCTGGGATATTTTATTATCATCGCAACGGCTGTGGCAATGTTTTTCTATTCCAAATAGCATTTGTCATTTTCCGAATTTTGTGTTATTCTAAATAGTAAAGATAAGAGATTTTTTCGTGTTAGGAGAGAGAAAAGATTGAAGATTCATGAGTCTGCAGAAAATTACCTGGAAACTATCCTGATGATCAGTGAGCGGAAGCCGCAGGTTCGGTCCATTGATATTGTAAATGAACTGGAATTCTCCAAGCCCAGTGTCAGTGTTGCAATGAAAAATTTACGCCAGAACGGGTACATTTTAATGGATAAAGACGGCTACATCACACTGACCGATTCTGGCAGAAAAATTGCAGAAACCATGTATGAACGCCATAAACTCCTTTCCAAATGGCTGATGAAGCTTGGAGTTGATGAGCAGACTGCCGTGGATGATGCCTGCCGGATGGAGCACGTGATCAGTGCCGAAAGCTTTGAGGCCATCAAGCGCCATGCAGAGGCAGATCAGATGCCTTAGTCAAATGCCCCGCAGCAAGCTGCGGGGCATTAAATTTGCATTACAACCGTTCCATTAAACGTTCTTCTTCCACATCCACTTTCCTGAATGGTAAAAATAGTAAGCCAGCACGGTTCCCACGGACCAGCCCACAGGCCAGGACATCCATACTCCAAGCACCTGGAACGGGACAGACAAGATATAAGCCAGCGCCACCCGCAGGATCAGATCGCTGAAGGTGGAAATCATAAAAAATTTCATGGAAGCAGCGCCGCGCAGAACACCGTCTGCAATCAGTTTGATCATCACAACAAAGTAAAAGGGAGAAACCACTTTCAGGAACTGAACGCCGGTTTCCAGGGCCTGACTGCTTTCCTGGCTCATAAACAGCAGGATCATGGATCTTCCAAATACGAAAAAGGCTATGACAAATGGAACTCCAATGGTTACTGCCATCATAATTCCGGCCCGGAAGCCTTCCCGCACCCGTTCCTGCTTTCCTGCTCCAAGGTTCTGGGCGGTAAAACTGGACACGCCGTTTCCCAGGGTGGTAAAGCTGGTGATGGCAAAGGTATTCAGCTTAATCGCGGCCGAATATCCGGCGATCACAGAAGAGCCAAAGGAGTTGACCAGGCTTTGAACAAAGATATTTCCCACCGAAATAAAACTCTGCTGCAGAATACTGGGCACTGCAATGCTGCTGATCCGTTTCAGCATGTCCACATCAAAGACAGCCACCTTATCCTCTGTCTGGATCGTCCGCATTCGGAATACCAGGGTAATCAGCGCCAGCACACAGGCCGCTCCCTGTGCCAGAAAGGTAGCCCAGGCCACACCAGCCACGCCCCATTGAAAATCTGCCACAAAGATATAGTCCAGAACAATATTTCCAAGGGAAGATCCTATGAGAAAATACAGCGGCGTCCTGGAATCACCAAGAGAGGTAAAAATGCCGGTGGCAATATTGTAAAGAAATAAAAACAGAAATCCTCCGATATAGATCCTCAGGTACAAGGCTCCGTCTGCAAAAATATTTTCCGGCGTGTTGATCATCTGCATCAGTCCTGCACTTCCAGCCAGCCCGGCCCCCGTCAGAACCAGAGAAAGCGCTGCAGATGACAGCAGGGTGGTCAGGATCGCCGTCTTCATCCTGCCGTATGCCTTCGCTCCAAACAGCTGAGAAATCACCACGGAACAGCCGATATTGCTTCCCACTGCAATGGCCATAAAGATCATGGTGATGGGATAGGAAGCACCTACTGCTGCCAGTGCATCCTCTCCCGCAAACCTTCCTGCGATCACACTGTCTGCGATATTATAAAGCTGCTGGAAGATCACGCTGATAAACATAGGAATGGAAAACTGCCACAGAACCTTCCTTGGCGGGCCCAGCGTTAAATCTTTTATCATCTGTATATTCCTCCAATTTCCTTCCGTCCTTCAGCCAGCGCTTACGAACAGTCTATTCACTTTTCGGATTATACTCTTGTCTTTTTCAGAAATCAAGGGTGAATTTTCATCAGCGGCTGTCCCCGCCCCCCTGCTGTTATCCCCTGAATCTGGTATCCATAAGCAGTGTTTTTTCTGCAAACAGCCCTTCCACCGCCTCTTCATATTCCCGCAGATGCTGGGACTTCCGAAGCTTTTTTCCCAGCCGCTCGCTGTCCTCAAACAGGCAGATCATATAAAACCAAAGCTCCTTCATCTTAAATAGTACCGGCCGCTCCCCAGGCATCGTCTCCTGGTACTGGTGATACAGCTCATCATGGAACTGGCGGAGCCGGCCCTTTCTGTCTGCATCTTCCATTCCCACAAGCATCCGCACAAGCGCCGGATTGGCAATCAGACCTCGGCCCAGCATAATGGTCTGCACCTGCGGAAAGCATTCCTGAAGCCTTTGTACATCAGAGCATGTAAACAGATCTCCATTATAGCAGACCGGATTCCGGCTGTCTCTCAGCGCAGCCGCAAACACATCCATGTGCGGCGCCCCTTTATAAAATTCCTTCTGGACTCTGGGATGTATAATCAATTCAGAGATGGGATACCGATTATAGATGGAAAGCAGTTCTGAAAATTCCTCCGGCCGCTCCTTTCCGATCCTTGTCTTAATGGAGATCTTCATGTCCAGCTCATCAAAGATCCGCGCCAGAAATTCATCCAGCTCTTTCGGATACGCCAGAAAGCCGGACCCCTTCCGTTTGGATACTACTGTGCCAGAAGGACAGCCCAGGTTCAAATTAATCTCCTCATACCCCATCTGCTTCAGCTCCCTGGCAGCCCAGATAAAATCCTCACTCCGACAGGTGAGAAGCTGCGGCACTACCTGCATTCCTTCATTGTGCTCCGGCAGGATCTCCTGCAGCTCCCGGTGGGTAAAGCGCCGATCCTGGCATGGAGAAAGAAATGGGGTAACGTATTTATCCATCTGTCCAAAGTGCTTCTCATAGATCCTCCGATAGCTCCAGGTGGTAATTCCTTCCATCGGCGCAAAGTAAATCTTCATAATACATTCTCCTTACCGGTATTCTTTATTCATAGAAAATCCACGTCCTCTTACCTCGCTGACCCGGCTGACTACCATAAAGCACTCCGGGTCAATCCTCCGAATGATCTTTTCCACTCTGGGAAGCTCCCGGTTGGAGATCACGCTTAACAGCACCTGCGCCTCCTGATGCAGATAGCCAGTCTCTCCATTCAGGATCGTGACGCCCCGGTCAAGCTGATGGAGAATCGCCTCCCGGATGGCCTCCGAACGCCGGCTGATGATCTTCACCTCCGTCCGGACCGATCCCATCAGCATCAGCTTGTCCAGCACAATGGTGTAGATCATAACCAGCAGGATCCCGTACAGCACCTTCTCCGGCGGGTTCAAGACCGCCTGAGCCAGAAGGATGCATAAGTCAAACACATACAGGCTGACCGAAACCGGGATCTTAAAATATTTGTTCAGCACCAGCGGCGGGATATCCATTCCTCCTGTAGATGCCCCTGCCCGAATCACCACTCCTAAGGAAAATCCAATTCCAAGGCCGGAAAACAACGTACACAGCAGGATATCCTGGGTAATCACTACATCTCCCAGCAGCCGGTTAAACAGTTCAAGGGCAATGGGGTAAGTAAAGGTGCTGACAACTGTAGTCACAGCAAACTGCCGCCCCAGCAGTACATACCCCAGCAGCAGCATGGCGATATTAAACAGCAGCACAAACAGGGAGATGGGAACTCCAGCTGCATGGTGGATCGCAAGAGCGATTCCGGTGGTCCCTCCTGTCACCAGCCCCGCAGGAAGCAGAAACAGCTTAACTGCCAGGGCATACAATGCATTTCCGGCAATCACCAGAAGAATCGACAGCAGAGATTGGAACACGTTATGATTTTTCCACATCGTTCATTTCCTCCAAACATGATCTAACAACGATTGTAACAAAAAATCCACGTATGCCAAGAATTTTCCCTGACAAACGTGGATCGAAGCTTTCGCTTAATACAGATTCATTATATTGGAGGTTTGGTAAAAAATCAAGGGGATTTTGCTTTTATA
>JAUNOF010000031.1 GCA_030537215.1 Lachnospiraceae bacterium
ACAAAAATGGAGTCATAATGGCTCCATTTTTGTCCTCACAAATGGCAAACTCGGGCTATAGCACAGAAATCATATATCTGCAAGCGCGAATTACTAATAGATCATGGGAGGATTTTCTTATAAGTAAATAGCGAAAAAGGCGCCGGTTTTCCGGCGCCTTTCTTGATTATCATATGATCACAAACCTGGATCAACGAATACCCTTTTAAAATTAAGCCTTGTACAGGTCTACTAATCTCTTTAAGTACTCGTATCTAGCCTTGGATTCAGCCTCGTTCTTAGCGAACAGCTTCGCTGCTCTCTCAGGATTCTTCATTGCTAAGGACAGGTAACGAACCTCACCCTTTAAGTAATCCTGATAGCCTTCCATCTTCGGCTCCTTGCTGTCTAAGGAGAACTTGTTCTCTGCAGCAGGATTGAAGCGGAACAGATGCCAGTAGCCGCACTCTACAGCCAGCTTCTCCTCAGTCTGAGCCTTAGCCATACCCTTCTTAATACCATGGTTGATACATGGAGCGTAAGCAATGATTAAGGATGGTCCTGGATAAGCCTCTGCCTCAGAAATAGCCTTAACAGTCTGAGCGTAGTCAGCACCCATAGAGATCTGAGCAACGTATACATAGCCGTAGCTCATAGCGATGGAAGCTAAGTCTTTCTTCTTAACTTCCTTACCGCCTGCTGCGAACTGTGCAACAGCACCGGTAGGAGTAGCCTTGGAGGACTGACCGCCAGTATTGGAGTAAACCTCGGTATCGTATACCATTACGTTGATATCCTTACCGGAAGCTAATACATGGTCAACACCGCCGAAGCCGATGTCGTAAGCCCATCCGTCGCCGCCGAATACCCACTGGGACTTCTTAGCTAAGAAATCTTTATTCTTAACGATTTCCTTGCAGGTTGGGCAGTCAATGCCTTCTAATGCTGCAACTAACTTATCAGTAGCCTCGCCGTTGGTAGCGCCTACATTGTAGGTATCTAACCATTCCTTGCAGGCAGCCTTAACTTCCTCGGAAGCTTCCTCAGAAGCAGCTACAGCCTCAACCTTAGCCTGTAAGCCTTCACGGATTGCATTCTGAGCCAGTAACATACCGTAACCAAACTCAGCGTTATCCTCGAATAAGGAGTTGCTCCATGCAGGACCCTGGCCCTTAGCATTCGCGGTGTAAGGAGTGGATGGTGAGGAGTTGCCCCAGATAGAGGAACAGCCAGTTGCGTTAGCAATGTACATTCTCTCACCGAATAACTGGGTAATTAACTTAGCGTAAGGAGTCTCGCCGCAGCCAGCACATGCGCCGGAGAACTCAAGCAGAGGCTGCTTGAACTGGGAGCCCTTAACGGTATTTGGCTTAAACTTCGCGATAACGTCTTCCTTGATCGGTAAGGTCTGGCCGTAATCGAAAACTGGCTGCTCATCTAAGTGATCAGCAAGCTTGTCCATGGTCAGAGCCTTGTTGCCCTTCATGCCTGGGCAAACGTTAGCACAGGAGCCGCATCCGGTACAGTCAAGTGCAGATACCGTCATGGTGAACTTGTAAGCTGGCATACCGGTCATCGGCTTCATTGGGGTTCCTTCTGGAGCCTTAGCTGCCTCTTCCTCAGTCATAGCTACCGGACGGATTACAGCATGCGGACAAACATAGGAACAGAAGTTACACTGGATACAGTTGTCTGGATTCCAAACCGGAACGTTAACAGCGATACCACGCTTCTCATATGCGGAGGAACCAGATGGGGTTGTACCATCTACATAATCCTTGAATGCAGATACAGGCAGAGTGTTGCCTTCCTGAGCGGAAACCTTGGTCTGGATATTGTTAACGAAATCAACAACGTCCTTTCTTCCCTCGGTAACTACCTTGTAATCCAGGCCTTCGTCTTCACAGTTCTTCCAGGACTCTGGAACAGCTACTGCGTGAACGTTCTTAGCACCTGCATCGATTGCAGCCCAGTTCTTCTCTACAACGTCCTGACCCTTACGGCCATAGGTCTTCTTGGCTGCGTCCTTCATTAACTGGTTTGCCTTCTCAGCTGGGATAATGCCGGTTAACTCGAAGAATGCGGACTGTAAAATAGTATTGATACGGGTCGGGCCCATGCCGGTCTCGATACCGATCTTAACACCATCGATGGTGTAGAACTTAATGTTATGGTCAGCGATGAACTTCTTAACCTGTCCTGGTAAGTGCTGCTCTAACTCTTCGTCAGACCATGGGCAGTTTAACAGGAAGGTACCGCCATCTACTAATTCCTGAACCATGTTGTACTTACGGATGTAAGCCGGGTTATGACAAGCAACGAAGTTAGCCTGCTTAATTAAGTAGGTGGACTTAATCGGGGTATGTCCAAAACGTAAGTGGGACATGGTAACACCGCCGGACTTCTTGGAGTCATAATCAAAATATGCCTGAGCATACATGTCAGTGTTATCACCGATGATCTTGATGGAGTTCTTATTAGCGCCTACGGTACCGTCAGCACCTAAGCCCCAGAACTTACAGTTGGTGGTTCCCTCTGGAGTGGTTACCAGCGGAGCGCCTAACTTTAAGGATAAGTTGGTTACATCATCCTCGATACCTAAGGTGAACATCTTCTTCTCGGTGTTCTCATAAACAGCTACAATCTGAGCTGGAGTGGTATCCTTGGAACCTAAACCGAAACGGCCGCTGAATACAGGAACCGCGTCAAACTTGCTTCCCTTTAATGCAGCAACTACGTCTAAGTATAACGGCTCGCCTAAAGCACCTGGCTCCTTGGTTCTGTCTAATACGGTAATCTTCTTAACGGTCTCTGGGATCGCATTGATTAAAGCCTCAGCACAGAATGGCCGGTACAGACGAACCTTAACAACACCAACCTTAGCGCCGGCAGTCTTTACCATGTAGTCGATGGTCTCTTCAATGGTATCATTTACAGAACCCATAGCTACGATAACCTGCTCTGCATCAGCAGCGCCGTAGTAGTTGAATAACTTGTAATCGGTACCGATCTTCTCATTAACCTTGTCCATGTACTCCTGTACGATTGCAGGTAATGCATCGTAATATGGGTTACATGCCTCACGTGCCTGGAAGAAGATATCTGGGTTCTGAGCAGAACCTCTCTGACATGGATGATTTGGATTCAGGGCGTTAGCGCGGAATGCGTCAACAGCGTCCATATCTACCATATCCTTTAAGTCCTCATAATCCCAGGTCTCGATCTTCTGGATCTCGTGAGAGGTACGGAAACCGTCAAAGAAGTTGATGAACGGAACTTTGCCCTTGATAGCTGCACAGTGAGCAACAGGAGTTAAGTCCATAACTTCCTGTACGCTGGACTCACATAACATAGCGCAGCCGGTCTGACGACATGCGTAAACGTCAGAGTGATCACCGAAAATAGATAATGCATGAGAAGCGATCGCACGAGCGGAAACATTGATAACGCCCGGTAACTGCTCACCAGCAATCTTGTAAAGGTTTGGAATCATCAGTAACAGACCCTGAGAAGCGGTATAGGTGGTGGTCAACGCACCTGCAGATAAAGAGCCGTGTACGGCACCTGCTGCACCAGCCTCGGACTGCATTTCGGTTACCTGTACGGTACGACCGAAGATGTTGGTTCTCCCATCAGTAGCCCACTCATCTGTATGCTCAGCCATAACAGAAGAAGGAGTGATTGGGAAGATGGCAGCTACGTCAGTATATGCATATGATGCATGAGAAGCAGCCTGATTACCATCCATGGTTTTCATTTTTCTTGCCATTTTACTTTCCTCCTACATAAAAGGTATAGATGTAGTATAATACTTCCGCAAAGCAGAAATACTGACCTGTATATATTATAACAATAATTCTACAAATTGCAAATAATTATGGTAAAAAATACAATGTTTTTTCACTACGAGCCGGGCGACCACGAAAACACGGTGACTGCTCGGAGAGCTTGCTCGCCGCTCAGTCACCATGTTTTCGCGGTCATGCGGCGACAGCCGCAAAGCCAGGTGCCGCACAGCGGCACCTGGCTTACACCCCCGGCTCGCTCCTCCCAAGCGATTTGGCCGTCAGGCCAAGAGCCCGTCCCCAGCGATTTGGCCGCCAGGCCAAGAGCCCGTCCCCCCTCTCTCGCTCAAAAAAAGGAAGCCAGATTCTCACCCAGCTTCCCTTTCTTCTCATTATTTCATTTTCCTCTCATCAAGGCGCCCCAACCCCCGTCAAAGGATTCGGCGCAATCACCTCGGGACCTCCTGCATTCCCCGTATTTCCAGGCCCCTGCCCGGAAACCGTCTCCGAACTGCCTGGTCCGGAAAATCCCGGTCCGTTCTCATTGGGAGCAACCGCATCCGGCGCAGCCGTTGTACTTGGCGCAGCCGCAGTAGCGGATTCAGCCGGCTTTGTTTCTACTGCCTTGGTTTCCTCCTCACTGCTCTCCTCTACGGCGCCGGAGCCTGTGCCAAAGCCATCTGCCGCTCCATCGGAATGGATCACCGTTTCTGCCTCCGTTGTCTCAGCCGGTGACACCACCGTTCCAGACGTATTCCGCAGAATAACCGGTGCATGACCTCGGTAGGTGGTATTATGATCAACCTCCTGGCTGATGATCTCTCCATCCTTCTTGATCACCAGTCTTGTCTCCCAATAGCTTCCCAGACTTCCGTTGCTCTTCACCTTCTCTTCGCCAGGCTGCAGAGTAGGGTCCTCCTCATAGGTAGGAGCCGGTGAATCGATATCTTTCAGCTTTGTTGACTTCAGAGAATAGGTCACACCCTCCTCCAGAATCGGCACGCCATAGATGGAAACGGTGCACACCTGGTCCCCATAGCTTGCCCGGATACCAATAGGCATGTCCGAATTATTCATAAACTTATAATCTGGTCCGCCAAAACTGATGGTTGCATCCTGACCTGGTGTAATATAAGAAGGCTCATACGTATGGGACCGGCGCACGGTCGTCTTCAATCCCGCCTTCAAAACAGCATTGTAAAGAGTTGTGGAAACCTGGCACACACCGCCGCCGATCTCCTGCACGACCTCACCATTATTATAAGCGGCAGCAGCCTGATAGCCCTTTGCCTCGGTACGCTGTCCAACCACATCATTGAAGGAAAATTCCTGACCAGGCTGAAGGATGGTACCATTGATGGCCTCACATGCCAGACGCACATTGGTATTCCGCTTGCTGTTGGCTGTAGTGTTGGTGCTGACAGTAGAAATAGTCTTATACTTTTCCTTCGCTGCCGCTTCCCCAAATTCCGGCGATACCTGGCTGACTGCAGCTTCGATCACCGCATCAAACTGCTTTTGGGAAATCGCAGCATTCATATCTGCGATCAGTTTCTCCTGATCCACTGCCAGTCCATTTTCAGACCCGCTGAACACAAATTTATTCGACGATTTATCGAAAGAAGAAATCGCTCCATTTTTCGCTTTCTTATCCCACTTCTGGGCAGCTGCTGCCGCCTGTGCGGCCACCGCATCCTCAAGACCGCTGGTATCCAGCGTATAGGACTCTTTCGCTTTGCCGGAATAGATCTCATCCAGAAGCTGATCCACCTTGGTTTCCATCAGGTTGGCCACTTCATAAACCTCTTCTCCGTACTTCACCTGCATCGACCAAGGAAATTCCTTCAAAATCACACCTTTTGCCGCGTCACGGCTCATGCCGGTGATGGAAATACCATCTACCAGAACTTCCTTTTCCAGCTCGATCTCCGGGCCGCTGGTGGCATTCGCTGTGCTTTCTGCGGCTTCACTTCCGTCCCCGGCATCCTTTTTCCCCCTCACAGCAAAGATGATGGATACCGCAGCTACGAAAAGAACCAGAACTACAATAAACAGCCACAGATTACTTCCAGATCCTCTCCGGTTACGAGAACGTCTGGCGGAGGTATAGGAGCTTCTCCCATATCCGGAGCTTCTGTATCCCGAAGATGTACTCCGGCTGCTTCTGGAGGAGCTGCTCCTTCCTGTACTGCTCCTGGAAGAACTTCTCCCTGCGCTGGTCGAGCTGCTGCTTCTGGAAGAAGAACTGCTCTTTCTGGAATTTTTTGCACTGCCCTTTGCCCGGCTCTGTCCGGCTGTCCGGCGCCCTCTCTCTAACTCACTCATAATTTATATTCACCCATTCATATATAGTGATGCCTGTGTCAGCAGGCATGTCCGTTTAGATATTAACCGGATTATAGTATAGCATACTTTAACTAAAATGGAATTACTAATTTCTTAAAATTTGGATTCAATATTTTTTCGTTTTTTGTCATATTTTACATTAACGGGAAAATATGTTACTATTATGTTACTAAACTATTTCAGGAGGATTACCATGGGATATATCGACTTACACGTTCATTCCAATGCCTCTGACGGCACCCTCTCTCCCACCCAGGTAGTAGAACTGGCTGCTAAAAAAGGGCTGGCTGCCATTGCATTGACAGATCATGACACCACAGCAGGGATCGAGGAGGCCGTAAAAGCCGCTGACCGCACCGGAATCGAACTGGTTCCGGGAATCGAATTTTCCTGCGTTTATCAGAAAACAGAAATCCATATTTTGGGACTTTATATCAATATCCATGACCCTGCATTCTCCGCCCAGCTCCAAAAGCTGCTGGATATCCGCAGCCAGCGCAATGAAGAAATGATCCGGCGGTTTCAAGCCGACGGCTTTTCCATAACCTTAGAGGACCTTCAGGCCGGGAATCCGGATACCGTCATCACCCGCGCCCATTTTGCCCGGATTTTAACAGAAAAAGGCTACGCCTCCTCTATGGATCAGGCGTTTAAACAATATCTCCAGTACGGCGGCAAATACTGCCTGCGGAAGGAAAAGATCGCTCCCCAGCATGCCATGAAGATTCTGACGGACAACCACGCCTTCCCCTCTCTGGCTCACATCATGCAGTATAAGCTTGGATGGGAGGAAAACGAAAAACTGATCGCTTATTTAAAGGATCTGGGACTGCAGGGACTTGAGGTCTACCATTCCTCCCACAACGCGGGACAGATCCCGCGCCTTCAGCAGCTGGCCAAAGATTACGGCCTGCTGCCTACCGGAGGCTCCGATTTTCATGGAGCGAATAAGCCGGATATTCAGATTGGAACCGGGCGGGACGGACTGCGTCTGTCCCATTACCTTCTGGAAGATATTAAGAAATTCCGCAATGAGCAGAATTACTAAGCCTTTGTTTGGCATTTTGTGACGTTGTACAGAAAAATACGCCTTTCCCGTGGATTTTCAGTGAAAATCCGAATTGATTCCAGTTGATTGAAAATGCTATAATGCAGGCGATTCCTGAAGGGATCAAAAGCAGCTCTTTTAAACTGAACCAGAACATTTTTACCAGAAAGGAGATTTTATCCTATGAAGCTTCAGAATATTGAAAATGTAGAAAAATTCTTTGAGGTGATAAATTCCTGCAAGGGACCTGTTGAATTGATTTCAGCGGAAGGCGACAAAATCAATTTAAAATCAAAGCTGAGTCAGTGTATGGCCATTGCCGGTATGTTTTCTCACGCATATATCCGTGAGCTGGATCTTGTGGCAACAGAGCCGGAAGATATTGATCGTCTGATCAAATTTATGTACCAGGGCGAATAATTCCGCCCTGGTTTTTTCGTCTGTTATCTATCTTCTGCTTTCTGCTTTTTCTTCTTCTCCAGCCGCCCGTTGACTTCCTCCCGAAGCAGCGTGTACATCACAGAGCACAGCGGGATAAATACCAGCATCCCCACGATGCCAAAGGCGCTTCCGCCGATGGTAACAGCCACCAGAACCCAGATCGACGGCAATCCTACTGAGCCGCCTACCACATGGGGATAGATCAGGTTCCCTTCTATCTGCTGCAGGATGAAAAATGTGACCGTAAAGACCAGCGCATCCATAGGATCTGTCACCAGCATGAAAAAGGCGCCTACGGCCAGACCGATAAAAGCCCCGAAAATAGGGATCAGCGCCGTAAAGGCAATCAGTACGCCGATCAGAAGGGCGAAAGGAAGCCGCAGCACCAGCAGCGTCACAAAGAACATGGCGCCCAGGATCACCGCCTCCAGGCACTGTCCGGTGAGAAAGCTGGAAAAGGTGCGCTCCGTAAGGGCTGCCACCTGAAAGATCTTCCTTGCGGCGGCATTCGGAAAGAAGGCAAGGATCAGCTTTCTCATCTGGCGTCCCAGATTCTCCTTCTGAAGCAGAATGTAAACAGCAAAGATCAGTCCAATGCCAAAGGAGGTCACACCGCTGACAATGGACATGGCTGCCGAGATGGTGCCGGAGAGCACAGAACCGGCTCCATTCTTTAAAAATCCCATTACCTGAGAAAACAGACTCTGCCAGTCGATCTGGATCGTCTGAATAACAGCCAAAACTTCCGGGTCACTGGCAAATATCTGCTCCAGCCAGGCCTGGGCACCGGCAAAGAACACCGGTATGCTTCCCTGGAGGATGCGGAAGGTTTCCAGAAGCTGGGGCGTTACCACGAAACATACCAGCAGCAAAATCCCCGCTACCCCGATTATCGTAAGAATCAGACTGCAGATCCGCTTCAGATTGATCTTCCTGATCCTCAGGTGCCTCTCGATAAAGCGCATGGGCACATTCAGGATAAATGCAATGGCAGCTCCCAGAATAAATGGGAACAGCATGTGAAATCCAACACCTGCAATTGCCAGCACACGGCGGTAATTGATCCCGACCACAACTGCAGCTACCGTAAACACGATCAGGCCTCGCAGTTTTTTTATTGTTTCTGAATTCAATTCCATTAATTAAGTGATCTCCTTATTTTTATTTTCCTGTTCTCCATGAAATCAATACTAGTATGATCCCTTACGGCTGCATGTTCTCTTCATTATAACCGAAGCCTGCTTATTCCTCAATATTCCATTTCTAAAATTTTGCTAAATACAAGGAAACTATGGCAAGCCGTTGCACATATGATGGAGTGTAAAGAAAATTATGGAGGATTTAACATGAGTGATGTAGCAGCAACAAATTGTGGATGTGGATGTGAGTGCCAAACAGGAGGAAATAATTGTTCGAACCTGATCTTCCTGATCTTGATCCTGTGCTGCTGTGGCGGCAACAGCGGATGCAACTCCGGATGCTTCGAACATAACTGCGGATGCGGCTTCGGCGGAAACTTCTGCTGGATTATCATTCTCCTGTGCTGCTGCGGCGGCAATGGCGGATTCTTCTGCTAATTCTGCAAGGCATTGCGTGAGGCGCGCAGCAATCTTTTTGTGATGCAGAGCATGGCGCGCCTCCCACAAGCGCACTTCATCCAGGCATGTCAAAGCGTGCCCAACGTCCAAACCGGACCGTGCCTGCTAATCTGGCTTTCTGGCTTCTAAGGCGCAAAAATCCGGTTTCTGACAGTTTCCTTCTGTCACCTTGCATAAGGCATCCGATTTTTCCGGATGCCTTTCTGCTGTTTACTGCTGAACTGTTGCCTGAATCATTACTTTTAATTCTTTGTTTCCTCTGTTTTCTCCAGGCTTCCGTTTCCCTGACGCCGCTCCAGCTCCTCTAAGCGCCTTCTGCGCCGTTCCATACAATCCTCATCTATTTCATATACGGCATTGCCGTCTATTACCAGTTTCATACAGATCATTTCTGAAAACCTCCTTATAAAATTATGATATGCAGCAGAATAAATCCGTTGCACCACACATAATATTAAGAGTAAAAGTAACTGTAAAGATGTGGAACAGTTACAAACAAAGAAAGATTGGGATGGTAAAGGATGGAAAAAGATGATTTAAAACTTACGGACCTGGATTATCTGATCGGCGACCATCATCTCCAGATGATAAAAGCAGCCCTTCCCTATGTCCAGATTTCTCAGCAGAAATATCTGTCACTTTTTGTAAAAAGCAACGAGCTGATGCGCACCATGGAGCTGTTCCGGGAAGGTCCGGAGGGAGAGATGGGAATCTGCTCCGTGGAGCAGGATAAATCCTCTCCCGTAGAAATGCTGAATGCCATGAAGCCCTACGGAACCAAACAGGAGCAGGACATGATCGATGTGATCATCAACATCATGCAGGGCTTCCAGATCCGCAGAAATTATCAGGACAGCGTCTCCTCTGCCCCGCCGGATTCATCCGTATCGGCAGCCTCTGCTGCTGAAAACAGCATTCCCTCAACTGTTATGATGCTAGAAAAGCTCAAGGCCCTTCTTCCTCCGGAGCAGCAGAGCCGGCTGGAAAATATCCAGCTTATGATGCAGACGATGCAGGCCTTTACATAGCGGAAACCAACAAATTATAGCAATCGGCTCATAATTAATAAGGGAATCGATTCAACAAAGAAAGGAACTAATTATGGAGAAATCATGGAAAAATGACCCGCGCCTACAGGGAATGAATCCCCAAAAGCTAGATCTGCTGATCTCATTTTCAAACCGTCTGGCAAAAATGCCGAAGAATCAGCTTTTAAGCGCCTTTGTGGATTTTAATATGGAAGCGCAGAAGAAGGGACTGCAGTTCACAGACCAGGAAACAGAGCTGATCGCAGAGATCCTGACGGAAAACCTGTCTGACAGCGACCGGAAAAAACTGGATACACTGCGGCTTCTGTCAAAAAAGCTGTCGCGGCAAAAGTAAAAACCGACACGTTACAATAGTGCTTTCATTATCCTGCTGCAAAAGCAGTGCAGGCAATCCGTAATCCGACCACCTGCACTGCTTTTCATTCTTCCTGGCTTCCTTATCTCATTCCTGCCATTTGGTTTTCGTCCAGCGCTGCTGCCAGAAGCCGCCTGGTATACTCCGCCTTCGGATGATCACAGATCTCCCTTCCATCCCCGATCTCCAGAATTTTTCCTTCATACAGCACTGCCGCCCGGTGGCAGATCCTGCGTACGAGACTGAGATCATGGGTGATAAATAAGATCGCGGTCTTCTTTTCCCGGTTAATTTTCAGAAGCAATTCCAAAATTTGTGCCTGGATCGTAATATCCAGCGCCGATACCGGCTCGTCCGCAATCAAAAGCCTTGCATTCATGGACAATGCAAGCCCGATACTGATCCGCTGCCGCTGCCCACCGGAAAGCTCGCGGGGATACCGTTTCACGAAGGATGCGTCCAGCCCGATATCCTGCAGCATTTTTGTGACCATCTCCTTCCGCTCTGCCCGGCTTCGAATCCCGCGGACCTTCAGCGGCTCCTCCAGGATCCAGCCGATCGTTCTGGCAGGATTCAGCGAGCCGAAGGGATCCTGAAATACCATCTGCGGACCGGTCTCCCCGCCTGTCATAATCTCTCCTTCATATTCCTTATGAAGACCGGTGATCGTTCTGGCAAGTGTAGATTTTCCGCATCCGCTCTCGCCTACGATGCCAAAGATCTCACCCTCCCGTACATCAAAGCTGACATCGGAAAGTACCTGCTTTTTTCCCTGGTTCCTCCCGGGCAGCAATGCCCTGTTCTTATAATGCACATTTAAATTTCGGACGGAAAGCACTGTCCTTTCGGTCCGGAAATCGCAGGTACGTTCTACTGACACCCCTACCAGCTTTTTTGTATAAGCATGCTCCGGTGTTTCAAATACCTTTTTTACTGTCCCTTCCTCCAGTATCCTTCCGCCCCGCATCACCAGTACCCGGTCGCACACCTGTCGGATCACCTTCAGGTCATGGGAAATGAACAGGACGGAGATCTGCCGTTCCTGATGAAGCGTCCGGATCAGCTCCAGGATCTGTGCCTGCACCAGCACATCCAGCGCCGTAGTGGGTTCATCCGCAATCAACAGCGATGGTGTGTGGATCATGGCCATCGCCAGCATCGCCCTCTGCCGCATTCCGCCGGAAAGCTCATGAGGATACTTATCATAAATCCCTTCTGCATCTGAAAGGCCCACCCTTCTTAACATCTCCAGCGTCCGTTTCCGGATCTCGTCTGACGACAGATTGGTGTGGAGCTTCAAGCTTTCCGCCACCTGCATACCTACCTTTAATACCGGGTTTAATGAGGTCATCGGTTCCTGAAACACCATCCCTAAGCCGTTTCCGCGGATCTGGTTTCTCTCCTCCTCCCGCAGGCTTAAGAGCTCTTTCCCCTGAAAAAGGATCCTTCCAGACACCTTCGCATCCTCCGGCTGAATTCCCATAACGGTCAGTGCTGTCATGGATTTTCCAGAGCCAGACTCACCTACTACGCCCAGGATTTCACCTTTCTTCACAGCAAAGGAGATATGATCCACTGCCGTTTTCTGATGTCCGCCCTCCGCAAAGGTGACTGAAAGATTTTGTACCTCCAGCAATGCTTCCATAGCCGCCTCCTGTTTTATAGTTGTTCATTTATGCTGCAGTCCTTCATTGATCAGCGCAAATCCAAGAATAATCAAAATGATCACGACCCCCGGAAACAAGCCGTACCATGGATTAATACTCAGATAGGACTGGGCCTCTGAAAGCATCCGTCCCAGACTGGGGATCGGCGGCTGTACGCCAAGTCCCAGATAGCTCATACCAGCCTCCGAAAGCACCGCATTGTTAAAGGTAACGGTCAATGTGGACAAGATGCTGATTACCCCATTGGGAAGGATATGAGAAAAAATGATCCGCGCCGGCTTTACGCCCATCACCCTGGCGCTTCTCACAAAATCAAGGTCACGGCACCGGATTACCTCGCTTCTCACAATCCGCACAAAGGGCGGGATGTAGAGAATCCCCAAAGCAGCGATTAGATTCCTGGTCCCTGCTCCCAAAAAGCTGATAAAGATCAGCGCCAGCAGGATGCTGGGAAATGCCAGGATCATATTGACCACGCCCATCACCGCCTCATCAAAAAGACCTCCGTAATACCCGGTAACTGCGCCGAGAATAATGCCGAAAAAGGCGCCGATGGCCACTGATGCGAAGGCAGTGAGAAAGGTGATCCCGCTGCCGTTCATCACTCGGCTTAACACATCCCGGCCGAAATTATCGGTCCCCATGGGATGCAGCAGACAGGGCGCCAGATTTACCGCGGAGGAATCCATCTCTGTGGTTGAGTAGGGCGTCCAAAACTGGGCCAGGATGGCCGCCGCCAGAATCACGCCGGTTATGGAAAGCCCGATGATCAGATTCCAGTTTTTCTTCCTTCTCATCATCCCTGATCCCCCTTCACCCGCGGATCTGCAATCTGATACAGCACATCCACCGTAAAATTCATAATCACTACGATCGCCGTAATGTAGATCACGATCGCCTGCACCACCGGATAATCTCTGGCTGAAATAGAGGATACCAAAAGCCTCCCCACTCCCGGAACGCTGAATACCTGCTCCACGATAATGCTTCCTGCCAGCACCTGGGCCGCAATCATTGCCCCAAAGGTAATCACCGGGATCAATGCATTCCGCAGAACATGCACATACAGGATCCGGTCCCTGCCGTTTCCCTTGCTCCTTGCTGTCCGCACATATTCCTTCTTCATCTCGCCCAGCACCGCATTGCGGATAAACCGGATCACCATGGCCCCCTTTGGAAGCGCGATCGCCATGGCCGGAAAGATCAGATAGTGGACTGAAGCCCAGAAATCCTCCGAGGGAGAGATGAATTTTCCAGGCTGGAACATATGCAGGGCGATTCCAAACAGGTATGTCAAAAGGATCCCCAAGAAGAAGGAGGGAATTGCCATAACCACTTGAACAAGCTGGCTGATCACCGTATCCTGCCAGTGGTTCCGGAACCGGACGCTAAGCAGCGCCAGCGGAACAGAAAACGCAAACATCATAATCAATGCGATCACGGCCAAAAGCACAGTAACCGGAAGCCGGTCCTCCAAAAGCTCCTGCACCGTGGTACCGCTGTACCGGAGGGATTCTCCGAAATCACCATGTATGGCATGAAAAACCCAGGAAGCATACCGCTCTGTGATCGGACGATTCAATCCCATCTCCTCCCGCAGCGCTTCAATCTGCTCCTGGGTCGCTTCTGTTCCCAATCTGGAAAGGGAGGCATCTCCGGGAATTACCGAAAATGCCCCAAAGGTCATTGCTGAAATCAATAATAACGTAATAATGAGAGTAACAAATTTTCTTGTAATATATTTCATCATGTTTGTTTTGCTTGTAATGATTTTGAATTAGTTGCGTTTTCGCAGATTTACTTTTCGTATACCACAGACAGATCCTGGGCAGAAAGTGGGTAGAACTGGTAGCCCCCAAGCCGATTGTTCACTGCCACATAATTTGCCGGGTCCTGGATAAATACAGACTCTGCATCCTCTGCCAGGATCATCTGGCATCTCTTATAAAGCTCTGCCTTTTCACTGTCATCAACCGCCATCAGTGCTTTCTGATAAGTATCATCATATTCCTCGCTGGAGTAGTTCATAAAGTTTTTTGAGGAGCCGGTCACATAGCGCTTCATCCAGTAATTAGGGGCAAGGCTTCCGTCAAATCCTACCACTGTCGCCTGGAACTGCTTTCCATGGTACACCTCATCCAGCCAGGAGCTCCACTCGATCTGGCGGATGGTGGTCCGGATGCCTGCCCGCGTCAGCTGATCGGCAATGATCTGTGCCGCATCCATATACTGGGTAGATGCTGTGGTGGCAATGATCTCCAGGTCAAATCCATCCGGGTATCCAGCCTCTGCCAGAAGCTCCTTTGCCTTCTCCGTATCATAAGGATACAGATCTTCCGCTGCCGGCTCATAGTAACGCACCAGCTTTGGAATCATATGGGAACCGATCAAATGACTCTTTCCATCATAAAGAAAATTATTGATCTCCTCCTTATTTACCGCATAGCAGATGGCCTGGCGGACCCGCACATCGGAAAGAGGCTCATATGTATGATTCAGAAACATTCCCTGCACCATGTTCTGGGTTCCTTCCAGAATCTGACAGTCTGCTCCGGCCGCCTTTACCTGGGCGCCGGTCAGATAGTCGAGAATGTCGATGGTTCCGGCCTGAAGCTCCATAAACGCGGTATCGGAGTCTGCGGTAATCTTGAATTCCACATGATCCAGATAAGGCAGCCCCTCCTGCCAGTAATCCTCGAACTTTTCCACTTCCAGTTTCTGTCCTGGAGTGTAGGAAACAAACTTAAATGGTCCTGTGCCGATAGGATTCTTTTCCGGATCCGGGTTGGATGCCGGAATAATGCCGAAGGTAATCTCCGGCAGAAACTCAGAGTACCCTTCCTTCAGATACACCTTAATTGTCTTCTCATCTGGGATCTCCACGTGATCAAAAACAGAAAACGCGGAAGACTCGCCCTGAATCTCCGCGTAACGCTCAATTGAATATTTAATATCTTCGGCAGTAACCAGGCTTCCGTCATGGAATTTTATGCCGTCTCTTAATGTGAAGGTATAAACCGCTGCATCATCTGAGATCTCGTAGTCACTTGCCACAGCCGGTATCAGATTACCGTCCGGATCAGGCTTTACCAGCCCTTCATAAAGATTAAATACCACACTTCTAGTTCTTGCGTCCGTCGATTGATGGGGGTCAAGACTAACCAGATCATGGGTAACGCCTACCACTGCGCTTCCGCCGTCACCTGGTTCAGCCGTCTCTGCTGCTGCGGTCGTATCCGCTTCCGCCGCCAAAGAGGCTGGTGCTTCTGAAGAATTCTTCACAGGTTCCGAAGCTTCTGTACTCTTGCTGCCGCCGCATCCGCAGAGTGCAGCAGATACCAGAAGTGCCATCACATTTAAAAAAAGTGTCCTTTTTTTCATAATGTCTCCTTCTTGCTCTGTAATGATTCTCCCACTATTTAATTATTGATTTACATTAGTATTGTAAGCATAACTGGCAGATTTTTCAAGTATTTTTGCAAAAACAACAAAGGCTGTGCACAAATTGCTTTATGCACAGCCTGAAAGGACTGATCTACGCCATTACGCCAATCGGCCACGGTACATATTCATCTGCTCCTACCCCAAGCTCCTCCGATTTGCTCTTCTCACCGGACGCCACTGCCAGAAGCTTTTCAAAGATAATATCCCCCATCTCCTCAATGGTCTTCTCACCATCAATGATCTGACCGCAGTTGATGTCCATATCCTCGATCATACGCTCATACATTTCGCTGTTAGAAGCCAATTTAACCGTTGGACAATGGGTGGAACCGAAGCAGGAGCCTCTTCCCGTGGTGAACGCGCAGATGGTGGCTCCCCCTGCGAATTCGCCGGTCACACTCATTGGATCATAGCCTGGGGTATCCATAATAACCAGGCCCTTTTCCGTCACCCGTTCTGCATACTTGTAAACCGCGTTGACCGGGGTGCTTCCCCCCTTCTTGGCGCCGCCTAAGGATTTCTCCAGCACATTGGCAAGCCCGCCTGCGTTGTTTCCGGGACTTACCTTTCCGTTGATCTGACAGTCTCTGCCTTCATTGTATTTCAGCCACCAGTTCAGACGGTCTACCAGCTTTTGTCCCACCTCTGGCGTCTTTGCCCTGCAGGTCAGGGTATGCTCCACGCCGAACAGCTCGGAGATCTCAGCCAGGATCACCGTCCCCCCGTTTCTCACCAGCTTATCGGCCGCCTTTCCCAGAGCCGGGTTTGCAGATAAACCAGAGAAACCGTCGGAACCGCCGCACTGAAGCGCCAGCACCAGATGCTCTGCCGAAACCGGAACCCGCTTGACCTGATTGGCCTCCTGAAGCATCTCCTTTACCATCTGGATTCCCAGCTCAATGGCCTTTCTGGTTCCTCCCACCTCCTGCATTACCAGCCTGCGGAGCATCTTGCCCTCCTTCATCCCTTCCGCTTCAAACATCTTGTCGATGTTATTCCGCTCACAGCCCAGGGCACAGACTAACGCACCTGCTGTGTTTGGATTTGCCACATGTCCGGAGATGGTCCGCCGCAGCAGATCCATGGGCTCGCCGGTCATCTCCATGCCGCAGCCGATACCGGTGATGAAGGGAACCACTGCATCTACATTGGGATACTCCTTCATCCGCTCTTCATTAAAATAATTTGCGATCTTTCTTGCAACCGTAGCTGCACAGTTTCCAGCAACCGGAATGGCGATAATATTTCTGGTTGCCACTCTTCCATCCTCCCGGACGATTCCCATAAAGGTAGCCCTCTGATTCTCCGGAATCAGCTCCACCGGCTTATAATCTCTTGAAAAAGCATAATCCTTGTTTACTTCATCGAACTGGATATTATGGCTGTGCATCCAGGTTCCCGGAACCGTATCCTGGGCTGCGTAGCCGATCACCGTATTGTACTTTAACACCGGCTCCCCTTTTCTGATCAGACGGGTTGCCACTTTATGACCAGCCGGAACCGGCTGCAGCGTGGTGATTCCCTCCTCCGGAATCTGGGTTCCCGCCGGAATCTCATGTCTTGCAACTACTACATTATCTTCTCTTTCCAACCTTACTACTGGGCTTAATCTCTTTTCCATTTGCTCTTCTCCTTTGCTTGATTGCAGCTGTCCGGTACCACAGTACCATCACAATTACCCTTCATTTGCACATTCTGCGGCCAATCATAACGCTTCCTTTCACTGTCTAAATCATACCAGCTTATTACATAAAATTCATTATCTTACGGACACAATAAACAAAGATATCTTTTAACTTTCAACACAATGTGCTATACTAAAAAAACAAAAACGAGCATCTGATATTCACAATGGAGGTTCCTATGATCAATAAAATATTCGCTCAGAATTTTGTGAGAAAAATCGAACAAAATATGAAAATCAAGGTTAATGTAATGGACGAGCGTGGCGTTATCATCGCCAGTACATCCAAGGAGCGGGTAGGTGATTTCCATATCTGCGCTTACGAAATCATACAAAACAGTCTGCCCATGCTGGTAACCACAGAGCCCACCCGGGACCTGATCGGCGTCAATGCTCCCGGCGTGAATCTGCGCCTTACCAGCAGCAATGAAACCATCGGCGTGATCGGTGTCAGCGGAAATCCGGATGAAATCACAGAAATCGCGAAGATGGTAAAGCTGACCTTTGAAACCATGTATGAATATGAATATAAGAAAAATGCCAGCATGAAAGGCCACAACAGCCTGTGGAATTTTGCCCATGTCCTGCTGGCCGAATCGCCGTTAAACGAGGTCAGCATCAAAAAGGCAGCCTCCCGGATGAAGCTTTCCGATGACTATCCTCGAATCCCTATTTATATCCGCTTTTATTCCGAATACTTAAACACCATCATTCAGCATTTTCTGGATTCCTATGCCTCCTGCAGCTGTTACCGCCATCAGGACATCGTCCTCCCGGTGGACCGGGGAATCTTTCTGCTGAAATCATTCTCCAAGGACTCTCATGATCTCTATGGGACGGAAGCTCTGAATGCCTGCCTGGAACGGCTGAAAATTGAATTTATTGACCGGGAATCCACCAGC
Source organism: Lachnospiraceae bacterium (assembly GCA_030537215.1). Taxonomy (GTDB): domain Bacteria; phylum Bacillota; class Clostridia; order Lachnospirales; family Lachnospiraceae; genus Caccovicinus. The sequence goes on from JAUNOF010000031.1 coordinate 18,299, forward strand.
GAACAGCTGCTGACCTACAAATTTTTCATCGGCCCGGTTCAGACAAAATTCATTCATTACCACAGCACCTATCAGAATCTTCTGTGGCTGGCTTCCCGCCAGAAAAATTCAATGGAGATCACCGCGTTTCTCATGGATCATCTGCTGGAGCTTTTGCTGGAACACTGCAGCAAGGAAGTGATGGCGCCGCTTTTTGATTATTATGATCAGGTGATTCAGGAAAATCTGGATACAAACCAGTTTCTGGAAACCAGCAAAGGCCTGGTTTCCTCCGACATGAAGCTGGAGACGGCGGCACAGCTTCTTCATCTGCATAAAAATTCCGTCATTGCCCGGTTAAAGAAGGTAAAGGAGGTGCTGGAGATCAATCCCATCGCCAATCCAAAGGATGCAGCTCTGCTGCGGTGCCTGTGCTTTTACCTGCAGCAGGAGATGTGGCCTGGCCGCTGAAAAATGCGTCCTGTGAAACAAAACGGAAAAAGGAGCAGCCGCTCCGGCTGATTTCTCAGCAAAAGCGGCTGCTCCAGGGAAAAGTTGCAAAAAGAAGAAAAAATCATATGTAACCAGCTATAGCTTGCTCTTGAAAACAGTATATACCCCTTCCTCTGCGATCTGTGCCATATTGTTGGTCATATTGGAAGATTTCATCGATGCGGCAGTCAGCTCCGCCAGATCGTCTGTCCCAACGCCAAGCTGAGAAAGCCTGGTACGCATCCCAAACTTCTCCTTAAGCTGATTCAGCCAGTCGGAAAACTCCTGTGCCTGTGCAAATCCCAGTTCCTTTACATAGCGGTTCAGCTCCGGCTTCACCTTAGAATTGATTAAAATCCAGGCATCCAGGGTAAAGGCGCAGGCCTCACCGTGGGGAACCTGATATTTGGAAGTCAGAATATAGGAGCAGGCATGGGAACCGGTGGTTCCGGTCTGGGAAAACGCCAGTCCCGCAATCAGGCTGGCCTTGGACATGCCGGCTCTCGCCTCCCGATCTGAGCCGTCCGCTACGGCACGCTCCAGGTACTTGCAGGCAAGCTTTGCCGCGCCAAGAGCCAAAGCATCTGTTGCCTCATTGGCTTTTACACTGGTCATGGCGTCAAAGGCATGGGCCAGTACATCCAGTCCGGTGGCGGCTGTTACCCTGGCCGGAACGGTAAAGGTAAGCTCCGGGTCTACAATGGCAATGGCGGGGAAGATGGCCGGGCTGAAAATAGCTGCCTTGATCCCCCTTTCCTTATCGCTCAGAACGGCTCCGGCTGTTACCTCACTTCCGGTGCCGGCTGTGGTTGGGATGGCAATGACAGGCAGTGCCTTTGTGATCTTGAACCCGTTCAGCAGCTCTTCCGGGCTGCAGTGCTCTACAGCCGCTGCCGCCGCTGCCTTGGCACAATCCATTACGCTGCCGCCGCCGAAGGCGATTATGCAGTCCGCATTTACCTGGTTTATTTTTTTCACTGCATCTGCAACATTTTTGATCGTTGGATTGGGCTCTACATCAGAACTGATCCCAACGATCTTTCCTGCCGCAGCTCTCTCCATGGTTCCGGCTGCGCCAGATTCCACCAGGAAGGAATCTGCTACCAGAAATGCTCTGTTTAAGCCATATTCATTTAAATAAGTTCCGATATTTGCAATCTCCCCTTCTCCGAAGATCACATTAACGGGCTGATGAAATTTCCACATGTGGGCTCTTCCTTTCTTTTTCGTTAATAGGCATCCTTCACCTGCATGGCATGCTCCTTGCCGGTCCGCACATCCGTCAGGAATTTCTGCGCCCCGGCTGCCATGTACGGGGTGATCGCCGTTACCAGATATCTGGCGCCCCAGCCAATGGCCTGCTCTGCGGCTTTCACAGAGCCTACATAGTATCCGGCAATTTTCCCTGCCGCTGTGATCCGCTTTATGATATTCTCAACCAATGCCAAAAACTCCGGATCGGTTGTGTTCATGCCTACAGAGGTGGACAGATCACCAGGGCCGATGAAATATACATCGATCCCCTCTACCGCCAGAATCTCATCCAGATGATCCACAGCCTCCTGGGTCTCCACCTGGCAGCAAAGCAGCTTGGTCTCATTGGCACGCTTTAGATAAGCCTTCTTGTCCTCAACCAGACCATATCCGGCAGCCCGTGGGAGGAATGCCACACCGCGCTTGCCAACCGGCGGAAAATTGCTCATGGCTACCACCTTTTTCGCATCCTCCGCCGTATTCACTAACGGGAGCTGGATGCCATTTGCGCCGAAATCCAGTGCCTTCTGAATGTGGTCATAGCTCTTTTCCGTGCACCTCACCACCGCCGGAACTCCGGCGCACTGGGACGCGCGTACCATATCCGCCAGCACGGACTGCTCCATCACACCGTGCTCATTGTCGATCAAAAGGAAATCAAATCCCAGCCTGGCCGTGTATTCCGCCATATCCGGCAGTGCAAAGGTTACAAAACAGCCGATCAGCGGTTTATCCTTCATTTTGTCTTTCCACATAACCAAATTGTCCATTCCAGTCCTCCCAATTTTTTCTTCGTATACCTTGCTATAGAATCATACCATAAATCACCGGAATATGTAACGGCTCCGTAACTGTGAGGGTACTGAACAGTTACACAGCTCTCCGGATTACCGGTCGCGGAAGGAACGGTATCCCAGAACCGCGCCCTGCTCGATGGGCTGAACCAGCTCATGATACTGTGCCAGATATCCTGGCACCAGCTCACGCTCTGCCGGCTTCCACTGGGCCACACGTCTGTCCAGTTCCTCCTTAGGGATGTCCACATTCATGGTGCGGTTTACAAAATCCAGCTTAATGGTCTCCCCTTCCTGGATCACAGCCAGCGGGCCGCCCATTGCCGCCTCCGGCATAACCTGACCAACCACGATGCCCCGGTTCAGCCCGGAAAGCTCACCATCTGTCACAACTGCTACCTGAGATGCCAGGTTCGCACCATTTAATGCTGCCACAAAGCTGCATGCAAATACCGTTCCAGGGCCGCCCTTCGGTCCCATGTTCCGCAGTACGATCACATCACCTGGCTTGATCTTACCCTGTCCCAAGCCAACCTTGATGGCCTCATCCTCGCCCTCAAAGATAACTGCCTTGCCTTCAAAGCTTGGGATCTCATTGGGAACTGCCGACAGCTTTACAATAGCTCCATTGGGACACAGATTGCCTCGCAGAATGCCTACGCCCGGACGGGTGCTCTGGGGATTCTCCATCGGCTTAATCACCTCGTCCCGCAGCACCTTTGCATCCTGAATATTTTCTCCAACGTTTTTTCCAGATACAGTCATGGCATCTAAATGAAGGTACTGCTCCAGACGCTTCATCACGGCACGGCAGCCGCCTGCCGCTTCCAGATCCTCAGTGCGGAACGGGCCGTTAGGTCTTACTGCTGTTAACAGATGAATGGTATCTGCAAACCTTTCATAGGTCTTTACCACATCCATCTTGATCTCCGCCTCGGTTGCAATGGCAGACAGATGTCTTACCGTATTAACAGAGCCGCCGATGGCTAAGACCACCATAACTGCATTTTCAATAGCTTCTCTTGTAATCACAGTACGAGGCCGCTCATCCTTCTCCACCATCTCCACGATACGCTGGCCGACCAGCTGACAGTACTTGTAAAGCTTAGGGCTGTCTGCCAGGATCGGTGCGTTGCCCGGCAGAGACATGCCAAGAGCCTCCGCTACAATATGCATGGAATTTGCCGTTCCCAGACCTGCACATACTCCAGGGGTTGTAATGGCATGATTGGTCATATCTACCAGTTCCTCAAAGGTCTTGGAGCCGCAGGCTACTGCGCCGATGGCCTCATAAACATCATCAATATCCACAAACTCTCCTGCCATGCACTGTCCGCCTAACTGGTAGCCGCAGGTTAAAACGATGCTGGGCACATTCAGTCGGGCTGCCGCCATGCAGTGGGCCGGTGTGGTCTTATCACAGGAGGATAAAAATACGATTCCATCCAGCACGGCGCCTTCTACCATGCATTCTACTTCGTTGACGATCAGATCTCTGGTAGGCATCAGATAACGGGCCTTCTTTCCGGCGGAGGTGACAAAGTCGGAGGATGCCACGGTGCGGACCTCAAAGGGAACGCCGCCCGCCGCCTTGATGGCGTCCTGCACGGCCTGAGAGATCTTATCTACATGGATAAAGCAGCTGGAAAGCTTATTGGATGTATTGATCACTGCAATCTTCGGCTTATTCATATCCTCCTCAGAAATTCCCATACTCTTCCACTGTGTTCTCCTGACTGCCCATCTGGTAGTACCTGGCTCAAAATTACTTCTTAAATTCATGATTGATTCCCCTTTTCTCTTTTATTTCGCAGCTGTTTCGTACCTAAAATTTCTCGGCTGCCTGGCCGCTTCTCCCGAATCAGCCTTCTTCGGCTGCTGTCTTCTGTCTGGTTTCTGCTGTTTTTATGCTCTAATCATATCATCCTCTTAGGAGATCATCATTGTTATATCACACCAAAAAATATGGTTTTATTGGTTTTATAATACAATGATCATCATGCTTCTATTTCCAGAAGCAGCGGGCCAGAGCGGCTATGCCGGCTTAATCCAGCCCTGCGCCTTCTTCATTCAAATCCTTCCTTACCTGCTCTCCCCGGATATCCCGCAGCCGCTTTCCTTCCCGAATGGCCATATCTGCCGCGATCCCGGCTGCCTGCCCATAGCCGAAGCACTGGGCCGTCACCCGGCAGCTTGCCAGAGCCTGATGCTCCGCGCACAGGTTCCGCCCTGCCGCAAGAATGCCCTCACCTGCTTCCGGAACCAACGCACCGTATGGGATCTCGTAATAATCATTTAACAGCCAGAACATATATGGCTTCTCTCCATTATGCAGTTCAATGGGCCATGGACAGCGAACAATCCCGTCCGGACGCTTTCTGGCTTCCGCCACATCTTCATTGCTTAAACGCTCAAGCCCCACAATACTTCTGGTCTGGCGAACTCCCACCTCACAGGACAGATCATTTACAAAGCTGTTCTCACAGCCTGGTATCTGATCCCTAAAAAATCTGGCGTACTCATACACCTGCTTTCTGGCCACCTGCTCGGCCTCCGTATGATCATCCGGATCACACACATTCAATGCACGGCCATCTCGTCCATGGATCAGCGTTACATTCATAAACAGCTCTCCCGGACGGTTGGTGGGATACACCCATACCTTAAGCCGAGGCATCTGGTAGCCCTCCTTCTGGTTTGCCTCCTTCATCTTTTCCGTCACCCAATCCGGCGAAATCGTATCCTGGCCCCATGCCTCCTGAAACCGTTTCACATCTACGCCGCCCAGACGAAAGATCATTGTCGGATTCTGGATCTTGCCATGATCCCCCATGGTAAACTCCAGTCCGCCCCGGCAGATCAGGTCTGCATCGCCGGTGGCATCGATCAGCACCTTAGCCCGCACCTGGGCCAGACCGCTTTTTGTATCGATCACAACACCGATAAACCGCTCTCCATCCTTTATCACCCCGATGATGGCCGTATGGTAAAGAATCTTGGCGCCGGATGCCAGCACCATATCCTCCCCCGTCTCCTTCCAGCCCTGAGGATCAAAGGGAACTAAATAAGTCTTCCCGTAAAGCTGGGGCTGTGTCACATGACCCCGCCTTACCAGCTCCCGATAAAACCGGTCTGTCCACCCGAACACAGCCTGACGCGGCCCATCCTCCTTGGGTGTATCACTGCAGTAAAACAATCCGCAGATCGTTCCGGAATATCCGGCCACCGCAGCTCCGCCTAAAAATCCTAACCGTTCAATTAAAAGCGTCCTCTGTCCCCGTCTTGCCGCTGTTTCCGCTGCTGCCGTTCCTGCCGGACCTCCGCCGCATACCAGCACATCCACTTCATCGTAAACAGGGAATGTGCAGCTTTTGTCAAATATAACCCTTTGCTGATAATCCTTCATCACTGGCTCTCCTCTCCTCTATTTGCCCGATGTTCCGGGCATTCAGGGATTATATGCTTTTCTTTTTCTGAATTTTATTTTAGAAGATTTGAGGTATTTCTTCATTGTTTTT
>JAUNOF010000185.1 GCA_030537215.1 Lachnospiraceae bacterium
GCGGCCGGCAGAAGGCTGATGAATCTCATCATCTCTGCCAGCAGCAGCGCTTTTTTATTTTTCAATCTTTTACCCGAAAATTCTCCAGGCACATATAAAGTTATTTGCCCACCAGGAGCTTAAGGCGTGATGAATTACTCGTCCGTTACTGGAGGAAGCGTCGATTACGGTACCGCCGCCTGCAGCAATTCCCACATGGCCGTTTACAACTACAATGTCGCCGGCCTGAATATCGGAGAAGTTGTTGATCCTGGTATAACGTCCCACATTCCGCCAGCCGGAGGAGGTGATGTAGCTTTGGTTAACACCTACCTGGTTCAAACACCAGTAAACGAAGCCGGAGCAGTCAAAGGAATTAGGGCCTTTTGCACCCCACACGTAAGGGCTTCCCAGTTTGGACTGAGCTTTTGCGATCAAAGCGCTTACGCCGCCGGACATTTTAACTGTACCGGAAGAGGAACCGCCGGAGGAGCTGTTGTTTGTCTTTCCAGAGCTGCTGCCGGAATTACTGCTTCCAGAACTTCCGCTGGAATTACTGCTTCCGGAGCTTCCGGAACTGCCGGAGGAGGTACTCTGTTTTGGAGCTTTCTTCACATCGCTGCCTGTCAGCTTTGCCATAGTCATGGCGCCTACCGTACCGTCAGAGGCCAGGCCGTTTTGCGTCTGGAAGGACTTTACTGCTTTTTCCGTGATCTCGCCGTAGTATCCGGTTACATTGCCGGAGTTTAAGTAGCCGTATTTGCTTAACAGATTCTGGATTTTGGAAACGGTGGTTCCTTCATCACCCAGGCGCAGGCCCATAGGCTTGGCATCGGAGCTGTTTAAAGCCATTCGGGTGCCGGGGCCTAAGTAGCCGTCCACGATCTGGTCGTTTCGAGCCTGGAACTGCTTTACTGCTTCTACGGTATCCTGGCCGTAAGTGCCGTCCGGCTCAGAAACCAGATATCCCAGGGTTTTTAAACGCTGCTGACAGGCCAGAACTACATCGCTTTTTTCACCCAGAGCCAGGAAGTTGGCTCTGACCTCATCTGAATACAGCAGGTTCATGGTCTGCTGGCCCACTTTGCCGTCCTGACTGAGGCCATTGACCTCCTGAAGCTTTAACACAGCCGCTTCCGTGGAGTCTCCGAAGTTTCCTGTCAGAAGATTTTCGGAAGCTAAGTAGCCCAGGTCATAAAGACGGCTCTGGATCTGGAGGATATCGTCGCCTTCATCGCCTTTTTGCGCCGCATAATGTTTAGCATCCTGGGCCATGATGGCTTCATAGGTGGAGCCGCCGACGATACCGTCCTGGGTCAGGTCGTTCTGCCGTTGGAAGATCTTAACTGCTCGTTCGGTTTGGGTACCGAAATACTGGGTCGGCTCATCGTGATCCATAAAGCCTAAATCCATCAGCCGCTGCTGGAGCTGTGCTACCACCGGATGCTCCTCGCCTACCCGCAGGTATTCCGGCATAGGTACTGCCTCCGGAACAGTGACCTGGATTTCTGGAAGGATCTGCCCCCTGGGGCTTAAGGGAGGGATGGTCTCCGGTGCTGTGGTAACAATAATTTCTGCGGTAGTCTCCTCAGCAGCCGATGCATCTGAGGGAGATGCGGATGCAGAAAGAGTGTTCTGCGTTTGGCAGCCGGCAGCCAGAAGACCGCACAGGGTCAGCGCAGCTGCCAGGCTGGTGTAGGTGGTTAATCTTCTATAGTTCTTATCTAATTTCATAGAAAGAGTGTCCTTTCTTTTGTGCCTCATCGCAGCGGTTCCGTACATTTACAGTTACGGATCTGCGGAAGTGTTACGTCTCATCAATGTGGTCCTTCTGCTGCAGAGAACCAGAGCGGTGCAGCAAATAGATTTGTGTGTTCCTGCTCTGCGGTCCTATTCTAACACATTTTCAGAAGGATTTCCACTGTCAGCCAATTTTTTCACAGGAAAGGTCACGCAAGCCTTAAATAAATCTCCGTCAATCATGATGGTAAAGGTTCCATTTTGAAGCTGCGTCAGGCTTTGGGCAATGGAAAGGCCCAGCCCGCTTCCCTCTGTCGTCCGGGAAACATCGCCCCGAACAAAGCGCTCCGTCAGCTCCTCACTGGAAATGTTAAGGGGATGCTCAGAAATGTTTTTAATGGTAAATACCACAGTATCTTCTTCCTGCATCATGTCCACATAGATCCGGCTGTGACTCATGGCATATTTGAAGGCGTTGTTGTATAGGTTCTCCAGGACGCGCCAGAGCCGCCGGCCGTCGGCTTCGATCAGGATGGACTGATTGGGGAGCTTGCTGATCAGTTCCAGGTGCCTTCCGGCAAATTTTTCTTCAAACTCGCCATTGGTCTGGTAAACCAGTTCCACAAAATCAATATCTGAGATTTCCAGCTTAATATTTCCGGAGCTGGCCTTGGATGCCTCCACCAGATCTTCTGTCAGGGTTTTCAGACGCTGGGATTTTTGTTCCAGTACCTCCAGATAACCCTGAACCTTTTCATTTTGGATATGCTCCCGCTTGATTAAGTCCACATAGCTGATGATGGAGGTAAGGGGAGTCTTTAAATCGTGAGATACATTGGTAATCAGGTCTGCTTTAAATCGCTCGCTTTTTACCTTTTCCTGGAGAGCCGAATCCAGATTTTCACCAATATGATTAATGTGGTCGGCAATGATTTCCTGCTTTCCGCTGAATTCCTTCACGTTGACACAGTAGCTGATGTCACCGGAGGCAATATTGGAAATTGCCTGAAAGATCTTTTCGTTTTGGCGTGCCTTCTTGATCACATAGTAAAAGGAAACCATATCCAATATGGCCCAGGCCAGGAGCAAGGCGCAGAAGAAGATCTGATGGCTGACTGGTTCCAGGTCAAAAAGCAGGTAGATGGTGCTGCATGCACAGGTAATGTTCAAAGCAACGAATGCAATGTAGGAATAGGCAGCCGTGTGAGAACTGTTTTCCTGAGTAAAGTATGCAGTCAGCTCTCGGATTCCTTTTCGTACCCAGCTGTCCTGCCAGAGGGTGTCTGCCTTGTAACGGCGCAGCAGACTGAAAAAGCATAAGAGGGCGACCAGATACATGATCACATAGATCAGCAGCCGTTCTGCATAGTACCAGCTGCTCTGGGATACCACCAGATGGAGCAGCCGGATGCCCACCACCTGTCCTACATAGCAGCCGATGGCGCCCAGGGAGAAAAACAGCAGGACACAGGCCTCTGCACTGATGCGGTCCACAGGATACAGGCGGACATGGCTTCGATCCCGGGTCTGATATCCGGAAGCGGAAATCAGGTACAGCAGGGTAAGCACACAGCCCAGACATCCGCCGCTCATCATCAGCAGTCCGCGGATGGTCCAGTCGCGCATGGATTCATAGCCGGAGGCTTCCTTGGTGTAGCGGTCCGAATAAGGGAAGTTGGTATCCACAGAGATGATAAAGTGCTGAAAGGTCTGCTCATAAAATTTCGTGTCCGCAGCCAGCTCCTGAATGTAATTGGGAATCTGCGGCATATTGGTTTCAATGCGCAGGCTGTCTGCGCGGTATTCGGCATAGAGGCCCATATGCTTGATTTTTTCCCAGGAAGGATTGTTTACATTGGTGTAGACAATGGTATCACGGGAGATCATGTCATTGTCATTGGCGCAGGTAAGCTGGAAGGAAATGTTGGAAGGCTCTGACACAATGTTGTAATACACGTAGCAATAGCGGCTGAAGTTGCTTAATGCCTCATAGCACAGATCCTTCATTTTTGCATAAGCCTGACCCGGCTCGGTAAACTCCGGGTCCGGGTCATAGGATTTATATTCTACCAGCACCGGATCCTCCTGGATCGGCGTGTCATTGGATGAGATCACAGAAATGGACCAGTCCTCCTGCAGAAAATAGCCATAGGATTCACCCATCTCGATAATATCCTGTAAGGTATAGTCCGTCTCTGCATTGGGACCGTAGTTGATGGTAAGGATCTCCTTATCCATGTCCAGTTCCCCTTCCGTTTCAAAGGCATCCCGGAGACGGGCGTAGTCAAAGATGGCCAGGATATCGGACTGGAGCTGATTGTAAAAGATATCTGACTGGATGTAGGATTCACTTTGGATCCAGGTAATACCCCGGCCAAAGTTGGAATTAGCATACAGAATGCAGATGCTGGTCACAATCAGCCCGAGAAAGATCAGATGGAGGCAGGATGCAAGGATTTTAAAAAATCGGGTGAAGCTTACTTTCATATGTATCTCCTAAATTAAAATTTGTTTTTTCCTTATTGCTTCTCGATCTTATAGCCTACACCCCACACAACCTTTAAGTAGCGCGGCTCTCTGGGATTGATCTCGATTTTTTCCCGGATATGGCGGATGTGAACGGCTACCGTGTTGTCTGCTCCAATGGCTTCCTCATTCCAGATCTGCTCATAGATCTCATCGATGGAAAATACCTTTCCTGCATTCTTCACCAGAAGAAGGAGGATGTTGTACTCGATGGGAGTCAGCTTGATCGGATCGCCGTCTACCGTTACTTCTTTATTATCATCATTGATCTGAAGGCCGCCGCATTTATATACCTGTCCAGCCGATTGCTGGTTTAAATTGCCAAGCTGCGTGTAGCGGCGCAGCTGAGATTTTACCCGGGCCATCAGCTCTAAGGGGTTAAAGGGCTTGGTGATATAGTCATCTGCACCGATATTTAAGCCAAGGATTTTATCGGTATCCTCGGATTTCGCGGACAGGATGATAATTGGGATGCTGCTGGTCTCACGTACCTTTAAGGTGGTGCGGATGCCGTCCAGGCCGGGCATCATAACATCCAGGATCAGCAGATCTACCTGATTGGTGCCTAACAGCTGCAGGGCTTCCTCTCCGTCATATGCCTTTATTACATGAAAGCCTTCGCCGGTCAGATAGATGTCGATGGCCTCTACAATTTGTTTGTCGTCGTCACATACTAAGATATTTGCCATAGTGGAGCCTCCTTTATATCGCTTTATGTAAAATGCGTTTTGTGCTTGACATAAAATGTTCAGGATAGAATGATTATACAACAGATTGAGGGGATGTGCCTATTACATTTTAATGAATTATTCGTTAAGAAGAGTTTGCGGAGGTTAGTGACTGTGGGTCCGCCTCGGTCGGATACCTCTCCCTGTTCAGCGCGCTCTCGCTCTGTTCAGCGCGCAGCGGTACGTAAGGCGCGTAAGAGACCGCGCCTAAGTACCGGCGGGCTAAAAAGGCATTCACAGGGAGAGGTACCCGACCGAGGCTGCTGTAGTGGAAGAATATAGAGATATTGACTCATTAAAATAAGGGTACTCTATGGTGTGTATAAAAAGGACTCTCCGCATGATGGGAGAGTCCTGAAGTTTGCCTGC
>JAUNOF010000186.1 GCA_030537215.1 Lachnospiraceae bacterium
AATATCCGGTAGATCCCATCCAAAAAGCATTGAAGCGCATTTTCCACCGCCTCCTGGGCATCCGCATCATTGCCTCCCCGGACGCCGAAGGATATCTTCCCGGCAGATGCCTGGTCCCGGATCTCCTCTTTCGTCAGATACTGCACCAGCTGGTCCTTGTCCTTTCGTTCATTGTACTCCCTCACCCCCAGCTCCACCAACATGGTTAAAAGCTCCTTCACCGTGTCGGGGCGGCTTTCCAGATCAAAGGGCACCGGAAGCAGAGCCTCTTTTTTCTGCTTTCCTGGCTTTTTCATTCTTACATATATGGGAAATGACATGGCATACCTCCTTTATCTTCTTCTCTGCAATTTTCGTTTCTTTTTTAACCCTGCTTTTGTTATGATCTTTCCCCTATCATAACATAAAATCACCTCCCGGAAAATCCCGGAAAGGTGATATTTGTAATGAATTGTTTATGATTTTCAGATAGAAGCTTTCCCACTTTTATGGTATGATTAGAGGAGTAAGCGCAAAAGACAAGGAGGGATCCACATGCCGCCATTTACAAAAACTGCCATCAAGCAGTCATTTTTAAAGCTGTTAAATCAACGCTCTCTCTCCCAGATCACCGTAAAAGACATTGTGGAAGACTGCGGCGTAAACCGAAATTCCTTTTATTATCATTTCCAGGACATCCCGTCACTGCTGGAGGAGATTATGATGGAGGAAGCCGATGCCATCATTGCCTCGATTACTCCCAGCACCTCCCTGGAAGAGATCATTCAAACCACACTGCATCAGATCCAGGAGAATAAAGCCATCGTTCTTCACATCTACCGCTCTGCCAACCGGGACTTTTATGAGCGGCATCTGATGACCATCTGCGAATATGCCACCAAGCAGTACATCAAATCCAAGCATTTAGATGCATTTCTCTGTGATACTGACTGCGAACTGCTGATCAGCTTTGTGAAATGCGAGCTGTTCGGTCAGATGATCCAGTGGCTGAGTCATGGCATGACACCTGACATTACGGTCCGGACTCAGGGAATCTGCCGGCTTTTTGAGGGATGTATTAAGTATATGCTGCTTCAGAACAAATAATCATCTGAACGGAGCCGGAAAAATCTTTTTCCATAATTTTAACCGGATGTTTTCCTGTAAAGAACCGGATACTAATCATACCTGCAGTACTCTGCCTCAAGCCTGGTTGGTCAGCATGTACTGCAAAAACAGAACATACAGGAGAATCCTATGCATCATGTGAATTCCGGTCATCAATCAAGCAATAACGCAGCATATCGTCCTGACCAGCAGCCCTTTTTCCGTTTCCTCCTGGATATCACCGCCTACCTTCTGATCCCCGGATTTACGATCCTGTTTGTAAGAGGAAGCAACTGGTTCACCACCAATTTCTCCGTTCTGGGCAATGATATAGAGCGAGAAAACGCCTTTGTTTTCTGGGGGCTTCTGGTGGGAATTTACTTTTTCGTAATTCTGCAGATGATATCCAGCTATCTGGTTCCTCCATTAAAAACCACATTTTTCATTCCTCTTGCCCTTCTCCTGCTGGTCTTCGCTATCACCACGCCTTACCTGCCGAAACAGCTTCCTTTGAAAGCCACACTCCATGTAGCATTCGCCTTCCTGTCATCCGTCTGCCTTGCCGTATTCCTGGTTCTGCTGCTTTGTGACCTTTCCCGCAGAATTCCGGAAGCCATCCGGCTTTACCAGGCCGGATTATTTATGATCCTTCTGATCTCTGCATTCCTCCTGCTGGCTGCAGGGATCGTCAGCAGCGCCCTGGAGATCTTTTTTACCATCTCCATCACCATCTTTTGCAGGCAGCTGGAGAAACGGCTGTTTTTCCTCTGCCAGTTCCTGAACGGGAAGCTCTGAATAGCTTCGGCACAGAAAAACAAGACTTAGAATTCTGCCTATGGTCATAGCAAAAGCCGCCGCGCTGTTCCACCCTGTGCTCACTGCCACTGCAGAATATTCATATGCAGCCAGCGCAGACATCATAAAAACAAGATACCATTCCGGTATATGGGAAATCTGTAATTCTGATAAAGAGAACGCCAACTCCTTCTCCACAAAATTCATCATGGAAAACCCGCAGACGGTCTCTGCTGCCATAAGCAATACAGGAACCTGCCGGATCCAGAAGTTCTCCTCCTCAGTCAGCCATCCGGTGGCCAGGCCGCATATGGTGACAAACAGCAGAAGCATACCAGCCCTCATCATCCATTTCCCCCACAAAATTTCTTGGTTTTCCCTTTCTGCCGCTGCGGCTGCCTCCATTTTTTTCAAGCCTTCCAGCCAGACTCCAATGCCTACTATACTAGGGAAAATCGGAATTCCAAACAGATTAATATGAAAACTTGTGAGAAAAATTCCCCAGGCCGCCACTTTCATTCCCTGCTTCATAAGCTCCCCTTTCCTTCAGGTATTTCCTAACCTGATCAAAGCCGTTCTTTCTCCAGCGCAGAAACCGTTGAATGGGGACAGCTTCAATCCACTCCTTGCCCGGATCTCCTGTTTCTTCCTCCTGCAGTTCCTTGCAATGAAGCTCCAGAATTGCCGTCATCGGCTCCAACGTCTCTCTGACATTTCCGCTCCCATGCCATAAAGTTTCCACCTGAAGCCGGCTTCCAGCCTTCAGTTCCATTGGCTTCCATTCCCACAGATCAGTTCCGTTAATCTGAATATCAAACTCGCTGCGCACCTGATCCGGGCTGTACATTGTAATCTTTTCCAGCCTGCAATCCTCCATTACCCGATAGGAAAAGCTCCTGGTTCCATCTGAGCCAGAACTGCTGCTGTCCATCTGAAGCTTCCCGAAATTCATATAATGCTTCAGATGCAAATCTCCGATCCATTCTTCTCCAATAGTTCCATCCTTATAGATAACCTGAATCCGGCTCAGATGCAGGCCATTTTCCGGCCAGTTTTCCTCAAGAATCTGAATTTTTCCATAAATCTCATAAATTCCATACTTTTGTCCCTGAAAAGCACTTCCTGTCATCGAAGAAAACAAAGACCATTCCTTCTGCTTCATCCCGCCTTCTGTCTGAAACACTCCAATCCCCTCTAATTCCGGAAAGTCCACTGCCGTAATCTGTGACTGATCCTCCTGATCTTGAATATAGTACACGGAAATCTGAGTCCAAAGCATTTTTTTATCCTGCCCGGCAGTTTTACTGCCATTGTCTTCCCTCTCAGTCCCGTTTTCCTCCGACGCGCTCCCTTCAAACATGGTTTCTTCTACATCCATCAAAAGAAATACCGGTCGGTGCAAGGTATAAGAATGATGAAACCATAACGCAGACAAAACCACTGCAGCGGAAAAAAGGATAAAAAAATATAATTCCAAAATCCGTTTTCTTCCGCCTGCAGCCTTTATTGTTGACTCTGCTCCCGATTCCCTCACCGGAGCTTTCAGCCTGCCATTTCCATAATCCGGTTTCATCTGCTTCCCTCCCTGTGCATCGTCAAATCTATTTATAACTATACCAAATCCAAACATAAATGTGTTAACAATCCTATTACAAATTATGCCGGAATTCTTACATCTGGCAGATGAATTCCGGCATGTGGTTTATGTATGTGTTTTTTTCATTTTATATACCAGAACCGCTGCGCGAACCTGGTAATCCGATTCACGGCGTAAAATGCGCGCCTTTTATGAGAATCCGCTTCGCAGCTTCTCATAAGCTATCCCATCGGCCTCCTTAAGCCTCTTCTTCATTCGGATAATCAGCGGAATCACCATCAGGACCCACACAATGGGCTCTGCCACAATAATTCCCCAGTACTGGATCAGCGGCGTGAGAAGAAAAGCCACAGCCACCTTTCCAACCAGCTCAATTCCGCTGGATACCAGCGGAATCCAGTGCTCTCCCATGGCCTGCAGGGCGTTTCTCACAATGCAGATCACGGCAGTGACAAAGAAAAGCACACTGTTTACCTTCAGATACAAGGACGCCGTGTACATGATCTCCTCATTCACAGAGCCGGTAACCAGATGAACCAGAGCCGGGGCTGCCGTATAGCATAATACAATCATCCCCACTGCCCAGACTGCTGAAATCATCAGCGACTGACGAAGTCCCTGACGGATCCGGTCCAGCCTTCCTGCTCCCATATTCTGCCCGCAGTAGGTAGCCATAGTCACGCCAAGCACGGAAAAAGGAAGCATACAAAATTCTGTAACCTTCCGCGCCGCCGTATGAGCTACAATGATCTCATTTCCAAAGGTATTAATGGCGCACTGCAGAGACAACGTTCCGAAAAACACCAGGGACATCATGGCCGCCATGGAGAGACCGGAGCTGTACAGCTCCCTGACCTCTTCCTTGGTAATCTGAAAATCAACCGGCTGAAACCGGAATACCGGATACCGCTTCATCATATAGATCAGGCTGCAGGCCACCGACACTGCCTGGGAAATCACTGTCGCCAGGGCAGCCCCGGCCACTCCCAGCTTAAAAATCAGGATAAACGCCAGATCCAGGCCAATGTTCAGCACACTGGCGCATACCAGGAATACCAGCGCCGCCGTGGTATCTCCCACCGCCCGCAGGATACCGGCGCAGGCATTATACATGCAGGTCATAACCAGGCCCAGCAGAATAATTCGAATGTAGGAGGAGGCTTCCTCCATCAGCACATCCGGCACATTTAATATGGAAAGAAGCCAGGGCAGCCCGGCCACGCACAAAATCGTCAGCGCAAGTGCAGTCAGCACGCCAAGCAGCAGCGTTCCTGCTCCATATCGCTTTAATTCTCGTTCATGTCCTCCGCCAAATTCTCTGGCAACCAGGATGGCAAAGCCATTGGTCAATCCAGACAAAAAACCTACGAATAACGTACTGATCGATGTTGTGGCGCCAACTGCCGCCAAGGCTGTCTCCCCCAGCGTGCTGCCCACCACTCTGGTATCCGCCAGACTGTAGCACAGCTGAAAAATATTTCCTAATGCCACCGGCATGGCAAACTCCAACATCACCTTCGCCGGATTTCCTTTTGTCAAATCCTTCATCTCAAACTCCTCATTTTCCAATCTGGCATATCTTCTCACAGCTTGCGGTTTGAAACCATTTCCTTCCTCACAAGAGAATATTGATCATGCCATGTCAAGCAAATAGTTATCATTCCCACATAGCGCCAGGTCTGACGCATTCATATTTCGTAACCAGCACAGTATAACACTTCCCGGCGGGAAAATCAAACATAAATGGGAAAAACAGGATTCTGCATATTGCAGGTAAATTTTCATAGACGAAAACTGCAAAATATGCCACCCGAGTTTGCCACTTGTTCTACGCCTCTGATTAAATTTTTTTAAATTTTTTC